>CP133187.1:1017500-1327500 GCA_030913685.1 Oscillospiraceae bacterium MB24-C1 | reverse complement strand
CGAGGAGCTGGCCGCAGCGCAGCCACAAGAGCCTGAGGCCGAAGCGGCGCCTAAAGCTACGGCCGAACCTTTGAAGGCCGAGATTGCTATTGATGATTTTGCCAAGCTCGATTTTAGAGTGTGCAAGGTGCTTGAATGCGTAGAGGTGCCCAAGGCGCGCAACCTCTTGAAGCTGACGCTCGACGACGGTTTGGGCGGGCGACAAATTGTGTCCAGCATCAAGGGCGAATATAAGCCGGAGGAGCTGGTCGGCCGCAAAATTATTGTAGTGGCCAACCTCAAGCCGGCCAAATTCGCCGGTCAAAAGAGCCAGGGTATGCTGCTGGCCGCCACCAGTGAGGAAAGCGGCTGTAAGGTCATTTTTGTGGATGATGCGGTTCCCTCTGGTACCGCCATCGGTTAATCATTATCAGAAAATCCCGCTGCACATCGTTGTGCAGCGGGATTTTTAATATTGAACGAATCGGGTGTTTTGACAGTGTACACTGTTTTTATTCAAACCGGTGCAGTGAACAGACCGGCTGACCTTGTACGGTTTCTATCACGCCATAGCCAAACTTGCCGTCACGGGGTTTGCTAAGGCTACCGGGGTTCATCACCTGCACGCCCAGCTCGCTGCGGCAGAGCTGACGATGGGTGTGCCCGAACAGCGCCACTGTGGCGTTTTGCCGCCTTGCCTCGGCTGCCAGTCGTTCGGTCGTATAATTGACGTTGAACAGGTGACCATGTGTCAGAAGCAGGCGCACGCCGTCCGCCTCGACCACCGCTGTATCTGGCGCGGTGGAAGTGTAGTCGCAGTTGCCCCGCACAAAACGCATCGACAGCAGTGGCCACACGGCACGCAGATCGTCAACATCCTGTGCGCCGTCACCAAGGTGCAACAGCAGGTCGATACGGTCTTTTTCGCGCAGTACAAGGCGGTAGAGCGTGTCAAAATCGTGGTGAGTGTCTGAGACGACAAGAATCCTCATCAAAGTTTCCTTCTGTCAGAATGTTATTTTTGCATATATTGTAAGTTGTCAAAACCGGTGGTCTCAACAATCGGTTGTGTGTTTTGTCCGTCTCCCCAGTACGTGATTTTCACACGGTCCCCTTCACGGGTGAGCGCAAGTTCGGAAGAGAGACTTGAATTAACGGTATAAATCTTATTTTTATAATCGGATAAAATGACAAAGTAAATTGTATCCTCGCCATTATATTGGCTTGCAATGCGTTCTACGGTGCCTGTCAGTTTTTGTTCTGAGCCGGATGAAGGCAAAAGTTGACTGCTGTCGTTGCTTTGGCGCAGTGCTGTCTGGTAGTTTCGATACGCCTGAGTTATCGTTTCGCCAACCCCCACGGTGGAATAGTTGGACACTGAGACCAAGGCGTACTGTTTGATCAGCCCCTCCCGATCCTTGAGCGTCATAAAATAGGTGGGAACACTGTCCACGTTGATGATAAGCGGGAATGAAGCGTAATAGCCAAGGTGTTGAACCTTGCCCTGTGCTGAGCCTTGTGCGGCGTATTCGGTTGCACCGTTCATCTGATAGAGCAAGGGTTTTTTAGTAACCATGTTCACCATCATAAACCCGATGGCGCTTTCGTCATTGCCTACGCTGGTTAGCCCAGTAAACAGATAGCAACGCCCATTGTTATAAACAACCGCCTGACCTTCTGACGGTTGGAACTTATCCTTGTCGGCGAAGTTAAATATGCCGTGAACATATTCGCCCTGGTTTGCGATTTGTCTACGAATAAAATATTCTGGCTGTACGCGGTCTACCCACTCGGGGACGTTTGTAATATCGTGTTTTTGAGTCGCGCCCGTTGAGGCGTTGACAATAATGACACCGGTCGCTTCTGGAAGCGCGAAACCGCGCAAATTCTTGTAGGTGGTCACGATCCAATAAGGGACGCCGGAATCGTCAAGCTCGAAAGAAAAATCGGTTATTCCCTCAAACAAAGCGGCGGTAAAACGTGTATGACGGCCGATATCGTACATGAGGTGTGATTGGGGTTGGTATTTAATTTTGTGCCCTTCAACATAATCGACATCGTTGACATTGGTTGCGGATACGACAATGTAACCAGGGGTTCCCGAAAGATTAGTCAACCATTTAAAAACACCAGAATGATAAAGCGGTACTGCCCAAATGAGCTTGTTGTTGTTCATCTGTATTGTTGGCTCGCCGAGGACGACTTGGCTGCCAAGCGAAGCGCGCTCGCCAAGCTTTTTATCCGCCAGTTTTCGGGCAAGCTCTTTATCAACAATCGGCACCTGAGAGAGATCGACGGCTTGCATGTCGCTGGAGAACACCTGTTGACTAACAGCGCCAAGCTGGTCGCGATAAGTCTTATAGTGGAACAATGGTGTCGAAAATATATTGATGCCTATAAACAGTACCCACGGCACTATTAAAAGCAGTTTTGCCACTTTGGGGAATAATTTGAAATTTATTGTATCCAGGTTGATCGGTCCGCGACCGGGAATGCCTGAATCCAACCGTAAGATAGCACCACCCAATTTAAAGACGCACCATGTCAGGGTGTAGGCGCTTATAGCGGCACACCAAAAAAATGCACCGTCGCTGTACATCGGATTAAAGTTGACAGCGCTGCTAAACGCATAGAACGCAAGCAAAACGGTTACTGCTGTATAGACAAAGGGCTTTGATTTTCTCATTTTTTTCATCGTCTTGTTCCTTCCTGTTGAAGTCTGCTGTTATAATTTCTTTTGTACATAAATATGCAATATTATGCTGTGCCGATTAAACTTTTCCAAATATATCATTAAATGATATAAAAAGATTACCACCCGAAAGGGTATTTTGTCAATCGCGCAGCAACCGATGAGCAAATAATTTGCCTTTGAGGTGAATAGCTATTGATGTGGTGGCAACAAAAGATTGGCCGCCGTAAAAGGAGTGATGCACTGTGCCACAAAATGCAATCATACCGCTGGCTTTAAGTGCGGCGGCCGGAGGTGCTACTGTGATTGGCGCGCTGCTCGCCGTGGCGGTACGACGCCCAAAAGCGTCGTTGCTGACGTTTGCGCTGGGTTTTTCGGCCGGGGTTATGTTGGCTGTCTCGTTACTTGAACTGCTGCCACAAGCGACCGAGGTGCTGTTGTTTGAGATGCCGGGGGCGGCCGGTGCCGCTGTGGCGGTTTTTTCTTGCTCGGCGGGTATGCTTTGCTCTCAGCTGCTAGATTCTGCACTGCCCAGCGGGTTTGAGCGGATCGGTACCCAGCGAGAACGGCAACTGCTGCGGCTGGGGTTGTTTTCGATGCTGGCGCTGATGATACATAATCTGCCCGAAGGTATGGCGGTCTTTTTAAGTGCGAGTCAGAACGTCAACATGGGGATAAGGCTCTGCACCGCTATTGCGCTGCACAACATTCCGGAGGGAATATCAATTGCCTTGCCGATATATGCCGCGCTCCAGCGCCGCCCGCCCGCACTGCTGCTGGCAACGGTCTCGGGCGCAGCGGAGCCGCTGGGCGCGTTGCTGGCGCTGCGCTTTTTGCAACCGGTGCTCACCGAGCGTGGGCTCGCCATGATGTTTTGTGGCATTGCGGGACTGATGAGCGCAATTTCGGTAGCCGAACTGTTGCCAGAGGCACTGTGCGGTAAAAAGCCGGGCTACGGCGTTGCAGGGGTGCTGTTTGGCATCTTGTTAATGTTGGTCAACTGCTGTTTGTAGTACGAAATTTAAGAGCTAAAAAGGTAGAAAAAGCCCTCGGTAGTTTTGAGCTGGGAATTCTCGTTCGGGTTTTAAAAAAACCTGTTATGCGCGATATGCATTTTCTGATTTAATCCTGATTGACGTAGATCGTTTGTGCTTAAAGTATTTTTATCAAAAATAGCTGCACGGTGTAACCGGCGCTTTAATCGGGGCAACCTAGCGATGTGTTATTGGCACACAGTTTATAAACAAAGAATAAATGGCGCTCTTAAATGACTAAGCATCTTGGCCCAGAAAGAGTTAAATATATTTTTCGATTTCCAAGAATCCGTTTGGAATTGAACTGTAGATTTAAACCGCGATAAACAAAAATGAATTTGTTGTAAATTTTGAAAAAAATCTCAAAAATCCCTTGATTTTTTTGAAAAATAGGCTAGAATATTCTTAGCACTCAAAAGATTAGAGTGCTAAATAAGTCAAATGAAAATATATATAAATGGAGGAACAGCAATGAACATTAAACCGTTGGCTGACAGAGTCGTAATCAAAATGGTTGAAGCGGAAGAAACCACCAAGAGTGGAATCATCCTCGCAGGTTCTGCTAAGGAAAAGCCTCAGGTTGCTGAGGTTATTGCGGTGGGCCCCGGCGGTATCGTGGATGGCAAAGAGGTGAAAATGTATCTCAAGGCAGGGGACAAGGTTCTCATGAGCAAATATGCCGGAACCGAAGTCAAGGTTGACGGCGTGGAATACACCATCCTGCGTCAGTCCGACATCCTTGCAATTGTTGAATAATCATTACCAATAAAGAATAAAGGGAGGAAATTTACTATGGCTAAGATTGTTTCCTACGGCGAAGAAGCCAGAAAGTCTTTACAAGCGGGCATTGATAAGCTTGCTGATACCGTTAAAATTACGCTCGGACCCAAGGGCCGCAACGTTGTACTTGACAAGAAGTATGGTGCGCCGCTTATCACAAATGACGGCGTGACCATCGCTAAGGAGATCGAGCTTGAGGATCCCTTTGAGAACATGGGTGCGCAGCTTGTTAAAGAGGTTGCCACCAAGACCAACGATGCTGCTGGCGACGGCACCACCACCGCGACACTGCTGGCTCAGGCACTGGTGCGTGAGGGTATGAAGAATGTTGCTGCGGGTGCCAACCCCATGGTTGTCAAGCGCGGTATTCAGAAGGCTGTTGATGCTGCTGTTGCTGCCATCAAGGAGAACTCCAAGAAAGTTTCCGGTTCGGCCGATATCGCTTCCGCCGCAACCGTTTCGGCGGGTGACGCCGTTATCGGCAAGCTGATTGCCGAGGCTATGGATAAGGTCGGCGCCGACGGCGTTATTACCCTTGAGGAGTCTAAAACCGCCGAGACCTACACCGAGGTCGTCGAGGGCATGCAGTTTGACCGCGGCTATATCTCCCCCTACATGGTTACCGACACCGACAAGATGGAAGCTATTGTAGACGACGCCTATCTGCTGATCACTGACAAGAAAATCGCTTCCATTCAGGAAATTCTGCCCCTGCTTGAGCAGATTGTGCAGTCGGGCAAGAAGCTGGTTATCGTCGCTGAGGATGTTGAGGGCGAAGCGCTTGCAACGCTGTTGGTCAACCGCCTGCGCGGAACCTTTACCTGTGTTGCCGTCAAGGCTCCGGGCTTTGGCGACCGCCGCAAGGCTATGCTTGAGGATATCGCAATACTCTCCGGCGGCACCGTCGTGAGCAGCGATCTCGGCTATGACCTCAAGGATGCTACTGTCGACATGCTCGGCCGTGCTAGCCAGGTCAAGGTCACCAAGGAAAACACTGTCATCGTCAACGGTGCGGGCGACTCTGCTGCCATTAAGGCTCGCGTTGCACAGATCCGCTCTGAGATTGAGAACACCACTTCCGACTTCGACCGCGAGAAGCTGCAGGAGCGCCTTGCCAAGCTCGCTGGTGGCGTCGCTGTTATCAAGGTTGGTGCTGCGACCGAAGTTGAGATGAAGGAGAAGAAGCTTCGTATTGAAGACGCCCTCTCGGCTACCAAGGCTGCTGTCGAAGAAGGTCTTGTCGCGGGTGGCGGCGTAGCGATGCTCAACGCGATGCCCGCTGTCGAGAAGCTGATCTCCGGCTTAGAGGGTGACGAAAAGACCGGTGTAAAAATCCTGCTGCGTGCCCTTGAAGAGCCGGTTCGCCAGATTGCTATGAACGCAGGTCTTGAAGGTTCGGTCATCATTGACCAGATCAAGCGCACCGGTAAAGTTGGCTACGGCTTTAACGCCGAGAGCGAGGAGTATGTCGATATGGTTGAGGCCGGCATCGTCGACCCGACCAAGGTTGCCAGAAGCGCTCTGCAAAACGCAGCTTCGGTCGCGGCAATGGTACTCACCACCGAATCGCTTGTTAGCGAGCCGGTCAAGGATGAGCCCGCAATGCCTGCTGGCGGCGGCATGGGCGGCATGGGTGGCATGTACTAAGCAGCCCCCTGCGGTTAACAGAGAATCGCTGTTCGCTGAATGGCGTGTAAATAGCGAGGTCCCCGTATTCGGTTTCGAAGACGGGGGCCTCGCAGTGTTTAGAAAGTAAAATTTCTCGTTTTATATAAGTTCTAAATGCGCTACTTTTAACGCAAGCACCCGTCTTCTAGTCTTCGGAGACGGGGGTCTTTTGTTTTGCGCGGTTTTAGTCGGCGCTATTTATCATAATACTCAATAATGCCCTGCGTGCCGTTGTCGCCCTTGCCCTCAGCCTCAAGCTTTTGATACATCCGGCAGGCCTGCTGTAAAATTTCAAGAGACAATCCGACGGCTTGTGCTTCTTGCTGTGCAATAGACATGTCCTTGATAAAATGCTTGATATAAAAGCCGGGTGCAAAATCGCTCGAGATCATTTTAGGTGCGACCTTTTGCAGCTGAGCGCTTGCCGCTGCGCCGCTCCCGATGGTTTTGAGCATGGTATCGAGGTCTACGCCTGCAGCACGGGCATAAGCCACTGCCTCACACACACCGGTGACGGTACCTGCAATGGCAATTTGGTTTGCCATCTTAACATGCTGACCGCTGCCAGCCGGACCTTCGTAGAAAATATTTTTACCCATTGCTTCAAACAACGGCATGCAGGTATCGAACGCCGGCTTGTCGCCACCGACCATGATGGCCAGCGTGCCATTTTTGGCACCGCCGTCGCCGCCTGAAACCGGGGCATCCAGCGCAGAAAGACCGTGGGCGCGGGCTTCTTCATAGATACGTTTGGAAAGTTGGGGGCTGGTGGTGGTCATGTCGATGATATATGCACCCGGCCTCGCGTTTGCGATAATGCCGCCTTCCCCGAAATAGACCTCTTCGACGTCTTTGGGGTAGCCGACGATGGTAACGACAGCATCGCGCCCGGCAGTACACTCGGCTACGCTGTCGCACCAAGTAAGCCCCTCGGCAATTAGCGATTCAGCTTTTGATTTGGTTCGGTTATAAATGAACACTTTGAACCCATGCCTGCTCAAATTGCGCGCCATTGATTCACCCATGACGCCGATGCCGATAAACCCGATGCTTTTCATTCCTATTACCTCCAACAAAATGATAATAAAACGCCGACAGCTATTCTAAAAATTCCTTTTCAATATTGTCCTTCATGCGTATAATGAGCGACAGCGCCTGTGCGCGCTCCGCGGGAGAAAATCCTTCAAAGAGCAATTCGTGCAGCCGGCCGATGATGGCGAAAAGTTCGTCCTCTCGCGCAAGGGCAGCCGGCGATGGGAATACATGATTGATGCGGCGATCGTTTTCATCCGGCGTGCGATAGGCCAGGCCGCATTCTTCCAGCTGTGTCACGCTGCGTGCTGTTGTGCCTTTATCCATGCCCAGCGCACAGGAGAGCTGTTCTTGTGTGACGCCGGGGCAGCGGTAGAGGTGCAGCAAAAATGGCAGCTGCCCAGCGTCCAGCTTGGAGGCCTGAAGCTCGCGGGCAAAATAACGGCGGGTATACCGATAGATCATGGAAATGAATTTGTTTGCAGGTACTATGGCGCGATTCATGCTTTTCCCTCCGCTCTCAATTGGTCAGAAAGCTGTTGGTTTAAGTCGCGTAAAAAACGGCGGCTCAAGTAAACAGCCAGGACAAAGCAGCAGATGTCCGATATCGGCTGCACAATCTGAACCCCTAAAAGGCCGAACAGTGCGGGCCAGATCAGCGTGCCCGGCAAGAAGAAAATACCCTGCCGTGCACTGGCTAGCAGTGTTGCGGGGCCGCTTTGTCCGGTGCATTGTAGGTACATATTGGACATGATGAAAAAGCTTTGCAGTGGCAGTACAAGACATTGCAGCCTTAACGCTGTGGTACCGATGGCAATAACCTCAAGGTCGTCCCGCCTAAAAGCGGCGATGGCCTGCGGTGCCAGCCAAAACATGATCGCACCTGCAATGACGAGGATCAAAAGCGATACTTTTTCACAAAACCAAAACGATTCTTTGACACGGTCAAACCGCTTTGCACCGTAGTTAAAGCCGCAAACCGGCTGAAAGCCTTGCCCGAAGCCGATCATTGCCGAAATAACAAACATCATCAGACGGGTGACGATGCTGATGGCAGCGATGGCCGGGTCACCAAATGGCTTGCAACAACGGATCATGAATACCATGGCGATGCTGGCCAGCCCCTGACGGAACAGCGAGGGGGTGCCGCCTCTGATGATATCGACAAACAGTTTATAGGACAGGCGCACATTGCGTATTTTAAGCGGAAGAGCACCATGCTTACCTAAATTAAAATAAAAAAGAATGACGAAGCTGACAAACTGGCTGATGATGGTGGCCAGCGCCGCGCCGCTGATGCCTAGGCCCATGTGAAAGATCATGATCGGGTCAAGCGCTATGTTGAGAATACCACCCGACATGATTCCAATCATGCCATAAAAGGCGTTACCTTGTCCACGCAGAGAAGTGTTCAACACAAAGTTGGCCGCCATGTAAGGCGCGCCGATAAGAATATAGCGGGCGTAGTCGCGGGCATAAGGGGCGATGCTTTCGGTAGCACCCAAAAGTAATACGAGCTCATCGAGAAAAAGAAGGCCGATGATCGACAGCAGCGCACCGAAAACCAGCGCCGTAAAAAAAGCTGTCGCAACCGATTCACAGGCCTCCTGTCTGCGTTTTTCGCCCAACATGCGGGAGACCAACACCGAAGAACCGATACCAAAGGTGAACCCCACCGACTGAATAATCGCCATCAACGAAAAAATGACCCCGACTGCTGCCGATGCGCTGGTGCCAATCTGGCTGACAAAGTAGGTATCAGCCATGTTATAGATGGCGGTGATAAGCATGGCACAGATTGTGGGCATGGCCAGCCGACCAACCAGCTGCGGAATGGGCGTTTGGGTCATAATGATATATTTTTGATCTTGCTGTGCTTGAAATGAAGCATCAGTATCCATAAAAATAATGAATCCTTTCATGAGGGAAGTATTACCTAAGCATAGCACTGAAATAGAAAGTTGTCAATGCAACTAATATTACTAACCACTATAAATGCCAGATAAAAGTTTCGCTATTAAACTTCCTAGAGGCAGCAAATTATTGAAAGCGAGACAACATGAAAATGAATTCCATAAAAAATCGTCAGTTGGCCCTTCAAGTATCAAAATACAGGTTATAATGCGCAAAAAGCAACTAAAATATCCATTTTAAGGTAAATAACCCTATGCCGAGAGGAGAACGTAAAAACGTTTTCCGTAAAATTATTACAACTAAAACTGTGACTTTTGACGAAAGTCAAGGCCTTGCAGACCGCTAAAAAAGTGGTAATGGCGTAATGAAAGCCGTGGTTTAATCGGCATTTTGTTCAAAAAAACATCAACATCAACCTTTCAATTGCCAGCCGAGGCTGCAAGCCGACAAAACACATTGGTTTTGCAGTTCATTGCGGTTGCGATCGGGCTGTGCTATAATTACCCATGAAAATATACGCTGCCAAACGGTAACGATAAGGAGGAATATCAATTGCAGTATTCGCATGAAGTTGAACAGATGCAGCAGGTGCGCTGCCTGCACTGTCATGGCCCTGCGCCAATTCCTGAAGAAGGCAAGTGGATTAGAGCCAAGGAAATCACCGATATTTCAGGGCTTTCGCATGGTGTGGGCTGGTGCGCCCCCCAGCAGGGGACCTGCAAGCTGACCTTGAACGTCAAGGACGGCATTATTCAGGAGGCGTTGGTCGAAACAATTGGATGCTCTGGCATGACTCACTCTGCCGCGATGGCGGGCGAGATTCTGCCTGGAAAAACCATCCTTGAAGCGCTTAACACCGATCTGGTATGCGACGCCATCAACGTGGCGATGCGTGAAATTTTTAAGCAGTTGGTTTATGGACGCACCCAAACCGCATTCTCAGAGGGCGGCCTGCCGATAGGCGCTGCGCTTGAGGACCTCGGGAAGGGGTTGCGCAGCCAGACCGCGACCATTTTTTCAACTGGCGCCAAGGGTGTGCGTTATCTTGAAATGGTCGAGGGGTACATTCTTGAGATGGCGCTTGACGAAAACCGCGAAGTCATCGGCTATAAGTTTGTCCGAGTGGGCAAAATGCTTGAAGATATCCGCCACGGTGTGGAAGCAAAGACTGCCTATGAAAAAAACATAGGAACCTACGGTCGATATGAAGGCGCAGCCTCCTATATCGACCCTAGAGAACTCTAAGGGGGTGCTGCAAGATGGTTAAATTTGAGGGAATGGAGCGCAGGATAGACAAAATAAACGCCTGTCTGGCTGCCAATGGCTTTCAAAGTTTAGAGGAAGCCAATGAATTGTGTTTTGAAAACGGAATCAATGTGGATTATATCGTCAAGGGCGTGCAGCCCATCGCATTTGAAAATGCGGTTTGGGCTTATACGCTTGGTGTTGCTATTGCGTTGAAAAAGGGTGCAAAAAGTGCCGTCGAGGCGGCCGGTCTCATTGGCAATGGCCTTCAGGCCTTTACTGTACCCGGTTCAGTCGCAGAAGAGCGCGGCGTTGGACAAGGTCACGGCGACTTAGGTGCCATGTTGCTGCGTGAAGAGACCAAATGCTTCTGCTTTTTGGCTGGACATGAGTCGTTCGCGGCTGCAGAGGGTGCAATCGGGATCGCCAAAACTGCAAACAAGGCACGTAAAACGCCGCTGAAGGTCATCTTGAATGGCCTTGGCAAAGATGCTGCCTATATTATTGCGCGTATCAACGGTTTTACCTATGTGCAGACCGAATATGATTTTACCAAGAATGAGGTTTCGGTTGTTTCAGAGCGGGCGTTTTCCCGCGGGGAGCGTGCGGCTGTACGTTGCTACGGTGCCAACGAGGTGCTGGAGGGCGTCGCTATTATGAAGCTCGAGCATGTTGATGTCTCAATTACCGGCAACTCGACCAATCCGACACGTTTTCAGCATCTGGTCGCTGGTACCTATAAAAAGTGGGCTCTTTCCAACAGCGTAAGCTACTTTTCGGTGGCTTCAGGCGGCGGCACCGGAAGAACGCTGCATCCCGACAACGTAGCGGCGGGGCCGGCTTCGTACGGTCTGACTGACTCGATGGGCCGCATGCATGGCGATGCGCAATTTGCAGGGTCCTCATCGGTACCCGCACATGTTGACATGATGGGTCTGATTGGCATGGGCAACAACCCCATGGTGGGTGCAACTGTCGCCTGCGCCGTGGCAGTGAACGAGGCGCTGAGCAAAAAGGGCTAATTGACCCATACTGTGCTATGCTTAACAAAGCAAAAAGTATAAAAGCACAAAAAGCAGGCGGCGGAAAAGGAGGAATGACTCTTTTCCGCCGCCTGTCACAATGATGTGAAAATCGACTAAAAGGGCGGCGGGCTGGGCCGCCCTTTATTGATCCTGCTTGAAACGAACAGGATGGTAAAAGGCTAAAGTTGTAAACGCATCTGAGCAATTTCGCTAACGGCTTCTGCGAGGATTTCGCGGATGCGCTCAGCTTCATATTCATCAGTAAAATAAGGGTTAGTGTCTAAAAAACACCGCATTCCTAGCATGATGATGCTATAAGCCGCATAGGCCAACGATGCTGTTAAAATCAGATAAACAGCACAGCCTAAAAAAATTCTGTATGGGCTAAAGCATCCGCTGCAAATTATCATCACGGTGCAGCTAATCACGCCGCCCGTCAAAGCGGCCAGTACATTATACCCAACAGAACGGCCCCGCTCAAGATAACGCAAACGCGCAACCAGTGCCTGAGGCGCTCTATTGTTATCGTAATACAACGCAATGTATTCCAGCATCATTTTCCGTTTGTTTTCAAAGGATTCTTGCGCAGGCAACTGTGCACGGTATTGAGTCATCAGCTTAGTGATGGCGTCTTTTCTAAACCTCATTATTCTCAACTCCATAACTTCTGGGTGCCTTCTTAACCGATGCACCTTTACCGCCATAATCCCTCAGAATAAGGTTGTTCAACTTGTTAGTAATAATATTAACACGACGCATTCTGCTTTTCAACAAAATGTTACCATTTCTATCAAAAAACGGAATAATACCTAATTATGTATCGAGAATCCGGTACATCATGAGTGAAATTAGAAACTACTAACCGCACAAAATGACAAAAAGAAGTACTTTGCCATCGACCCCGTGCTTGTGTATACCGAGTGGTTATGCTAAAATAACAGCTAAGAAAAGGATGGACTTAAAGAGGGATGAAATGACATTTATTATAATGGAATATCAGCGAGCATTTAAATTTTTGAGGCGGTTGCTAGTTTCGATTCTTCTGATGTTGGTTGTATTTTTTGCTGTCGCCATTACGGCACACTTTGTCTTTTCGGCGCAGTATCAGGCTGACCCTACCAAGATGGAGCAGCAGATCATGCAGCTTTCCGAAATGTTCAACGAGAAGGACGTGATTAACGAAAGTGGGCAATTAAGCGTTATGGGCTTGTTTTTTAACAACTTTATCGCGTCCGGTATGGCGGTTGTGACGGGTGTCGTGCCATTTATATTTGTGCCATTGGCGGCCTTGGCGTTAAATGCGGTGCTTGTTGGCATTATTTCAGCCATCATGGGTACCGCGGGAATCGGCGGACCTTTTGAGCTGGTGGTATCTATCGCGCCGCATGGCGTGTTTGAGATTCCTGCGCTGCTTATCAGCGCAGCCATGGGCATTGCGCTTTGTTTGGATATCAGTGCGCGGGTTCTCTATAAAAAACGCGATATGTCATTCTTGACGCTGTTGGCGGAGTTGGCGAGAATCTCTGTGCTGGTAATTGTACCGCTGCTGGCGGTGGCGGCGGTGCTAGAAGCCTATCTAACGCCGGCGTTGATGGCAATACTGTTGTAGTTTCTGGGCATACTGGCAATAAGAAATGCCGGTATGCCCTGTAAAATTTGGGGGTGTTTTTATGGATATCAGCGTCTTTGAGGCAGTTGGACCGGTGATGATTGGACCATCGAGCTCGCACACGGCGGGCGCGGCCCGGTTGGCACGTATTGCGCGCACCATCGTCGCGGGATCGTTTGATCATGTGTCGTTTGGGATGCATGGTTCATTTGCGCAAACCTACAGGGGGCACGGCACTGACCGCGCGTTGGTAGCGGGTGTTTTGGGTTTTCCTGAGGACGATGAGCGAATCTCTAACGCCTTTGCACTTGGCGAACAAGCCGGGCTTACATGGGATTTTCACCCGATAGAACTGCTAAACGTACACGAAAATTCCGTCAAGATGACGTTCTTTATGAAAGATGGCAGCCGCCAGGAGATTATAGGCTCTTCCGTTGGTGGGGGACAGATTATCATTTGCGAGATAAATGGTTTTCTCACAGATATTTCGGCGCAGTCGAGTACGCTGGTTATCAGCCAGAACGACCGGCGCGGGGTTATCAGCGATGTGTCGCGGGTGCTGGCCGAAGTCGGCATGAATATTGGCACGATGAAGGTCAGCCGACATGCTCGGGGGGAAACTGCCTTTTGCATCATCGAGACCGACGCGTCGATTGACGATGCAGTGGTCGCGCGCCTAAAACAGGTGAACAATGTACTCAGCGTGCAGGCAATTAACCTAAGCGAAGGGGAGGCGTTTTGATGTACGGCAATTTTGACGGAATGCTAAACTTAGCGAAAAAAAATAACGCACCGCTTTGGAAGGTTATTTTAGAGAATGAAAAAAAGCTAACGGGTAAAACCGAGGACGAAATATTTAAGTTACTTCAGAAACGTTACGATGTGATGGAAGCATCCGCCCATAGGGCTTTAAAAGTGCCGATGCCAACGGTGTTGGGGCTGGTTTCGGGCATTAGTGCGCCTCAGAATCGCTATGCCGAACAAAACGGTGGACTGTGCGGCGCGCTGGTCAATAAGGCGATGGCCTACGCGCTTTCTTGTAGCGAAGTGAACGCCGCCATGGGTAAAATTTGCGCCGCCCCTACTGCGGGCGCCTGTGGCATTGTGCCTGCGGTGCTGCTCACGTTGAAAGAGGCACTTTCGCTGACGCAGCATCAAACGCTGTGCGGATTGCTCACCGCTGCGGGCGTAGGTGCAATCATTATGAAAAACGCCACGGTTTCAGGCGCGGAGGGTGGCTGTCAAGCAGAGTGCGGTGTCGCTGCGGCAATGGCGGCCTCGGCGGCAGTGGAACTGACGGGTGGCAGCCCTCGTCAGGCATTGGACGCTGTATGCTTTACGCTGATGAATTCGATGGGCTTGGTGTGCGACCCGGTGGCGGGTCTGGTGCAGGTACCTTGCGCCCAGCGCAATGCTTCCCAGACGGTCAATGCCCTACTTTCGGCCGATCTGGCGCTGGCGGGCATGACTAGCGTCATCCCAACTGACGAGGTGGTTGAAGCGATGTACCACGTTGGGCGGCAATTGCCGATTCAGCTGCGCGAGACGGCGATGGGCGGTATTGCAGCAACCGATGCCGCCAAAAAATTTACTAGGCAGCTTTTTGAGCTGGAGTGACGGCCTCGAGCAGTTTTAGACGGTAAGAAAGGGCGACAATTGTGATTAGACAGGCATTAAAACAGGCGCTTTGGATTAGTCTTGGTGTGACGATTGGCGGGGTCTTGCTGCCGAGATTAATTAATAACCGTTGGTATAATGACACCTATCCGCCACTGGTGATGCATATGCTGTTATATTTTATCGTAGGTTATGTTGTCTGCTTTCTGACAGTTTGGTTGATGCTGTTTTTAAAGTCAAAACGCTAAATAGCGAGCATCGCTTATCTATTGGGGCAGTACTCTAACGAAAAAATGCATAACCAAATATAATACAAATGGTATATTTAAATATACTGTTAAGGGCGCCGTTGTTTAGCAACGGCGCCCTTAACAGCTATGGATAGGGAAGGGAAAGGTATAGCGAATAAATTAGTTATTTTGGTGGGCAGCATTTTGAGCAGGGGCCGTAACTTTGCTTGGCTGTTTCCAGCTCAATTGGGATGCAGCTCTTCGCGAGATAAGAACAGCCGCTACAATGATATTTACTGCCGGTTTCGGTTACATAAACAATGACGTGCTGCGGCTCGGTGGCTGGCACATCATCAGTGAAGTTTTGTTTTTCGATGGATGAAGCGTTATGAACATTGCTGGAGACCAAGGTAGCGGTGACACCGGCGGTGGTAATCGGCGCCCTCACTGGCTCATCTTGCCTTGAGCCGCATCCAAGTAGAAGCGAAAAAGATAATGATATAGCTAATAGGCTCAACAAAATGCGTTTTGTAATATGATTATCCATAAAAAAGCACCCCCGATATAGCTCTACTATATCGCGGGGCGCCTTAATCTTATGGGGAACTTTGTCGAATCGTAAAAAATAGACGAACCGTTATATGATGGCTTAGTTGAGCGCCTGACGTATAGTCTCAATATTTTTCTCCATCAAGCTTAAATAACTGACACCTGACTGCATCTCGTCTTTTGAAACATTGTGGCAGGAGTGAAGCAGCAGCGTTTTGGCCCCGGTTGTCTCGGCGATGGAATCAGCAATCTTATGATTTGAAAATTCGATATACAGGACGGCGGGAATGCTCTCAGCCTTGACCTTGTCGGTGAGGAATGCAACAGTTGCTGCGCTAGCTTCCGTCTCACTGCTGCACCCGGGGAAGGCAGCGTAGTAGTTTAAGCCAAACTCATCTGCGAAATAGCGGAAGGGAAAGCGGTCGCCCACGATGATTGTGTTGCGCTTGGCCGTCTTGACCACCTTGTGAAAATCGTTATCCAATGTGGTGAGCTTTTCAATATAGGCGTTGGCGTTTGTGCGATAGGTCTCGGCGTTGGCGCTGTCAAGCGTTGAAATGACATCAGTCATGCTGTGCACAATCTTGATGGCGTTCGCAGGTGAAGTCCAGACATGTTCATCATATTCGATTTCGTCATGTTCATGCTCTTGGCCATGTTCGTCTTCGTCCGCAAAGTGATGGTTGTGATCACTCTCCATTCCTTCGACCACTTCCTCTTCAACGGCGGTAACACTATCCATTATCTTTAAAGTATCTGGAGCCTTGTCGCCCATCGAATCAAGAATGTCATCGATCCATACATCACCTTCGCCACCGACATAAATAAAAAGATCACAGTTTTGAATGGTGATGATATCCTGTGGCGCAGGTTCGTAGGTGTGGCTCTCGGTGCCGGGTGGCAGCAGCATAGTTGCGTCGGCGTAGGTACCGACAATTTCGCGTGCAAAATCGTATTGAGGGAAAATGGTTGTGACGATGTTTAAACGGTTATTGTTCTTTGTAGGCGCTATGGATGATGTGGTGCCGTTACCGCATCCTGAAAGTGGGAATACTGCCACGACGGCAGACAATATCATTGTTAGTAGCTTTTTCATATTTTCCTCCAAGGTGTCGTGGTTACTTTTTACAGACTGCTTGTTGTGAGCATGCCCGGGGCTTTGGGTGGTTTAATCATCCATGCGCGTGCGTAATGCGACCAGGGAATGCCCGGTCAGCCACATTATAGCATCACCCCAAGGTGCTAAAAGGGTAGGCACATAGCACAAAAGTATGCTTGAAAGAATAAAAATTCGCACCCAAGTAAGGCTGCGAATCAGCGCCGTAGCGTGGCTGATTTTCAGGCAGATGGCGCAGTGCACATCTGGACAAGTGTGGTGAGCGTGAGCGACGATTAATAGCAGCGACAGGCATAACACGAACGCCAGACCGCAAAGCAACAGCGCTGCGCCAAGTTGAATGTTACCAGTATTTTGATGTTTCATTTGTTGTATTACCACCAATTTGAAACCAATTCTCAAATTTCTTATGCTATTATAGTATACCCCTTACCGGAAGTCAAGAAAAAAGAGACAGCGAAACCAACGGCTATTCAGGATAGATAATTAGCTGGTAACACGCCTTGCCCCGCGACATTAGCTGCCGCGGGGCAAGGCGTGTTACTGTGATTGAAAGATACTAAAGCGACTCGGGTAAAAACGGCGCGCCACGCAATAAATCTTCTAGGGTCACGCCATCAACATAATCATCAATTATCTGCGCAAGCCCCTGCCAGAAGGGAAGTGTTTTACAATCATTGCAACGGGTGCAGCAGTTAGGCTCATCCTCTAGACAGGCCACCGGCACCAGACTGCCCTCTACCGCACGCAAAATCTCCCCTGCGGTATATTCTGCAGCGGGACGGGTCAGTCGGTAGCCGCCGCTACTACCGCGTATACTTTTAAGCAATCCGGCGCGGGAGAGTAAGGGGGTAATCTGTTCAAGGTATTTTAACGTAATTCCTTGCCGCTGTGAAATGTCGCGCAGCGAAATCACCGCACCAGCATCATGACCAGCAAGGTCTATCATTACTCTAAGTGCATATCGGCCTTTAGTGGATATTTTCATGTGCAAACCTCCGATAGAATCAATAAATTGCAAGACGCGTTTTGTTGATGAATGCAAGAATGCGACATTTGATACCGCGTTAATCAAATGTCGGCAGCTGATGCACACAACTTTATAAGGTAATTAATGATTGTAACCTTACCGACCAAAGGGCATATTATGTCTCACGAGGAGGCGATCAATATGACAATAGATGCTGCTATCGAACTGCTTAAATGGCTGGCACTGTTTACGTTGGGCGCGGCTTCGATTTATTATCAGACAAACACCAAAATTAGCTGTTACATCGCCAGACTGATTGATGAAGCGGAGCATGTCTACAAAGGTGTTTCAAAGTCTGGCGGTGAAAAATTTGAATGGGTGGTTACCACTCTTTATAGCATGGTTCCGGCGTTGCTAAAGCCTTTTATCACGCGGGAGGTGCTTGAAGACCTTGTGCAAAGCACCTTTGATGCCATGCAGCAATACGCCATGATCCAAATTGGCAGACTGACCAGCGGTCAAGATTGACAAAAGAAATAAATATTTGTCTTGGTGTTAGCTACTATGCCCGACACGGACATAGTAGCTACTGCAGAAAGGAAGCCCCCCTAACCGGGGGCTTCCTAATTTAATGTCGGGTGGTTTTCGCTCTGCTTTAAAGAAATATCTTCAGTTGGCGTTATCCTGTTCGACATGCTCAGCCAGCTTAAGAAAGGTTTCTTCACTAATACAATGTTCAATTTTGCAGGCATCCTCAGCCGCGGTGGTTTCATCAACCCCAAGGCTGATTAAAAAGCTTTTAAGCAACTTATGCCGACGATAAATACGCTGAGCAATCTCCATGCCGGGCGGCAAAAGGCGTATGTAACCTTCGCTATCCATTTCAATGTAGCCATTTTCGCGCAGCTTCTTCATCGCGACGCTAATACTGGGCTTTGAATATCCCAGTTCGTTGACAATATCAATGGAGCGTACCAACCCGAGACGCTCGGTCAGAACTAGTATCACCTCAAGGTAATCTTCGGCAGAGGCGTGTATAACCATTTAATCAGCTCCATTTCGTTTTTTTCATTATATTAAAAAATGCTATTGTTTTCAAGTTTGTATATGCTTTGTCATTGCTTTTTCAACTTATGTCTGAGAATTGTTTTCGCTTTTGATTATATTTTATAGTATAATATTAATTATATCAACATTATTTTACAGAAATGGTATTCCGCTTGCAGCGACAGGGGGAATTTTATGCGGTCACTTAGTTATTATGGGCATTCCCATGCGGACTATATAATTTGTAAAAAGACTATCTCTCTAACCAATAGAGAGACAATTGAGTATGTCATCAAGATGGCGCTCATTATTATGCCGTGTCTGGTGGCCGCGTCGTTTATGCTGCCGTTTATTGAACGGCACCGCCTAACTTATATTGTTACCGTGCCACTGCTTGTTGTAATGGCCTTGGCATTTAGGTACCTGCGTTTTTTAAGGGAAAACAGCATTCTAAGTGCCTATCTGTTGATGACAGTATTGTATGGATTTGCCATAGCACTTGCAATAGCCATTGAAGATCGGACCTCATCTGTCTTTAACCTTCTGCTTGTCATTTTGCCGGTCTTTTTGATCGACAATTTCCTGCGTATGTCGTTATACACGCTGGTAGTCAGTTGTATTTACTGCACTATATCGTACCAAGTCAAGCTAACGTCGATAGCAGCACATGAAATTTTCATCTGCCTGTGCTTTTACTGCATTTCAGTCATGACGCATTATTATGTTAATCATCGGGTTATCAGCGGGATGCTCAGCGATCGAAAGCGTGACGACGCATTGGCGTCATATCAGAAGGCGCAGCAAGAGCTGCGCGCCCAGGTGCAGAAAGACCCGTTGACTGGACTTTACAATCGCAGTGCATTTATTGAACAGGCTGTTTTACAGTTGAAAAAATGCCGGGAACTGTCAGGGTATCCAGCGCTGGGTATTCTGGATTTAGACCATTTTAAAGAAATTAATGATACTTTTGGTCATCAGGCGGGTGATCAGGTGCTTGTCGGGGTTGCGTCGATACTGCAAAAAACGTTGCGTGATACTGATATCGTCGGGCGTTTGGGTGGTGACGAGTACATTTTTGTGTTGACCGAAATCGGTGATGAAGTGGCGGCGGCTGCCATTTTAACAGAACTACTCGAACGGGTAAGCCAGTTGGGCCGGGACTTGGGAATTCCGGTGCATGGCTCAGTGGGGGTGGTTGTTGCGCTCGACGAACGAGATTTGTTTGACAGCTTGTATTATAAGGCGGATATTGCACTGTATAACGCCAAAAACACAGGTCGCAACCGTTATGTATTTTATACTGAAGGTGGGCGCAAATAGTTTAATCGATCTTTAAAACGCCAGATAGATCTTTTTGACCGCAAGGCTTAAGCGTAACATCATTACTATAACCAGAGACCCGTTCAAACGAACGGGTCTCTTTGCATCATCAAATGATTATGTCGAACCCATGTGAGGTAAAAGCGAACGGATTATCCGAGTAGCTTTTTCAAATCCTCATCGGGGGTGGTGATAGGGGCGATTCCGTAGTTTTCAACCAACACGTTGAGCACGTTTTTAGAAACAAAGGCGGGTAGCGTTGGGCCGAGCAGAATATTCTTTATCCCTAAATGCAGCAGTGTCAGAAGGATGCACACCGCTTTTTGTTCGTACCACGAGAGTACCAGCGAGAGCGGTAGGTCGTTGACGCCGCAGTCGAACGCCTCAGCAAGCGCAATGGCAACCTTTATGGCGCTGTAAGCGTCGTTGCACTGACCCATATCCATCAATCTGGGAAGCCCTCCAATTGAACCGATATCCAGGTCATTAAAACGGTATTTTCCGCATGCCAAAGTTAAAATAACGGTATCATCAGGGGCCTTTTTGACAAACTCGGTGTAATAGTTTCTGCCGGGCTTTGCACCGTCGCAGCCGCCGACGAGGAAGAAGTGGCGGATTGCACCGGACTTTACCGCATCGATGACCTTATCAGCAACGGATAAAACTGTGCCGTGTCCAAAGCCGGTCATAAGTGTCTTGCCGCCGTTGATGCCAGTGAATTCGGTATCCTCTTGATAGCCGCCCAATTCCAGCGCTTTTTCAATAACGGGGGTGAAGTCTTTATTTTCGCCAATATGCACTAGTTTGGGGTAGGAGACCACCTCAGTGGTGAATACCCGATCTTTATAGCTGGGCTTGGGCGGCATCAGGCAATTGGTGGTGAACAGAATCGGCGCGGGAATTCCATCAAACTCCTTCTGCTGGCTTTGCCATGCCGTGCCAAAATTGCCCTTAAGATGCGGATGCTTTTTTAGCTCGGGGTAACCGTGTGCGGGCAGCATTTCGCCATGGGTATAAATGTTAATGCCTTTGCCCTCGGTCTGCTCTAAAAGTTGCTTAAGATCGAGTAGATCATGGCCCGAGATGACGATGAACGGGCCTTTTTCGACTGTCATGGATACCGTCGTGGGCTTGGGGGTGCCGTAAGTGCCGGTGTTGGCAGCGTCGAGAAGTGCCATACACTTAAGGTTGACTTCGCCAACCTTTAAAACGAGGGGAAGTAGCGTCGGAACATCCAAATCCTCGCCGAGGGCGGCCATGCCCTCATAGAAAAATCCGCTGACCTCTGCGTCCTCATATCCGAGGACAAAGGCGTGATAGGCATAGGCGGCCATGCCGCGCAGTCCGAACAGAATCAGTGACTTCAGCGAGCGAACATCCTCGTTGTCATCCCAAAGGGAATGCATATCATAGTCGCTGCCTTTCTCACAGGCCGAAGGACAGCCTGCACATCCTGGAGCATACAGCGCCTTTTCGGCGTGGATTTTCTCGATCAGCGCAGTGAGTGTCTCGTCGTTAAAATTGACATTGGTAATAGTGGTAAACAATCCTTCAAGCATAAGCTGGTCGGTGCTGTGCGCCGGTGTGTCATTGCCAATTGCACGGGCCAATCCAATGAGCGCACCGGTCAGTTCATCCTGCAAATTAGCGGTGTCGGCCTTTTTGCCACACACACCTGCGCTCCCAGTACAGCTGGTACATCCCGCTGTCTGTTCGCACTGGAAGCAAAACATTTTTGTGTTCATCAATTTTCCTCCTTTTGTTGCAGTGGCTTTTTACCACGGGCGCACCGGGCTTTTGCCACTTTTGTGTCATGCTTTATTTGCCTAAGCATTCGGGCCGCTTGAGTGTAGGGCGACACTTGGCTTTAGCGGTTTCAGATAGTATTAAAACGGCTTAATCCAATATTCTGCCATCGGTCGAAATGGTGACAACCTGCCAGGGAATAAACTTTCCGCTGGCTTGCAAAGCGCGCTTAACCGCATTTTCAATGCCGCCGCAGCAGGGAACCTCCATGCGTACAACGGTGACACTTTTAATGTCATTGCTGCGAATTATTTGGGCAAGCTTTTCGGCGTAGTCGCCCTCATCAAGCTTTGGGCAGCCGATTAGTGTGACATGGTTTCGTATAAAACGGCTATGGAAATCGCCATAGGCATAAGCGGTACAATCGGCGGCAATCAGCAGGTTGGCACCATCGAAAAACGGCGCATTGATTGCGGCTAATTTGATTTGAACCGGCCACTGTCGCAATTGCGAGGTGAGTTCTCTGGTCGGCAAGGCGGGTATGGACTCGCGGGCAATAGCGTGTGCTCTTGAGCCAGGGCAGCCGCCGGTGGCGCATCCACCCGCTGCTTCCTTTGCAGCCTGATTTGCTTTGACGGCTGCTTCGTCATAGGCGGCAGCCTCGCGCTCTTCAAAGGTGATAGCGCCGGTGGGGCAAACCGGTAGACAGTCGCCTAAACCGTCGCAGTAATGATCGTGCATGAGCTTGGCTTTTCCGTTAACCATGCCAATGGCACCTTCATGGCAGGCTGTGACGCAGGCGGCGCAGCCGTTGCATTTATCCTCATCAATGTGAATGATTTTTCTAATCATATTAAAAGCTCCTTTCAAAGAACTGCTGTTTGGGATTGACTTTGTGAGACCATCATAATATAATAAGCCGAACAAGTCTGTTGTAAAAACAACGAAAGAAGGATGTATGAAAAAGTATTTAATGCAAATTAAAAAGTCGCGATTGTTTGCCGGCATTGATTTACAGGAGCTTGAAGCAATGCTCAGCTGTCTTTCTGCAACGGTGCGCAATTTTAAAAAAGGGGACTATATCATTCGCAGCGGGGACAGTGTTTCTTCGGTGGCATTGGTTGCTTCAGGTAGTGTGCATATCCAGCGTGAGGATTTTTGGGGCAATCGCACCATACTTTCAGAGATAGCGGAGAGCGGATTATTTGGAGAAAGCTACGCTTGCGCACCCGGCAAACCGACGCCGATTAACGCCGTGGCGGCGCAAAACTGCACCATCATATTTTTAGATGTACGGCGGATCATTACCACCTGCTCGTCGGTCTGCGCTTTTCATGCACGCCTGATTCAGAATCTGATTACGGTTTTGGCCTTTAAAAACATCATGCTTACCGATAAAATTGAACATATTTCTCAGCGCAGCACTCGAGAAAAGCTTTTATCTTACCTCTCTGAGCAGGCGCAGGCGGCGGGCAGTTCATCATTTGATATTCCTTTTAACCGACAGCAGCTTGCTGACTATTTGTGCGTAGACCGAAGTGCCATGTCGAATGCGCTTGGTCAGCTTCGGGATGAAGGGGTGCTGAATTTTAATAAGTCGCATTTTGAGTTGCTTTAAAACGCAAAGCAAAACAGCCCCCACAAAAAGACGACGGAACCGCTTGCAGCATTTAGGGTCAAAAATAGCTGCCGCCATTATGGCAGCAGCTTAAATTTACGCATAATGCTTTTGAAAAAGCGCTGTGCAGCTCGAAATTATGAGAAGGTACATCAGATAAAGGAAAAAGCGCGTAGCCTTGAGGCCACGCGCTTTTTGATGTAAGCTTGTCTTTAAATTACTCCTGGTTAGGAGCGCCAACGGGACATACACCCGCGCAAGCACCGCAATCGATGCAGGTATTAGCGTCGATAACATACTTGCTGTCGCCAGCCGAAATCGCATTTACAGGACATTCGGGCTCGCAAGCGCCGCAGCTGATGCATGCGTCGTTAATAACATATGCCATGTGAATACACCTCCTTTTATATTTCGTGTCTATAATAACATAGATTTTGTGAAATTAATAGCGCTTTGCAAAAAATAGTTAGGACAAACCTCAAATTATTTTTGGCATTTTAAAAGGTTTTAACTTGAGTTAGCTTTTGCTGAAAATTATTTATATAATATGCCGCCTGGGCTTTTTCTGGCTGTAATTAGACAGCAGATACGTCAAAAGAAAAGTGGAAGGCTTTATAGCCCTTCCACTTTTAGATAAATTAAACGTTGATTCTCAGTGACTATCAGCTTCGGGCGTCGGTGCGGCGGGCTGCTTGTTTTGCTGGCCAGATTTTCCGCCCTGACGCCTGGCGGGGCGGCTGCCGCGCGAGGGCTTTTTGCTGCCTTCCCGACGAGGGGCGTTTTCTTTGCGGCGAGGAGTAGCGCTCTTATCTTCGCCCTTGCCGTTCCCGCTATTTTCGCGATCCTCCTGAGAAGGCTGAGATGGGGGCTGTTGCCGTGGCTCCCGTGGTTCCCGTGCGGGACGGCCGTCCTCACGCAGCGGCTTTAATTCATGCTTCATAAAGTTTTTAAAGGTAAACGTGTCACCCGATTCAATTTTGACCTTGAGGTTGCCAGTGAGCAGGTTGACAATTTCTGATACCGTCCCAGGGCCTTCGGGCGTGTTGACGGCGGTGCCCACACGTGGGGTGGTGCGCAGTAGGTCTTCATAAGCGTTTTGCTCATACTTTAAGCAGCACATCAGTCTACCGCAGGTGCCGGAAATTTTGGTTGGATTGAGAGATAGACCTTGCTCCTTGGCCATTTTAATCGAAACAGGCTGAAAATCGCTTAAAAAACTTGAGCAGCAAAAAACACGTCCACAGATGCCTAACCCACCGAGCATTTTTGCCTCGTCGCGTACACCGATCTGACGCAGTTCAATGCGAGTGCGAAACACACTGGCCAAATCCTTGACCAGATCACGAAAATCCACGCGCCCGTCAGCGGTGAAATAAAACAGAATTTTGCTGTTATCAAAGGTGTATTCCACATCCACCAGCTTCATATCCATCTTATGATCCAGAATCTTCTGCTGGCATACCTCAAAAGCATGCGCTTCGCGCTTGCGATTTTCTTCCATCTGTGCCACGTCTTTTGCGGTGGCAAGACGTACAACCTGCTTCAAGGGCTTGACAATCTCTTCTTCAGCCACTTCGCGGTTGGCTACGGCAACCACGCCGCATTCCAGGCCGCGGGCCGTTTCAACAATGACCGCCTCGTCTGCTTTGGCGGTAATGCCGTTGGGGTCAAAGTAATAAACCTTGCCACCCTCTTTAAATTTAACGCCGATAACCTCAGACATCTTGTAATCCTCTTATTCTATATTAGTCCAGCGGCCTTCACCAGCCGGTTGACAGCGGCGGCACAAATGAGCGAAATGCTGACATTTTGGACGCTGCGCAGCGCCATTTCGTCTATTATAGCAATTATCTGCAAACTCTGCAACGGTGAGAAAATTCGCGCGCTGCCGGTAAGTCGGGTTATCACTGCGCTGCGAAGCGCGGTCAGCAGCAGGGTAAACTGTTCGCGATCTTTTTCATAGCCAGAAAAAAGCTTTAAAACGGTATAGCGATCGTTTTTTGAAAGTGCGGCTATTATGGCGGCGGAATCGTCGGCATAGCGGCGTGCCGCAGGGTCATTCAGACTATTCAGTGCCTGTCCAACGGTGGAAAATAGTGCGGCTTGGGTGCGCAGTGCTTCAGGGGTAGACTCGGACAGATGGTGAACGAGCGCGTCAAAACGCTGTTTCTCGCTTAATTCCCCCATGGAACAGATGGTCAGACGCGAACAAACCGTTTCAAGCAGACTGCCAGGTCCTGGTGCGGTAAAAATGAAATAGGCCGCCTCAGGCGGTTCCTCGATAATTTTGAGCAGTGCGTTTTGTGCCTCTACCCGCAGACGCTGTGCTTCCGGGATGAAAAACACTTTGCGGGGGGCTTCATGCGGGGATATGTAGGCCGCAGCTTTTATTTCGCGCACCCGATCCACGCCGATGGTCTTACTTTTGCCCTCAGGCAGCAATGTGAAAAAATCGGGGTGGTTACCGCTACTTAGCTTGTGGCAGGAGGGGCAGACACCGCATGGGGGCAATCCTTCTTTGCGACAAAGCAGCATGGCGGCGGCATATTGCGCGGCAGTACGCTTTCCGCTGCCGATGGGGCCGGCCAACAGCAGCGCATGGGGAAAACGCCCGCCCTGCCAAAGGGCATTGAGGCGAGCGAAAAGTGCATCTTGATAGAACAGGGGAAAAGTCATAGGTTACACCTTTTCAAAACGGTCTATATCGGTGACAAAAATGGTTGCGCCGCCCACCGGTACTTTCACAGGGTAGGTGGTGTACATGCCAACACCATAAGATGCGGCGGAGGGGATGGTATGGGTGCGCGATTTTGAATGCTCAGAGACAATGGCGATGACCTCATCCACCTTGTCGTTATCAGTTCCACACAAAAAAGTGGTGTTGCCGGCCATTAAAAAGCCGCCGGTCGTGGCAAGGCGGGTGACCTGAAAGTTTGCTGAAGTAAGGGCTGCTTGCACACGCGAAGCATCCTCGTTTGATACAATTGCAAAAATAAGCTTCATAGAAACGCCTCCATTTCTTGGTCGTTAAACAGTATTGACAACGCGCAAACGCGCTAGTTGCCTGAGCTTAATTTTTGTTTGAATATTTACCTAAGTGATTTAAATGCTAGAGCAGGTTCGCTTAATGACTCAAAAAGTCACTTTTTCTTTGTTATTATTTTACCACAAAAAGAGATGTTATGCCAGCAGACTTTAACGTAGTGGCTGTCGTTTGATCTAAAATTTCCCCCGGCATGAGCAGAGCCACCCCCGGTGGACAGGGCGATACCGGAGCGGCGGCAATGCGCCCCAGTGCATCCAATAATGACAGGCGTTCTGCGGGGGAGAGCACCGCGCGACGCAGCGGTAGGAGGTGCTGTGGCTGGTGGACTGGCAGCGAAAGCGATGGCGCTTCGTGCAAAGCTGGCAGGTGAGCTATGAGTTTTTCCACTGGTGTGAGATTGTTTTGTGGCCCGGGGATGAGCACAATGTGCCGTGGCGAGAGGTATTCAGCCTCGATACCGCAGTCTTGCAGCAGTGACAGGGCGGTGTCGCGCTGCCCTTCGGCGAACAGCAGCGATATGCGCACAGGATCGACGGGGGCCTGCAAATTCGCACAGGTCGCCCAGATGCCTTTTTCTAGCGCGAGACTCCGCAACTGAGCAACTGATTGCGCCAGCGCGGTATAGCTGCTCTTGAGCACTTCCCATTGTGGCAGCAGCAGATCGGCCGAAAGCATGACAAGATAGGAAGGCGACGTGGAACCGAAGGTAGCCATCCGCCGCCGGGCTTCATCAGCTAGGGTGCCATCCTTCAGGTGCAGTAGTGCCGCGCCGGTTAAGGCGGGCAACGTTTTGTGCAACGAGTCACAGCAGGCGTCAACCCCAAGCGCTATCGGGTGAAGATTATCGAAAAAAATCAGATGTGCGCCGTGGGCGTTATCGACCAACAGCGGCTTACCATGGCTGTGGGCAATGGCCGAAATAGCCTTGATATCACATAGCGTACCGAAATAATCCGGGCTGGTTAGATAGACGGCCGACACACCCGGATTTTGTAACAGTGCAGCTTCGACTGCCTGCGGCGAGATGCGCGCAGGGGTTTGCACGCCGGTGATTTCATCGGGGGACAGCCAGACCGGCTCAAGATTTAAAACTGCTGCCGCGTTGACCGCCGCATGGTGTGCCGCGCGGGTCATGAGTACCTTTGACCCCTCCGGGCAATGCAGTGCCAGCATGGCTTGAATGCACAGGGTGCTGCCACCGGCTGACAGAAGTGTGGCTCCGCTGCCGTAAAGGTTGGAAAAGAGCGCCTCGGTTTCCACCGGCGCGCCCTCACCGTCATAAAGGCAGCCGGTGTCGGGCAGTTCGGTGACATCAAAGGGCGCGCAACCATCTAGCGGGGTGGGCAGCAGACCTTTGTGCCCCGGCATATGCAACCGTTCGCGCTTTTTATCAAGATAGCGGCCAAGCGCCGCCAAAAGCGGTGACTTCATCGGGAAAGACTGCGCTTTAGCTTGCGCAGCCGGTCATTAAGGGCGATGGCGTGATTAACCATTTTGGTAGCCACAGGGCGATAGGTGTAGTCAAACTCACCCAACAGGGCATCAATCTGTCCGTTGAATCCGCGCTTAAAACGGTAGAGACCATACATGTGGTTGCCCTCCTCCTCAAGGTTCCCCGATATGCCCTGAAAATCGTAGACGGTGCAGTCGGTTTCAATAGCCCAGCGGATCATTTCCCATTGCAGAAGGTAGTTGGGCATGACCTCGCGGTGATTGTTGTCAGAAGCGCCGTAGACATAGCAGGTCTTGTCACCAAAATTAGTGGTGATCGCCCCGGCAATGGCCTGACCTTCGTAAAACGCCATATATAGGCGGGCGTGCTC
The DNA here is from genome assembly GCA_030913685.1 of Oscillospiraceae bacterium MB24-C1. NCBI lineage: Bacteria > Bacillati > Bacillota > Clostridia > Eubacteriales > Oscillospiraceae > Oscillospiraceae bacterium MB24-C1. The sequence goes on along the minus strand of CP133187.1, from coordinate 1,299,439 downwards.
ACCCAACGCCTCTAAAAAACGCAAAAAATAGGCACGGGGACGCACGGCGAAGCCGTCCCGTTCGCCGGTGACAGCCATGAGGCGGACAAAGTCGTCAAGATACTCCTCGCCGACAACTTTTACTGTTACGCCAAATTTAATCGCCTTGCGCAGGTTGCGGCGGGTCTGCTGCGTAAGGTTTGCCAGAAGCGCCTCTTCGTCGCGGCCATTGAGGTATAAGCGATAGTTAAAGCGCGCCTGAATGCCCTCGAAGCCATCGGGGCCATAGGAGCGGACAAAGCCCATCGCCTTGGCGATGCGGCAGAATTCTGTATTATCCTCGGGCGCATCGGGATCCATTTTAAAAACGTGGGCGTGATACTTTTTCGCCAACGCATCCACGCCCGCTTTAAGCTGGCGCAACGTCACCTCATCGTGCAGATCACAGACAGGGCCTCGCGGCGCATATAAAAAGCAACTGCCAATCAAAGGTATTTTTTGTATCAGAATCGAAACTGAACCGATGATTTCGCCCTTGTCATCACGGCAGGCCACCGCCTCAAAACCCCAGTTGTTTTTGACCTTGCGCCAACTGCTGCACTGGGTAAAGCTGCCCTGCGGATGATTTTCTACGAAGCGATCAAGCGCTTCATATTGCTCGGGCTGAAGAATTTCAAAAATACGAAACACATCCTTGTTATTTATTAAACGGTGGAGAAAGCGGTCAAACCGCCGACCCCGTCCGGAGCGTTTTAACACTCTCATTATGGCATAAAATACTGCCAAATAAAAGGGCATTATGCTGTAAACCCACGTACTTTATGTTATAATTATCATAACATCGACAGGGAGTGAGTGACATGAAGCAGTTAGAAGAAAAAAGCGGTTATGGATTTGGCACGATACTCAAACTGACGGCCGTATTAAGCGCGATTCTGGCATTGTTATGTTTTGCAGCGCCCTCTGTGCGCAAAAGCGATGCACTGCGCACCACCGGCGAAGCGACGATGAACGAGATGCGCGCAGCCGTCACCGTCGTTTCTTATTATTCCGCGCAGCAGATTGGCGCGCTCGCTGAAGAGCCGACCATTAACGCTAATTACAAGTTTTTGGCCGGGCTGCTCAGCCAACTGAACACCCAGCAGAATTACCAGAAAAGTTATCTGCTTTACCGGGCCGAAGGCAAAACGCTGCGTTGTCTGGTGGATGGTAGCTATCGCGACAACGCTGAGGCAGGAACCGACTATTTTGCGCCGGGTATGGATTATCCGATTAGCGGCGCTTACAAGCCGGTCAAGACGGTTGTGGATAAAATCTACAGTGGGAAAATCACGGGCGGTTACACCACTGAGCTTGTCACTCGGCAAGATTTTAAAAAGGTTGCTGTGACTTGTCTGCCGGTTTATGGTACAAGTCACGCAGTGGTGGCCGTGCTGTGCGTTGAGACCGACCCTGGTGACACGGCCTATCATATGGCGGGTTCGGTGAACCTTTATTATGCAGGCTTGGCTTTCGTGGCGGTTTTCGCTATATGTTTCTTGTTGCTGACACTTCGCCGAAAATATCTGCTGCATAAAAAGCAAAAGCAGGAGGAGCAGGAACGCCTTGAACAGGAGACTTCGCAGCTCGACGCAGCCAATCTGAGCATGGAGGAAGACGTCCCCGCCGACTCCGCGACCCAGCAGCCCGCCGAGAGCGAAGACGTACAACAGGCGCCGGGCAGCAATATCGATACCTTACAGTAACTGGGAGACAATGATGCAGGAAAAGAGCTTTTTTGACAAGGTCTATGATGTGGTCTGCCGCATACCGCGCGGCAGGGTGACTTCTTACGGGCAGGTGGCGCTGCTTTGTGGTAATCCACGCGCCGCCCGCGCGGTGGGGTGGGCGTTGCACCAGAACCCGCGCCCCGGTGAAATACCCTGTCATCGGGTGGTTAACCGCGAGGGGCGGCTGGCTCCTGAGTTCGCTTTTGGCGGCGCACAGGAACAGCGCCGCTTGTTAGAGGATGAACAGGTTCCGTTTTTGCAGGATGGTTGCGTTGACCTTGCCAAAACGTTCTGGCACGGGGAATAGGCTTATACGGCCTGATAAAGGCTCGTGCGGTTTTATGGGAGATATGGGAGGTCGGCTGAATGAAAGGTACTGAGCCGATATCTTGTCACTGAACCGATCCATATGAAAGGATTGAGTATAAAATGATGCGAGATGCACAACAAACGATTGGCAATCTGATTGATAAGCAGAACGTCGCTTTTATCAGTTCGCTGGACGGCGACGGTTTTCCTAATACGAAGGCCATGCTTCTGCCGAGAAGGCGCGAGGGCATCAAGACATTTTATTTTACCACCAACACATCGTCCATACGCGTCGCGCAATATCGCCAAAACCCGAAGGCGTGTATTTACTTTTGCGACAAAAGATTTTTCCGAGGGGTCATGCTAAAAGGCATCATGGCAGTTTTGGAGGATGCAAGCAGCAAGGAAATGATCTGGCGAGAGGGCGATATCCTTTATTATCCTCAAGGTGTTACCGATCCAGATTACTGCGTACTGAAGTTTACAGCGCAAATCGGCCGTTATTACACTAACTTTCGTTCTGAAGATTTTGTAATTGAATAGCGGCGTTACCTTTCAGCAAGTCCAGTTTTATATGCTGATCGTCACGCACATCAGCCCCACAAACCGTAGAAACTAACCATGTTTCTACGGTTTGTATATTTTATAGTGCAAATAGAGTTATTTTATCCCTTTTGGGAAAGCCACACATTTTCATACTTTGGAATATGATGCTGTGAGGAGGTTTTGCCCATGGATAATTCGATTAAAGCGCCCGAACCTGTGGTGCAGGTAGAGCGCCTTTCTTTAACATATCAGTCGGATGAAGGAGAAATAGAAGCAATACGTGAAATATCCTTCTCGGTATACGAGGGGGAGATTGTCAGCGTCATCGGCCCTTCGGGCTGCGGAAAATCTACGTTGCTCTCCATCGCGTCGGGGTTGCTTGCCCCCACTTCGGGTCGTGTTGACATCAGCGGCGGCGGCAATATTGGTTATATGCTGCAAAAGGACAGCTTGTTTCCGTGGCGCACCATACGCCAGAATGTGCTGCTCGGTGTGGAAATTCGCAGTCAGGATAAAAAGGCTGCCTGTGCCTATGTCGATGATCTATTACATACATACGGTCTGTGGGAGTTTAGGGATAGTTTTCCCCGCCAGCTTTCGGGCGGGATGCGTCAGCGTGCCGCGCTGATTCGCACCCTTGCCGTACGTCCCAAGCTGTTATTGTTAGACGAGGCGTTTTCAGCATTGGACTATCAGACGAGATTGGCTGTCTCCGACGACATCTCATCCATCATTCGGCATGAAAAAAAGACGGCGCTGATGGTAACCCACGATATTTCAGAAGCGGTAGCAATGTCCGATCGGGTCATTGTACTGTCGCGACGGCCGGCCATCATTAAATCGGTGTATGATATTGAATTTGCTGAGGGACGTGGTACACCGATGCAATGCCGTGAGCGGGCGGAATTCCGCAATTATTTCAACAGCATCTGGAGGGATATCGATGTTCATATCTGAAAACGCTGTTTCGCCCGCGCGCGAGGCGTGGCTCAAAAGGCGGCGGCGCGACCGGCTGCTGGTGGGGGTTGCAAAGGCAGGCCTGCTGGTCTCGCTGCTTTTCTTTTGGGAAATTGCTGCTCGCACCGGTATGATCGACCCATTTATTACAAGTTCTCCGTCGCGGTTCATGCTCAGCATTGGTCGTTTGGCGGCCAGGGGAGAATTGTGGCAGCATATCTGGGTCACAACGCTTGAGGCGATTGCGGGTTTTTGCTGCGGGACGATTCTTGGCACCATCATCGCCATTGTGCTGTGGGGTTCGAGTTTTCTTTGTCGTGTACTGGAGCCTTATCTCGTTGTGCTCAACGCACTGCCTAAAATCGCACTCGGACCTATTTTTATTGTGTGGATCGGCGCACGCCCGATGGCAATTGTGGTTATTGCGCTTTCCATTTCGTTGGTGGTTACAGTGCTTGAGGTACTCGGTGGCTTTGTTTCTACCGACCCTGATATGATTCGCTTGGTGCAAACCTTTGGTGCGGGTAAATTACAGGTACTAAGAAAAGTGGTACTACCCGCCAATCTGCCAACCATTATCGGCTCACTTAAAGTTAACGTTGGCATGTCGTGGGTCGGCGTCATTGTCGGTGAATTTTTGATTTCCAAGGCCGGGTTGGGCTATCTCATCGTCTATGGCAGTCAGGTTTTTCAGCTCGATCTTGTAATGGCGAGCGTAGTAATTTTATCTTTTATTGCCACTTTGATGTACTTTTGCATACAGTATATAGAAAAGCTGCTTTCCCGGCGTAGGGGGGCCGTGCGCTGAGTGCCGGGCAGCACATTAATAATTGGAGGTAGGTCAATGAAAAGCAGAGTGATTTCGGTGATGCTGGCGATGGGTGTTACCGCCGCGTTGTTTGCAGGCTGTCAGACAAAACCTACAAACAACCAGAAGGAATTGACAAAAATTACTGTGAGTGAAGTGACCCACTCGGTGTTCTATGCGCCGCAGTATGTAGCAATCTCTCAGGGGTTTTTTAAAGAAGAGGGACTGGATGTTGAGCTGATCAACGGACAGGGTGCCGACAAAGTTATGACTGCGGTCGTCTCCGGTCAGGTGGATATTGGCTTCTCAGGGCCTGAGGCCGCTATCTATGTCTTAAAAGAGGGCAAGGCCGATTATCCGATGGTGTTTGCTCAGCTGACCAAGCGCGATGGTTCGTTCCTGATTGGGCGCAAGCCTGACGACAAATTTACTTTTGATAAGCTCAAGGGTTCGCATCTCCTCGGTGGGCGCAAGGGCGGTGTGCCGCTTATGACGCTGCAATACGTCCTGAGAAAACAGGGTCTTGATCCGACAAAAGACTTGAATGTCGACTCCAGCGTGCAATTTGCGCTGATGGCTGGCGCTTTCACCGGTGGACAGGGCGATTATGTCACGCTGTTTGAGCCGACCGCTTCCTCGGTTGTGCGCGAGGGCAAGGGTCATATTCTGGCTTCTATCGGCGAGCTCTCAGGCGAAATTCCCTATACATGCTATTATGCGACCAAGAGCTATATCGAAAAGAACCCCGATGTGATTCAACGCTTTACCAACGCCATCTATAAGGGCCAACTTTGGGTGAAGAACCATTCCGCAGCCGAGGTGGCCGAGGCGATTTCCGAGTTCTTCCCCGATACCGATTTGGCACTACTTGAAACAGTTTGCCAGCGTCACGCTGACATTGACGCCTTCATGAGCGACCCGCTGTTGGTGCCAGATGCGCTCGACCGCCTGCAGACGGTGATGGAGCAGGCAGGTGAGTTGAGCGGCCGCGTCGATTATGATAAACTGGTGAACACCACCTTTGCTAAAAAGGCAATGGAAACAATTAAATAAAGATGTGATGAGAGAACAAAGCAGGCGCAGGTAAATTTAATTTTGCCTGCGCCTGCTTTGGGTTTTGGTTGAAAGTTTTTTTAAGTACAGTGGTTGGATTTTAAATTTGCAGCTTTGCATTTTGTTTGTAATTACGCTAAATTAAAAGAGGGCCTGGGCAATCATTTTGCCAAGGTCCCCTTTTTATGATGGATGATATTACTGGTTTAAAAAGTCATAGGCAAACTGCGCTGCAATGGCTGAACCGTGGTGCAGGGCATCTTCATCCACTGTAAAGCATTCGTGATGGTTAGAAAGTTCAGAACCGGGCACCTTGTCGCTACGCGCGCCGAGGAACCCATAAATGCCGGGGGCTTCGTCCATAAGGAAGGAGAAGTCCTCCGATCCGGTTAGCTTTTCAAAGTCGACGAGAATGTCATCACCAAAAAGTTTGGTAGCAGCGTTACGCCCTATCTCCACCAACTCCGCGTTGTCGTTGATGACGGCGTTGCACAGGTAATTATACTCAAGTTCCGCTGTGCAACCATAGCAGGCCGCAGTTTGTTCAGCAATACTGCGGATACGCTCCTCGACGGTGTCGCGAAACGCGCGGCTGAAAGTACGTACTGTGCCGTCCATGCTAACCTTATCGGCGACGATGTTAAAGCGTTGTCCGCCGTCAAAGGTGCCGATGGTGACCACCAGTGCATTGAGCGGGTCGTTGGCGCGGCTGGCAACCGACTGCAGGTTCATGATAATGGCGGCGGCAGCCACAATGGCATCATTGCCTAGATGCGGGGCCGAGCCGTGGGCAGCCTTGCCCTTGACCGTCAGTGTGAAAGCGTCAGCCGAAGCCATACGCTCACCGTGCTGTAAACTGAAGCGGGGGGCATCTACCTGCGACCAAATGTGCATGCCAAACACGGCATCCACATCTTTCATCAAACCCTTTGAAATATATTGCTTGGCGCCCTGAGCCACTTCTTCAGCGGGCTGGAAGAAGAACTTGACTGTTCCAGCCAGCTCGTTTCTCAGCTCCGAAAGAATTTTGGCGGCGCCGAGCTGCATTGAAATGTGGCAGTCGTGGCCGCAAGCATGCATCTTACCAGGGTTTTTAGAGGCGAAGGGCAGGCCGGTCTGCTCGTTGACGGGCAAGCCATCGATGTCAGCACGCAGAACGACGGTTTTGCCTGGTTTTGCACCCTTTAATATGCCGATGCAGCCGGTTAACCCCTCATGGGTTAAGACTTCGATGCCGTCAATAGCATTCAAACGTTCAACGATATCGGCAGTGGTGTTCACCTCTTGCAAAGGTAGTTCGGGATGGGCATGAAAATGACGACGCTGTTCAATGATATAGCCGTCATATTTTTCGGAAAGATCCTTGATGTTAACCATGGAGAAACCTCACTTTTCATTTGCTTTTTCAGCAAGAAAATCGACTGCGAACTGCGCATACAGCGCTGCACCATGATGCAGAGCATCCTCATCCACGGTGAATTTATCATTATGGTTGGAATAGATGATGCCTTTTTCGGGATTGAGCGCTCCGATGAAACCATAGAAACCGGGCACCTTCTCCATAAGAACAGCAAAATCTTCTGAGCCGGTCAGTTTGGGCATGGTGGTGAGAATTTCTTCGCCATAAAGCTTAATCGCGGCGTCGCGCGCGATGCGGGTAAGATCGTCATGGTCGTTGATGACCGGGCCAAGATAAGCCCGATAGTCCAGCGTTGCCTTGCAACCGAGCGCTTCGGCGGTACAGGTGATAATCTTCTCTATTTTTTCTTTGATGGTAGTGCGGAATTCACGCGAGTAGGTGCGTATGGTGCCTTCCATCTCGACGTGGTTGCCGATGATGTTAAAGCGTTGCCCGCCCTTGACGGTGCCGATGGACACCACCAGCGTGTTAAGTGGATCATTGACGCGGCTAACAAAGGTTTGCAGGTTCATAATCACCGAGGCTGCCGCGACAATGGCGTCATTGCCCAGATGCGGGGCCGACCCGTGTGAGCTGGTGCCCTCAATGGTGATTTTAAAGTTGTCACAGGAGGCCATACGCCCGCCCGACTCAAGGCTCATGAGCGGGGCTTTCAGCGTGCCCCAGATGTGCATACCAAAGATAGCGTCCACGTTATCGAGTACGCCGTTGTCTACATAATATATTGCGCCGTAGCAGGATTCCTCGGCAGCTTGGAAAAAGATCTCGACATCGCCGCAAAGCTCATCCTTGACGTCGTTAAGAATCTTTGCCGCGCCAAGTAGCATTGAAATATGCGCGTCATGTCCACAGGCATGCATTTTACCTTCGTTCTGAGAAGCAAAGGGCAGGCCAGTGGTTTCGACGCTCGGTAATGCATCAATATCGGCGCGCAGCATGACGGTTTTGCCCGGTTTTCCGCCCTTGATGTGTCCGACGAGACCGTTGTAATCCGGGAAAGTGGTTACCGGAATGCCCATATCCGCAAGTCTCTCGCACAGAGCCTTGGTAGTCTCAACCTCTTCAAAAGAAAGCTCGGGATGTGCATGAAAATATCGGCGCTGCTCGATGATATAATCGTCGTATTTTTCAGCCAGTTGTTTAATATCCATCTGCATAATTTCCTTTCTAAAAGTATTAAATGAAGAGCGCGGCGAAACGCGCCTTTATGGCAGCACCGCCGCGCCCAATGCAATTACAACAGATTTACAAAGATTCCGGCGATGACGACGGAGGTTATTGTAACGGTTACAAAACCGCCAACGATCATCTGGGGAAGCATCATATCCATGAGATATTTGTGTTCCTGCTCATTCTCGGCCAACGCCTTGACCGACTCCTCGGTGAGAATATAGTTGGGGGGGAAGCCGTACAGCGCAGTAAGCGAAGTGGCAAATGCCATCTCCCAACTGACGCCGAGGAATCTGCCGACAACGATGGAGAGTACGCCCATGCCGAATACGCCTATGACGATGATAATAAGCATTGGGCCTATGCAGGAGGCCAGCATTTCGGGTGTGGCGTTCTTCAGGCCGTCAAAAACGTAAATCATCAGCACGAACATCAAAAAGCCGTAGGAACCTGCTTTTTGCAGCGAGTTTTTATCCAAAAATCCGATTTCGGTGAACACGATGCCGAGGATTAGAGTGATAACCGCTTGATTGACCTTGCCGCCGGTGAGTGCCGAAAGACGGTTGGCCAGATAGGCGACGGCCAGTAACTTCAACAGGATGAATGCCGTCGAGGAATATTTTTCTGGCATGGGGGGAATCAGGCGCTTCTTGGGAGCCTCTTCTACCTTCATGTTGCCGGCGTCGGAATCGACGCCACCCGTAGCGATAGCGGCCTTGACTTCGCCCTTGCGGAAGGAGGCCAACAGTTTACGGCCTTCCTTTTTAAGCAGAATAGCGGTGAGAGGGTAACCGACAAAACCCTGAATGCAGTACATGGCAATTGCCAGCACCGATGCAGTCATCAGGCCCTTTTCAGCGGCAGCAGCCTGCATCATGGTTGCGGCGACAATACCACCGGTGAGGGGCGGAAGCCCTGCGATGACATATTCGCGGCCGGCAATAGGCATTGCCACAAACCAGCAAAGCACGACCATACCGATCAGACCGGCGAGGGTAATGCAGATAATTTTCCACTGTTCAAGCAACTGCTTGATGCTGATAATGGTACCCATGTGGGTGATGCATAGCATGATGACGATCAAACCGCCGAGGGGTGGCCCCATACCGGCTAGGGCGACGATGTCCTTCGGGAAGAAGGTCCAGAAACCCAGCAGGAATAGACAGGCAATGACGAACACCGATGGTATCCAGGCCTTGGTTTTGGTTCCAATGAACTCGCCTATGTAATAAATGGCGGCCAGAACCAAAAATGCTAACAAACTGTTCATGTGCGTTCCTCCTCTAAAATCTAGTTGTCTATTGCGTATGCCGCCTCAAAGCGCATCGCGCGTAGCGCAGCATTACGTCCCACAAAAGGACTGTCGGCATTGTGGTTCTGCAAATGCAGGCAGTCAAGTCTGTGCAAGGGAGAAGAATAAGCTCGAGCTTTAGATGCCCGTGTGCTGTTGCTTGTCGTCGGGCATGAAATCGCCCCGCAGCGCGGACTTATATATCGCGTAAAAGAGGGAATTGTCGTGAGATAGGACCTACTTTTAGACTAGATACACTTATGCAGCATGACGTCGAGAATAATATTATCCGTGTTACTCATGCCAATATTTGAAACCTGCGCGAGGTTTTGAATTGTGTCCTCGGCAGTTGCGCCCAGAATACCGTTATTAGCAGGAATAGAAATTCCTTGTAGGGCCATGCCTGCCGCATCAACCGCAGCGTCGGAGGCAATAGAAAGCTTATAAGAGCAGCCTAGCTTTGCACCATCGCAAATCATACCGGAGATACCCGCGACCATATTGTTGATAGCGTCACAGACCTGCTGTGTACCCCCATCTCGCAGATAAACAAGACCGGCGGCACAACCCACACCTGCCGCCACACCGCAGCCGCACACGGGGGAAAGCGAACCGAGGTAGGACTTGACATAGATTGTAACCAGATGGCTCAAGGCCACGGCACGCAGAATTTTTTCCTTTTGGCAGCCGATACTTTCGCCGATGATGGCGATAGGCAAAATGGCGACCAGCCCGTGGTTACCACTCCCTGCACTGCTCATAACCGGCAGCGGACAGCCCGCCATGCGGGCCTCGGAGGCGGCAGCAGTGAGCGCTTTGGCGCGCTCGGCAGGCGATGCGGCATTGCCCGCAAAGAAGCGGCCCATACCGATGCCGAAGTTCTGGGCGATGCCGGCTTCGGCAATGCGACGGTTCATGACAATACCGTCCTCAATAAAAGCGATCTCCTCCGCTGGGACGGTGTCACACAGCGCCACGAGCTGCGCAATGGTGAATTCTTGAATTCGGCTACGCAGGTCGGCTGCTGGGGCGGCCTTTTGCTCAGTGGCTTGTGGTGCGGCACCGCGGGTATCGAGCAACACTTTGCCATCCTTTTCTTCATAAACGATATTGGTGTGAAGCTTTTGAATGATCACCTTGGCTTGAGAGGTAACACCGTACATATCTACCTTAATGCTCAAGCCCTGTGCCGCCTCGTCCAGCGACAGTGCAATGATCTTTTTGGCGGACAGCTCGGTCGCGGCGGGAATATCGGCGTCGCGCACGTCGCGCAGAACTTCCAGTCCGTATTCCGACTTTCCGATCACCAACGCCAGCGCTGCCGCAAAGACAATGCCGTGCTCGTTTGTTCCGGGAATGCCAACATCCATACCGTTTTTGAGAACGTTTTTATCAACCTGTATCGTAACCTGTGTCGGCGACTCTCCCAAAAGCTCCTTTGCTCTGGCGACAGCCAGCGCCACTGCGCCTGGTTCGGTGCAACCAAGGGCCGGTGTAACCTGATTTTTAAGGATTTGTATAGCAAGGTTATAATCTTGCATGGTATACCCTCCCGATTTAATGATTTTTATGCGGATACATAGATTGTTACTGCAAAAATCATGCCAATCGGTAGAAAGAGCTGAGGAAAATTTGTAGAAACCGCGCCAAAGGCCGTTTTTAATAAAATATTCGGCAATAAAAAATTTATACTTCGGCAAAAGGACTTTTATATTGTACATCATAATTTAATATTCGCAAAGAAAGAATTGAATAATTTTCATATATAGTAAAATTATTATCATAATTGATAATCAATTATATGGACAAAGCAACACCCTACTGATAGAATTAAATTAACAAACAGCGCTGTAAAGGACTAAAAATATTGGTGCCAGGAGGCAATTGTCATGAGCATTTTAAAAAGCATTCAGCCGGAGCTTCAACATATTGTGGATGCCATGTGTGCAGTGGCCAACATCGATATCACCATTGTGGATCATAACCTTAGCCGCATGGCCGGGACGGGACGACTTTCGCTTGAGCATGGCAGTCCGGTGCCCGAAAACTCGGCGTTTTCACATTGTCTTGCTACCGGTAAACAGTATTATATCAGCGATCCAGACGACAACCCAGTCTGCCGCGGGTGCAGTAAATTCGGCCGCTGTGGTGAGCTAGCTGAGCTATGCATACCGATAAAGCTGGGCGGCAAAACAATCGGTGTGCTGGGAATATGCGCTTTTTCAGAGCATGCACGCGATAATTTTGTGAGAAATTTCAAGAACTATATTCAGTTTGAAAATCAGCTTTCACTCATTATATCCTCGATGCTCAATGAGCATCGCTACGGCATGCTGGCCGAACATCAGTCCTCCGAGCTGGACACGCTCATCAATGCCATCGACCGTGGTATTGTCATTTTGTCGGAAAACGGCAGCCCTGTGACGATAAACCGCTATTTGATGGATAGACTGGGGTTCTCGGCTCACACCATTCCCAATTTTGAAATGCTAGTGGGAAAGAAAAATGCCGAATGGATGCGCAACAAAGGATTTGAGGGTGAATTTGGCCCGGTGCGGTTGGCCGGAGATGATTATATTATCAGCGCGAACCCAATATTTTTACGCAAGCAGCAGGTCGGCGTCGTGTTGGTATTTTCTGATTTTGGAAAAATGCAGGCTTCGGTGCTACAGGCTGAGCGCAAAAGTGAAGTAGTTAACTTTTCGGCCATTATCGGCGAGAGTGAGGTGTTAAGCCGGGCACGTAGTCAGGCACAAGAGGTTGCCGGAACCGACGCTTCGGTGTTTCTTTACGGCGAGACTGGCGTTGGCAAGGAGGTGTTTGCCCGCGCCATTCACTTTGCCAGCCGCCGCAAAAGTGACGTGTTTATGCCGATAAACTGCAGCGCGATACCAGATGCGCTGATTGAGAGTGAGCTTTTCGGCTATGAAAAAGGAGCATTTACTGGTGCTGCCACCTCTGGAAAGCTTGGACTGCTTGAAATATGCAAAAATGGTACGCTGTTTCTGGACGAAGTAGGCGATATTCCCCTTTCGATGCAGATTAAGCTGTTGCGCACCATCGAAGAAAAGGAAATCATGCGCGTGGGCGGGTCGCGTCCACTGCGAGTCAATCCACGCGTGATTTCAGCAGCGCAATCTGACCTACATCAATTGCTGGAGGAAAAGAATTTTCGAAAAGACTTGTTTTATCGCTTAAACGTGGTGCCGATTCACATCCCGCCACTGCGTGAACGTGGTGGGGATATTATGCTGCTGGCAAACGTATTCTTAAAGCGTTATTGCAGCGTTTATCAGAAGGATATCGCGGGCTTTACCGACTCTTGCGCACAGCTTTTGCAGCGGTACGACTTTCCTGGAAATATTCGAGAGCTTCGAAATATCGTGGAATATGCCGTGTTGTTTGAGCGTGGGCGGTATGTCACGACCGAGTGCATTTGTGAAAAACTATCGCTTTCAAGAAAGAGCGACCTGACGCTGGCTGAGCAACTCAGGGAATTTGAACGTGCTGTGATTGAACGCGAACTATTGCAGGCGGGGGACTCACTTCGCGCCAAAAAGGAGATCGCACAGCGGTTGGGTATCAGTTTGACAACACTCTACCGAAAGATGGGGCTCAGCGAAGATTTTGCTTAAACTATTGATGTTAACGCACCGCTGACAAGCGTAACACGGAGAAGAAATAAATAAAGAACCGCAAAAGTGAAGGCTCACTTATTGCGGTTCTTTTAGTTAATTGTAATTGGTATCGCAGGGGGGGCGGGCTCGCTCAATACCCTATGCAACTTATTTTATTTAAAAAACTTAGTGAGTGCTACAATCGACAGCCATATCAAAACAATGACGAGAAAGACACCGGCCATACCTTGCCCGGCAAGCGGCAACACATCTATTAAAGCTTGAACATTCATTTATTTATGCCCTCCTTATCGCGCGACCAGGCTCAAAATCATACCGCCCGCAATGACCGAAGCAATTTGCCCCGAGACGTTTGCGCCAATGGCATGCATGAGCAAAAAGTTTTGGTTATCCTCCTGCTGACCCATTTTGTGTATGACACGAGCCGACATGGGGAAGGCGCTGATGCCGGCTGCGCCGATCATGGGATTAATTTTATCTTTTAAGAAGAGGTTTAGTACCTTGGCAAACAACACACCGCCCACCGTGTCAAAGATGAAGGCGACCAAACCAAGACCTAAAATCATTAATGTCTGAGGGGTAACAAATAGGTCAGCGCGCATTTTGGAAGCCACAGTCAAGCCTAAAAACAGCGTAATAAGGTTGGCCAAAACATCCTGAGCCGTCTGCGACAAACTGCCGAGAACACCGCATTCGCGCACCAGATTGCCGAACATCAAAAAACCGATGAGAGCAACTGAGCGGGGTGCGGCGATGCCCGCGATTATAGTAACAATGATTGGGAATAGAATTTTTACCCGCTGGGAGACACTGTCCGGCGCATATTTCATACGGATACGGCGCTCAGACTTGGTGGTGATGATGCGAATAATCGGCGGTTGTACAATCGGCACCAGCGCCATGTAGGAGTACGCGGCCACCATGATTGCGCCGATGTAATTGCTCTGAAAGAAGTTTGCCACGACAATAGCGGTGGGGCCGTCGGCCGCACCGATTATACCGATAGACGCGGCGTCCTTCAAATCAAAGCCCAGAAGGACGGCAAAGCCGAGGGTAAAAAATATGCCAAACTGCGCCGCGGCACCGAATAGTAGCATCTTGGGGTTTGAGAGCAGCGGGCCAAAATCGATCATCGCCCCGATGCCGATAAACAGCAGCAGCGGGAACAGCTCATTGGAGATACCTGCTCGGAACAGTACATCGATTGCGCCCTCTTCCAGTTCGCCGTTATAGAACTGGTCGATGACCCCTGAGAAGGGCAGGTTGACTAAAATCGCGCCAAAACCCATTGGCAGCAACAGCGTGGGCTCCATCCCCTTTTTGATCGCGAGGTAGATTAGCAGGCCGCCGATGATCCACATAATGACCTGTTGTGGCGTAACCGCAATTAGATTCTCTAGGATTATCATTGCAATTCCTCTTTCCGCATATTGTTGTTTACTTGTGGCCAACAAAAAAGACTTTTGCCACCACATGCGACAAAAGTCTTGCTTTTTAATTCGTGCGCGGAAGGCTTTCCCCTCGTACTGACGCGCTACGCTACATCAAAAAAATGATGCAAGCTACTCCCTTTTATTTGATATAGTATAGCTTTATATAATGAAAATGTCAATTATATCATGACCCGATTTTATAAAAAAATGCAGTTGGCTTTTCCAACGTCTTGACAACTCAAAAGTCGAGATACTGAAAATTGCGGAGACTTCAGAGCTTTTGGTGAAAGTGAATTTTGTATGTGTCACCTAAGGTGACAAAATGAGCACAGACTCCAACAAAAATATTGGCGCAACAAAATTTCAGATAAGTAAAAGCCGCCGAAAATTCGGCGGCTTAAAACATTGATTAAACTTTAAAAATGACGGCCTGGCTACCCTCTGAGGGCGCATTAAACTCGTAAGAATTTCCGGGCAGAATCGCATTTAAAGCAATACCAGCGATTGCAGCAAGTGCCAGACCCGAAAGGGTAACCGAAGCACCTGCAAGGGTAAAGGTGATGCCGCCAATCGCATTAAAGCCCAGCGCCGACACCAGAATGACCGCGGCGATAATCAGGTTGCGCGAGACGGTGAAATCGACCTGATTTTCAACGACATTACGTATGCCGATGGCAGAAATCATGCCGTAAAGAATCAGCGAAACGCCGCCAATGATTGCAACGGGAATGGTGTTGACCAAATCGGCAAATTTGGGAAAGAAGGAGAGCAATACCGCCGAAACAGCCGCGATTCGGACAACGCGGGGATCATAAACCTTGGTGAGCGCCAGAACGCCAGTATTCTCGCCGTAGGTAGTGTTAGCAGGGCCGCCAAATAGAGCGGAGAGCGAAGTGGCAAGGCCGTCACCAAGCAGTGTGCGGTGTAGTCCAGGCTCGTGGATATAATTTTTGCCGGTCGTAGCGGAAATGGCCGAGATATCACCGATATGCTCCATCATAGTAGCAAGTGCGATCGGCATTATGGTGATGATGGACGAAGCATCAAACTTTGCCAGCATCAAAGGTGCCATGGCGATGATACGATCCTCGGCGACCACGGCCGTAAAATCGACCGCATTGGTCAGCAGAGCAACGATATAAGAAACAATAATACCTAAAATAATGGGGACGATTTTAACCATGCCCTTACCCCAAATGTTGCAGACGATGATTGTGCCCAGCGCGATAAATGCAAGCAACCAGTTGGAGGAACAGTTTTTAACGGCTGAAGGCGCAAGAATCAGACCAATGGAAATGATGATGGGACCGGTGACAACCGGCGGGAAGTAGCGCATAACCTTTTTGGCACCAAATGCGCGAATGAACGCTGAGCATAAAACATAGACTATGCCCGCGCAAAACACGCCGCCACAGGCGTAAGGTAGCATTTCTACGTTGGGCTTGCCGTCGATCATTGGTGCGACAGCGAAGTAGCCGCCTAAAAAGGCAAAAGAGGAACCAAGAAAGACCGGCACCTTACCCTTAGTAAGAAAGTGAAACAACAGTGTGCCCAAGCCGGCCATCAGCAGCGTGGTAGAAACGTCAAGACCAGTGAGCAGCGGCACCAAAACAGTGGCACCGAACATGGCAAAGGTGTGTTGGATTCCGAGAATCAGCATTTTGGGCCAGCCGAGCTGTCGGGCGTCGAAAAGACCCTCATTGCCGATGACTTTCATTTGTTCACTCATCAAAATTTCTCCTTTTCTATCTCAATTTACAACATTTTTACATAAGGGAAGCCCAGCGGTCACCTGACCGCCACTTTCAGCGTTTCCGATATACGGATCTGATGCGCCCTTTTGGCAAAAATGCGTTGAGTTTTAAACATTCTAAGCCGAAGGAAAACCTAGTTGCCTCAGCCCATAAAAAAAGCATCTATGGCTTTAAAAAAGAAAGCCAAGATGCCGGCAGGAAAAATGGGGAAAGAATAGCACAGACAACGAAATCGAAATCCTCGTCTTCAGATGGCGCGCCATGTGATCCCCTCCTTTTCAAAAAACGCGAACTAATTTTTTAGCCGCGTGTTTCTTGCTGCACAACATCATACCAAAACAAAACTCGTTTCGCAACTATTTTGACCAAAATGTATTGAAAAACTGCAAATTTTCGTTAATGCACAAAGAAAAGATGTGATTTAGATAGAAATTTGTCAGACCTAATGGATGAAAGTTGCAAATTGTTGTAGCGACAACCCTTTAAAAGTTTGACCTAAAAATGTTTGATCATCCTGCAATAATGCATGTAATGTACGGCGAAAAAATGCGTTTAAAAATACCAGAGAAAAGCGCTGCTGCGAAATTTAATTTCCGCAGCAGCGCTTGTTTTTTAATTTTTATAAAAATTACTGCTTTTCGGGGTTTGGAAAACCGATAAACGCCATAAAGGTCAAATCGCTGTTGCTGGTATTGATCAGGCAGTGCTTTTCACCGCTGCGGCAGAGGGCAACATCCCCTGGAAAAACCTTGACGACGGTGCCGTTGTCGTGATATTCACCTTCACCGGCCATAATAAGATAAACCTCATATTCGTCGTTGTGGGCGTGTTCGGCAATCAGTGCCCCAGGTGGCAGCGTAATCTGAGAAAGTAATTTCCCAGCGCCGAGCAGGTCTTTTGCCGGCGTAATCTCAAGCTTGTTAAAATCTGGCGTGCCTGCTTTCTGCGCAGGAACAACAGTGGCCTGGCGTTCAGAATGACGATATATCATATTATTTCACCTCTTAAAGATTCGGAAGAACGGGGTTGGGATTGGTGGTAACACCGACTTCCTTTAGGGTCTCGCCGCTGCGCAACAGACGAGCCATGACAACAAAGCGCTGCTTGTCGCTTGAGCCGTATGCTCTGGTGCAGGTGGACATGGTTAAGATCTTATCGCTGGTGGAAACCTCAATATTAAAGTTGTGTCGGCTACGTGCCTTGGCGCCGCTGATGATGGCGGAAAAGCCCGCGTCAGTGGGGTTGGGCTCAATGTAGTTAAACGAAACGTCGGTATAGAAAGCTGCAAAAATCACCCAGGTCATCTCCTGTGACTCGGTAGAGAACCAGAGGTAGGGGTAGGCTTTGGCAAAGTTGAGATAGTGATAGGCAGCCAACTGCCCAAACATCACATCGCTGGCATTGCCAATACGCGGTGCTGCCGAGTAGTTGGTCCAGTTATGACCAAACAGCACGGTGTTTTTAGAGAGACCGGCAGATCCGGTTCCAAATTTACAGGTAGAACCGGCGTAAATCACACCATCTCGGCTGGTCTGCCGATAAATATTTTTATCCAAATAGTAATGAGGGTTATAACCGCTGGCGCTTTGCAAAACAGGGTAGTTAATGTTGGTGCCCGGAATCTTGAGCCAGGCCTTAACATCGGCGTTAATTTGCTTGTAGCTTGGAATATTGGCCTTGCCGCTGGCGCCCATGATAGTAGGGTCAAACGTTGCTGGCAGAGTGTTGGAAACAGCTGCTGTGGAGGAAGATGCCTTGGAAGAAGAGGTTGCGACGTTGCTCGAGGATGCTGGAGAGGAGGAAGATGCTTCAGAAGAGGAAGCGGGCTCGCTCTCGCTAGAAGAGGAGGATTCGGGTTCGCTCTCAGATACATCAGAAGAGGACGAAGGTTCACTGATCGATTCCGATGTACTGGAGGAGGGTTTCTCAGTGACGTCACTTTTCTTCAAAAGCGATACCCCGATGCTGACAGCTACAATGAATATCAGCAGTGCAAGGGCGACGATGACGATGGAGGACATAGGCGACTTTTTTGCCATACGGTTCTTTGCCATAGTTTTGCTTCACCTCATAATGAAATTTTCTATCAGCCGTTATAAAGGCATTTAACGCAAATAAGTATAGCACAATTTAAATCCTATGAAAAGTGAAAAAGGAATATATTACAAACAAAATGCCATGTTCCGTCAGGTAATCTAGCTATTTCAACATAATCGATAAGTTTACAGCCATTTCCGCTCTAATATTGACGCGCATAACGGAGATGAGAAACTAAGATTCCAAAGGTTTATATTCTAAAAATACAGATGTCGGCTGAGCAAAAATACGAATCCGGCCGATAACAAGCAAAAGCGCTTTATCGTTGGAAATTTTTGACTACACATTAGTTTTTTATACCCAAATTCTGCCTTATTGCGCTGGGGTGTTTTGCATATGAAAAACGGTACCTGTAGTAGCACTTATAGTGCTGATGAAAATGATAGCGCCCCTCATTTCATTGAGCGGCGCTGTTTTTAAAATTGTATTATTTTAGAGCACTACGAGATTAGCCACCCGCCAACCATTATTGCCTAACACAAAATACATCGTGTATTTTGATGGGTATGTATATTCATGACGGCTCATCTTGATCCAATAATCAAATGAAATATCACAAGAAACATGTCGATCATCAAAGGCGCTCCAGTTGGAAAATTTAGCATTTTTAAAAGCATATTGGTCGTGCGCATTATACCAGCCGTTATAAAACTGCCTCAAATGAGTGTAATAGCTCGATTCGGGCAAGAAAAATGGCAGCACCTCATCCAGCGTGGCATCATTGGTGATGTATTTGGCGTAGGCGCAAGCCGCCTGTTCACCGAACTCAGACAGCTGTGCAATCACCTGTTCGCTGGGCGAAAGACAGACCGAAATGCTGTTTTCAAACTGTGAGACTGAACAGGCGACGCCGTTGTTGGCGGAAGCCGTAACCTCCGGGGGTAAAAAAAGACCATCAAATCGATAGACCTTAGCTGCTGCTGGAGCGAGTGCATCCGGCAGTGTGCCAAATGGGCTTGTGGTTTGGGTATCCGTCACAAGCACGCTGTCATCCGGTTCAACGCCGTTGACAAATAAGTGTACAGATGGTGGCGTCTGTATCGTATAGCTTTGCGGTGTGGGAGAAAGCACATCCAGTCGTTCGGTACTCCAGATATCCATACCGTGACGACCACCGCCTTTTTGGCAGTGCAGCAAAAGCGTTGCCACCGGCTTATCGCCGCAGTCGATCTGCCAACTGTTTTCGCCGCTCCGAGAGATTGAAAACTCGCCGCCGTTATAGCTTTTTTGAGCCGCACGAGCAAAGCTTTCGGCTGTTTCTAACTCAGAAAGCGGCACCTGACCCAGACTTATAATTTCTTCAAAACGCTTTTCTTCAAAGAGTGATAGCACATTTTGCGCCATATATTCTGGGCGGGAATGTTCATAAGCTAAAGCGATATTGTAAACACGCACCATGCCACCGACGGCCAGCGCAGCGCAAAATGCATGCAACATCAACGCAAAAACAACAAAAATATAGTTGATTTCAGAGGCTACTTTTGTTTTCATGATGCCACCTGCTTTACTAAAATGGCAGTTGGTAGCTTGCGAGATCCGTAAAGTGAAGCACAGACATTGAGAATTTCATCATTATAGACCATTAAAGTGGAAGAACCACCGTCGAGATTGGCGGCGTTGACGGCGCCATACTGCAGCATGACGTCGATTAAATCTTTGTAATTAGCGCCGATACTGTGCGCCTGCCTGCCGTCTATAACCAGCAATAGCACTGCACCGTCGGCTCTCTGACCGATGGCGGTGCGCGGATTCAGACCGCCGCCGGTTCCAAGAATATTGGCGGCTTTTCCGTTGACAATCAGCGCCGGGGTGATGAAGCTGACGGCGTCGCGTACGCCGCGAGCCAGCGCCTGATCCCCAGTCATGGATCCGACTACCAGTTTGTTTTCGCGGTCAAAACCAATAACGATGGAGTGGGCTGCGGGGTCGCCGAAGGTGAGCACACCATTTTGAATGACAATGCCCAACGGGGTACCGCCGTTGCCTACACCGTTTTCATCTGCAAAGCCACCTGCATTGACGCCGGCGGCAGCACCATCGCGCTTGACCATTTCTTCTACCCGCAGGCCGCCGCTCTCCAACCCAAAAGCTGCGGGTGTGGCAACATAAAGCCGAGCGGGGTCGTTGACAACCATCATTTTCCCCTTAAATGTCGGGCCTGAGACATCCTCAATGGTAATAGCATCCAAATTAAAGCGATCCTTTTGATCTGGGATATGCACCAAATCGGAGTCGGTTACCGCATCCGATATTACCACAGCATTTTTGGCCAGTATTATGTCGATTTCCTCTTCCGAAAGAAAAAGACGAACCACAAACTTGGCGGCGCTTGTTTCCATCAGGGTTGATACCGCAAGATCGCGTGCCGCGGGTGAAGGACCGCGAAAGACGACAGCAGAAGCGCCGAAAAGAAAAAACAACCCCCAGAATAGCATAATGCCAAGGCATATTAAGCCTTTTATAAATACGCCTTTTGCCATATAGGGCGTAGCCTCCTTTGGTGGGATTTATTCACTTTGCTCTGAGAACACCCAGTGGCGTTGAATGTTAAAGCTGGCGAAAAATAGTAACGTGTCTATGATGATTTTGGCCAACACGGAACTGCCACCGATGATGAGCGTTAAGCCCCAGACACCCACCCATGAGCAGATAAACTGGAAGAAGCATAGCAGGTAATAACGTGGAAGGGCGCGAGAGAGTGCGCTGTTGCTGCTAAACACCGCCTTTCGGTTAAACGAAAAGTTGACGGCAGAGGATATCGCACGGGAAACGATCGTAGCGATTAGCACCCGCTCTCGTAGGGGTAGCGCTTTCAGCAGTGTGATGGTCAGCCAATAGCAGCCCAGATCCAGTGCAGCGCTAATTCCCGATGAAAACGCAAAAGTGAATATGAGTCGCAGAATGCTCAAAGAGTCAAAAATAGCATGAAAATGCGAACTGGCATTTTCCTCAAGATATATGGTTTGTATTTTGATTTCTTGTACCGGTGTGCGGGTTTTATTTAAAAAAAGCAGCATGTTGGTTTCAAAGTCGAACCGTTCGCCCGCCAGGGTTAATAGGTTGGGCAGCATTTTACGCGGAATAGCCCGTAGCCCGGTTTGTGTATCCGAAAATTTCTGTTTACAAAGCAACTTGAATACCAGCGCGGTGATGCGGTTGCCTAAACGGCTGCGCACAGGCACATCCGGCTGCGAGAAATCGCGCACGCCCAAAATCAAAGCGGAGTCATTTTTAATCAGCGCCTTGGCCAGCGCCACGACATCATCGGGGTGGTGCTGGTTGTCGCCGTCTACTGTCACTGCGCCTATACAGTCCGGGCGGTGCTCCAGAATGTAAGCGAAGGCAGTTTTAAGTGCCCGGCCCTTACCGCGGTTCGTTTCGTGGGTCAGCACGGTGCATTCGGGAAAAGTGGCAATCGTATTAAAATAAGAAGTTTTGTTGGAGGCGCTGCCGTCGTTGACCACAATAAGGTCACAAAACCCGCGCGAAATCAGCCCGTCAACTACGCCAAGTAGTTTATCATCGGGGTTTAGAGAGGGGATTACAACAGCAATCTTATCAAAAGCCGACATTGTCGTCAAACCCTCCTGTTTCTAAAAATAATATAAAGCAATACAGCGATCAGTAACCCCGTCAGCGCAAGCGTCAAGGCCAGCGGAGAGCCAACAAAGGCAAACAGCCGGTCGTTTTGTGCTTCGGGCAAATACTGCACTTTTTCAGGTGGCCTGCTCGGCGCAGGGGCATCGGTTGGGACGACCTCCGTGAGGATGGATTGCGGTTCGGGTTGTGGCTCTGGCTGATTGGCGCGCAGAGTGATATGTTCGAAAATATCGCTTTGCGTATCCGTGCCCACCGCCGAGCGGTATAACCCTAATTTGCGGCAGTCATAGGGGCCGGACTGCTCCACAGAAAAAAAGGTCTGCTGTGACTTATGTGCGGAAAATCCGAGCTGCGCTATTTCAAAAGGAGTCAGCCCGATGAGTTTTTCGCGTGGGACGTCGTCGTTTGTTTTCGGTGTATCCAAATTCAGCACGATCGGATTTTCTTTGTAAAGATGTAAATAAAGCTTGGGGGTATTCCAGCCGTCGGGCATCTCTGCCGCCTTCTCTACAGCTTGGGTAAGTGTATGCGCGTTGAGCATGTGTGCACCGTGGCCGTATTCGCCGTTTAAGTCATGCCCGACGATTACCTGCGGACGAAAGCGATTGATGAGTGAAATTTGATAATCCAAAATCTCCTGCTCGTCATAGATGGTCTTGGCGTGCGCCAAAGAATCGCTGTAGACATCGGGGAAGTCAGGGATGATGGGATAGCGGTCGACACCGATCGCCCAAAGACCGTTGAGCAGCTCGTGTGGGCGGTAGTACTCGCCGTTGTGATTGACCATATAGGCCACCTGAACCACGCAACCGGGGGTGGATGTAGCCGTCGCTAGCGCGCCGCCTAGGAAAAGGTGCTCGTCGTCCGCATGGGTGGGCAGCACAAGAATATCGCAGTCCCCTTCGGCAGGCCGCCAGAGCTGTACCCAGTCAGGTGTGTCGGAACCACCCAGCGCCACGACATCGCACAGCGTAGCCGAACCCTCCCAGGTCAACGTGATGGTGTCGCCAGTTGAATCGGCGAGATTGATCCATTCATGCAGAAAACCCTGCGTTTGTATCGGTTCTTTGCCTTCTACCGTAATGGTGCAGCGCTCTGGTGCGGGTGCGTCCCAAACAAGGTAAAGCCCAGTGATCATGGTGGTATCGCTGTTTTTGAGTGTCAGGCTGCCACCGTCGGTAAAAGCGCGTTTGGTCGTACGGTTGTTATCGCCAAACATCCAGATTTCACTGCCGTCCGAGACGGTAATATCCGGCGAAAGAACCACCGCAGGCGCGGGTGTTGCAGAGCAGGTCAAGGTTAGCAGCACCATTGTGCAAAGTACTGCAAAAAGCGTTATTCTTTTACGCATACAGCGCACCTCCCTTGTTGCTTTGATCGTTCTATATTGTAACACCACCAATATATAAAGTATAGCAATTATGGCATTTAAGTTGCATGGAGTTATAAAAAATTTGTTAAAGTTCTGACTTGACAAGACTTTTTGTTTAAATTTAGATGCTGTCTCATTTTCAAGAAGACGAAGATCATAAGCAACAAATTTAAGATTTGTCAATAGTTTCTTGCGTGTTTTATGTGGAGGCTTTTTAAGAGAAGTGGTAAGCAAGAATCATAAAAAAGTATAAAATGTGATTATAAAGCCAAATCATGGTGAAAATGGTCACATAAAAAAAGAAATTTTGAAGCGAAATTAGCTATTGATTTTTTTTGGCCCTCCACTTATAATGGAATAAAAGTGGTGAAGAGTGGTAAATTGGGGTGTATAATCCCTTTAAGTGGTGAAAGGAGGAGGCAAAATGCTCATTGGCGAGTATCGGCATAGTATCGACGCCAAGGGTAGAGTTAGCTTTCCTTCTAAGCTGCGCGAAGATTTAGGCGACTCTTTCATCATTACAAAGGGGCTGGATAACTGCTTATTTGTTTATCGCATGAGCGAATGGGACAAGCTAGTGGAACAGACAGCCTCGCTTCCCATCAGCAAGGCGCGCGCTATACAGCGATTTATCTTCGCGGGCGCGGTGTGCGTCGAGCCGGACAAGCAGGGCCGTGTACTCATTCCGCAGGCGCTGCGCGATTATGCGCAGCTCACTGGCGAGGTGGCGGTCGTGGGTGTCTCAAACCGAGCCGAAATTTGGGACGCCGCTAGATGGGATAAATCCAACGCTGAACTGACCAGCGAGCTGGTAGCCGAAGCGATGGATGAACTCGGCTTTTAAAGGAGCATTGCAATATGGCGTTTTCACATAAGCCGGTTCTACTTAACGAAACGATAGAAAGCCTGGCTATCAAGCCCGACGGCATCTATATAGACGGTACAGCGGGTGGCGCCGGCCATTCCAGCGAGATTGCAAAGTGTCTTACGACCGGCAGGCTTATTGCGGTAGACAAAGACCCGGACGCAATTGTGGCCGCTTCCGAGCGGCTGGCCCCCTATCCCTGCGCCACAGTGGTGCAAAATGACTTTCGCCACATCAGTCAGGTGGCGCATGCGCTGAATATCGAAAGAGTAGACGGTGTGCTGTTGGATTTAGGTGTATCCTCTCATCAGCTGGACGCCGCCGAGCGCGGATTTTCTTACCAAAACGAAGCGCCGCTAGATATGCGCATGTCACAGTCTGGCATGAGTGCAAAAGATGTTGTAAACACCTACGCTGAGCGCGATCTTGTGCGCATTCTCAGAGAATATGGCGAAGAGCGGTTTGCTGTTCGCATTGCGCGGGCCATTGTGGCCAGGCGTGAAAAGGCCGAAATTCAGACGACATTAGAGTTGGCTGACATTATAAAATTTGCAATTCCCGCAGCGACACGGCGCGAAGGCGGTCATCCGGCTAAGCGCAGCTTTCAGGCAATTCGAATCGAGGTCAATGGAGAGCTGGCTTCCTTGGATTGCGCGCTTGACAACGCATTTGAGCTGCTTGCATTGGGCGGAAGGCTTTCAGTGATTACCTTTCACTCGCTTGAGGACCGTATTTGCAAGCGTCGGTTCGCTGCTTTTGCAGAGGGATGTACCTGCCCTGTGGATTTTCCCGTTTGTGTGTGCGGCAAAACACCGCGGGGCAGGCTTATCTCCAAAAAACCGATAACAGCGGGCGAGGAAGAGCTTGCACAAAACAATCGCAGCCACAGCGCAAAGTTGCGCGTAATTGAAAAAATTAAGGACTAATAATATTGGGTAAGTATAACTCAGCCTAATATTATTATAAAAAGCCCCGGCGAGGAGGACGAACGGCGTGGCAAAAACAAATCTGGCTTATGACTTTGAAAAGCTGGAGCAGCATTATGCCGCTCCGGGTACGCCTAAGGTGAAGCAGCCGCCTGAACTTCGGGTGGTCGAAAATCGCAATGCCGGTTTCAATGCCGTCATGTTTCGTGGTGCCGCAATTTTCGTACTGGTGCTTGGCATTGTATGCGCCATCCTTTATAACAACATGATTCTCACCGAATTGACTAGTCAGATCGAAGATACCGAAGCACAATTTGAAATGCTCAAAAACGAGAACCGTCTGATGCAGGTGGAGCTTGAGGGCAAAACTTCACTTCGCACCGTTCAGGAAATTGCGGAAAACCAGCTAGGAATGGCCAAGGTTGAAAGCTATCAGGTGCAGTATATCGATCTGGGCGCGGGCGACCGCGTTGTGCTGGCGCGTGCGCCGCAGTTGAACTTAACAGATCATATTCATATGGCATATCGCTCCGTTTTGGAATACCTTGGATTTTAAAAAAATAGACTATTTAATGCCTGAAGCTATTTTCAAGTGATTTAGCGACGGTGCAGTAGCGTATAAAAACGCAATAGAGTGAAAACGACGGAGAGTTAAGTCAGATGCCTTAGCTCTTTGTTTCTTTTCACAGCACATTCGACGGTAATCGTCAGGAGGCAGCATGGCAAAACCGGTGAGCAGTAATTCAATGAAAATAAAAATGAATATTGTTCTGGCGGTCATGATTGTGCTTGGGTTTTGCGGTTTGATTGGCAGACTTTATTATCTTCAGCTTGTAGATTTTGAAGAAAACCGAACAAGGGCCCTGCGGCAGCAGCTGCGCCCCACGACAATCGCAGCCCAGCGCGGCGCGATCTATGACCGCAATATGAAAACGCTGGCGGCTTCGGCCACGGTCTGGGCGGTAATCATTTCGCCAGCCGAAATCAAGTCGGAGGAAGAACTCAATAAAATTGCGGATTTTCTTGCGCCGATTTTGGAGCTTGACCGTGAGAAGATCATCAAGCGCGGACAAAAAAAATCCAGTTATTATGAAATTATCAAGCAGCGAGTAGAAAAGGAAGAAGCCGATAAAATAACGGCCTTTTCACTGGATAACAAGCTTAGCTGCATCCATCTGATTGAAAACAGCAAGCGCTATTACCCTTATGGCAGTCTGGCGTCCACGGTGCTCGGCTTTACGACCAATGACAACACCGGTGCCTATGGACTTGAATCCAAATATGAAAAGGTGCTTTCGGGTACCCCGGGTATGGTTGTCTCGGCCAAGAACGCTAAGAGTGGCAACATGCCGTCTTCTTACGAACGACAGTACGAACCGGTGGACGGTAATTCGCTAGTGCTGACCATCGACGAGGTCGTGCAGCACAGCCTGGAACGCCACCTTGAAACGGCGGTCATTGAGCACAACGTACATAACCGCGCGACAGGCATTGTAATGGACGTCAATACCGGCGCGATTCTGGCCATGGCCACAAAACCAGATTTTGACCCGAATCAGCCCAATGAAATTTTCGATGAAAGAACACGCGCCGAGGTTGAGAATTTTGCCAATGATCCGGCGGTGATAGCAAAGCTGGCAAACATAACCGATAGTGCTCAACGCGCCAAGGTGCTGGAGGATGCCCGCAAGGAAGCGCTTGGCAAGGCACAGTTTGAGCAGTGGCGCAACAAGGCGATATCGGACCCTTACGAGCCGGGTTCGGTGTTTAAGGTCATCACATCGGCGATGGCCCTTGATTTAAACGTTGTCAAGCCGACGGGACAATATTTTACTTGCCCGGGCTTTCACATTGTCGCCGGGCGGCGCAAAGCTTGCTGGAAGGCCGCCGGGCACGGTACCATCAACTTTACTGAAGCCGTCAAATTTTCCTGCAACCCGGCATTTATGATGGTGGGCGCGCTGATTGGCCCTCAAAACTTTTATGATTACTTCGACCGTTTCGGCCTTAGGGAGACAACCCGCATCGACCTGCCAGGTGAAGCCGATGGTATTTTTTACGATTATGCCACACTTGCCAAAGAGTCGGGAGAAGAGTTGGCGTCCTCTTCTTTTGGGCAGACTTTTAAAGTGACGCCGATACAGATTGTCGCAGCGGTTTCAGCTGCGGTCAATGGTGGCAAGTTGATGCAACCCTATGTGGTCAGCCAGGTGCTTGATCCCGAAGGAAATGTCATCTCCACCACCGAGCCGGTCATCAAACGGCAGGTCATCAGCGAAGAGACATCCAAGGTGCTCGGCGGTATTTTGGAGCACGTGGTCGGTGATTCCGATGGCTCGGGCCGTTACGCTTATGTACCCGGTTACCGCGTCGGCGGCAAGACCGGAACGAGTGAAAAGCTCGATGCCAAAGAAGATGGCGAGGTTACCAAGCGTATTTCGTCTTTTTTGGGCGTCGCTCCCTCAAACGATCCACAAATTTGCGTTTTGGTTCTTCTTGATGAACCTCATATGCAAAACATCTATGGCTCTATTATTGCAGCACCGATTGTCGGAGCCGTTATGGCCGACGTGATGCCCTACTTAGGTGTTGAGCCACAGTATAACGAAAAAGAGCTTGCCGAGCTTGAGGTGGAAGTACCTTCACTCTCGGGCCAAATGATTCACGACGCCATTGCCATGCTGACCGCAAAAAGCCTGAAATATAAAATGGTTGGCGAAGGTACGACTGTGACACGGCAGCTTCCCGCTGCTGGGGAGGTTTGTCCCAAAGGGAGCACGGTCATACTCTATACGGATAAAGAAGCTCAAAGTGGCAGCATCGCTGTGCCAAACGTCTTAGGGCTGTCGGCGCAGCAGGCAAACCGCACGCTGCTCAATGCAGGATTGAATATCCGGCTTGCCGGGGATGATATTGAAAACGCTCAAAGCATGGCCATCAGTCAGGATCCGTCCCCCGAAACAATGGTGGAGGCGGGCGCAGTGGTAACCGTCACCTTTGCGGCGCCAAGCTGACCACCCCCGCAAGCAGCTTTTGAAAGGAGAGATACGCGATGAGGCTTTCTCAATTATTCAATGATGTAAAAATCGGTGCGTCGCTGCCCGATATAGATGTTGGGCACGTCTGTGCCGATACACGCCAAGTGGCGCCAGGTGCGGTGTTTTTCTGCTTGAACGGTTTTATGCACGACGGACACGACTACGCAAAAAAAGCGTTAGAGCTGGGTGCCGCTATGGTGGTGGCCGAACGTGATTTGGGGTTGGGCGAGCAGCAGATTTTAACACCGGATACCCATGAGGCTTATTCGATTTGTTGTGCAAACTTGTTTGGTAATCCTCAGCGAAAGATTAAACTGGTGGGTGTCACTGGTACCAACGGGAAAACGACGGTGACCCACCTGATACGTGACGTGCTCGAAGGGTTTGGTTACAAAACAGGACTGATCGGTACCATTGAAACCGATGTGGGTGGGATGCATTTTCCCGCTAAATATACGACACCTGAGCCGCTGACCTTCTACTCGTTGCTAGAACAGATGGTTCAGGCCGGTTGTGAATACGCCGTAATGGAGGTTTCTTCTCACGGATTGGATCAAAAGCGCGTTGCTGCCTGCCGGTTTGCGGTGGGGATTTTCACAAACCTGACGCAGGATCATCTGGACTATCACAAGACGATGGAAGCTTATTATCAGGCGAAAAAAAGCTTGTTTACGCTGTGTGATAAAGCGGCGGTCAATATCGATGATGTCTATGGAAAGCAGTTGTTGAGCGAAATTGACTGCGAGTCTAAAAGCTTTTCTACCAAGCTTGATGAGGCGGATTATACCGCCAAAAGCATTTCGATGCGCGCCGATGGCACGTCGTTCGCCTTTGTGGGTAGCGGGTTAATTGCCCGGGTCAAATTCCCTGTGCCAGGAGAATTTTCGGTCTCAAATGCAATGGCGGCTATCGCGGCCTGCCTAGCCCTAGGGCTGGACTTACAAAAAACAGTGACGCTTCTAGCCGCTAGCCGCGGGGTTCCGGGCCGCTTTGAGGTGCTGGATACCAAGACGCCATACACTGTGATACGCGACTATGCGCATTCGCCAGACGCCATCGAAAAAATATTGCAGGCGATAAGAGCGGTGACCGATAAAAAAATTATGATTCTATTCGGCTGCGCAGGCAACCGCGACCGAAAAAAGCGTAGATTAATGACTGAAGCCGCAGCCCGGTTGGCCGATTTTGTGGTACTGACTTCAGATAACCCGAGAAACGAAGACCCGCTTCAGATTATTGAGGATTCGAAACTAGGTCTACTCGAACATAATGTGGCTCATATCATAATTCCCGACCGCTATCAGGCCATTAAATGGGCGCTTGATAACTGCGAAGCAGGGGATACGCTACTGCTGGCAGGAAAGGGCCATGAAGATTACCAAGTGTTAGCACATGGGACAATTCATTTTGACGAACGTGAAATTGTTGCCGAGCTGCTGGAACAACAAACGGAGGAATAAAAGCGGTGCAAAAGCTAAAGCTATCGCAGATTGCCCAAACACTAGGCGCCCAAATTTCCTATGATGCAGATATTTGCGAGATTGTGACCGATTCGCGCAAGGCGAAAGCGGGCACACTATTTGTCGCTATTTGTGGCGAAACTTTAGACGGCAACCAGTTTGCCGCTTCAGCGCTAAAAAATGGGGCTGAGGCTGCGGTGGTCAGCACGCTTTTTGAGGGCGTCAATCCGAATAAGGCTATCGTCGTCCCCGATACCAAGCGGGCGCTTATTAAACTAGGGGGGCTGCATCGTCGGTTATTTGATATCCCGTTTGTCGGTGTGACGGGCAGCGTGGGTAAAACCACCACCAAGGAATTTATCCACGCAGTTCTCAGTACAAAATATCGCACTCATAAAAACGCGGGCAACCAAAACAATGAAATTGGCGTACCCAATACGCTTTTTGCACTGGAGGAGACACATGAGGCTGCCGTTATCGAGATGGGCATGTGCGGCTTCGGGGAAATCCGTGATTTAACCACCGAAATAAAACCATCAGTTGGTGTTATTACTACCATAGGCGTTTCGCATATAGAGCAGCTTGGCAGCCGAGAGAATATTCTTAAAGCAAAGCTGGAGCTGTTGGAGGGCATGCCGGACGGATCACCGCTATTTTTGTGTGGCGACAACGAATATCTCAACCCCGTGCAGGCGCCTCGGCTTAAAATTTTCCGCTACGGTATTACCAATCCGGTGTGTGAGATCCGCGCCTCTGACATTGTTCAAAAGGGTGAGGCGACTTGCTTTGTCATCAATTCTCCCTGGGGCGAATACAGCGCTGCTATTCCGGTGGTGGGGCAGCACAATGTGCTTGATGCGCTGGCAGCTTTTGGTGTCGGTTGTGTAATGGGCATTGCACCGGAACAGGCGGCTGCTGCACTGTCAAATTATCTACCTGTGGGAATGCGACAGAATGTTGTGCATTTTAAGGGGATGATCGTGGTCGAGGATTGCTATAATTGTTCGCCCGATTCACTCAAGGCAGCAGCGCTGACACTCTCCTCCTTCCCGTGTAGCGGCAGGCGGATTATGGTGCTTTCAGATATGCTTGAACTGGGGCCACAAGATACCGACATGCATGCTGAATGCGGTGCGTTCATCGCCCGGCAGGATATCGACCTGTTAATGGCTTGCGGCCCGCTTTCTGAGCACACGGTCATTGGAGCAGATAAGGCCGGTATGGAGCGCTGTTGTCACTACGACAGCAAAGAACAACTGGCTCAAGAGCTGATAAAGGCTGTGCGCGCCGGCGATGTAATTTGGTTTAAGGCCAGCCGGGGCATGCGCCTTGAGGACGTCATCCAACAGCTTTATGGCAAAGGAGAAAACGCGTGAACAGCTACTTGTTTTTATCGGCGGCGCTCTCTTTAGGTATCACCGCCATCTTAGGCATCTGGATCATCCCTTATTTAAGAAAGCTAAAATATGGCCAGACGATTTTAGATATCGGCCCGAACTGGCACAAGAATAAGCAGGGTACCCCCACGATGGGCGGCCTGATGTTCATCGCCGGTGTGCTATGTGCGGTTTCCGCGGCGTTTTCAGCGGCGATGCTTAACCACCCCGAACTGGGGCAGGGGTATCACCGTATACTTAATACCCGCATGGTTTCGGGCCTGCTCATGGCGCTGGGCTTTTCGCTCATTGGCTTCGCTGACGATTATGTCAAGGTTGCCAAAAAGCAGAACCTGGGGTTGACCGCGCGGCAGAAGCTGGTCGTACAGTTTTTGGTGGCGGGGCTATATCTCTGGAGCCTTGTTGCCGCAGGAGACAGCTCGACGACGCTCATCATCCCCTTTATCGGTCAATGGAACCTTGGAATGGCCTATTATCCACTTTGTGCAGTGGGCATTGTATACATTGTCAATTCGGTCAACCTGACTGACGGGCTGGATGGGCTTGCCGCCTCGGTGACATTTATGGCATCCATTGGTTTTTTGATGGTGGCATCGGTGCTGGGCTTTTTCCAGATCAGCTTAATGGCTGCAGCGGTGGCAGGCGGCTGTATCGGCTTTTTAATCTACAACTTTTATCCTGCCAAGGTGTTCATGGGCGATACCGGTTCCATGTTTTTGGGCGGATGCGTCGTGGCCATGGCCTTCGGGGTTGGGCTACCGCTGATTTTAGCTTTTACCGGCTTTATCTACATCTGTGAGTCAATGTCGGTTGTATTGCAGGTGATTAGCTTTAAAACGACCGGCAAACGCATCTTTAAAATGAGCCCGATTCATCATCATTTTGAAATGTCAGGCTACAGTGAGGTGCAGATTGTCTTTTCGTTTTCGTTTATTACGCTTTGCGGTGCATTATTTGCCTTCTTTGCGGCAAAGAATATTTAGTCTTGGAACGAACACATAACTAGGGGGTGGACCGATGGCAGAAAATTCTTCGCCAACACCAAAAAAAACAAAAGTGATCTACGGGCCGATGGACACCACTTTTCTGGTTATCGTGCTTGTGCTGGTCTCGCTAGGTCTGATCATGATGTTTTCAGCTAGTTATGCCAATGCTTTTTATCTAAAAAATAATTCTCTTTTTTATATATCACGCCAGCTTCCTTTTGCGCTGATGGGCGTCACCGTCATGATTATGGCCTCTCACGTCGATTACCGCATTTTTAAGCCGCTGTCGCTACCGCTATACGGCGTTACGCTAATTCTTCTGGTCATTGCACTGTTCATGCCGCCGCTCAATAATGCGCGGCGCTGGATCTTCATTGGTCCGTTTAACTTCCAGCCTTCAGAGATTGCAAAGTTTGCCATCGTTATTCTGTTTGCATCGCTGATATGCGTTAATTATCAGCAAATGAAAACGGTTCGTTATGGCATTTTACCGTTTGTTGCGGCTCTGGCTCCGGTTGCATTTCTTATGCTTAAAGAGCCGCATCTGTCGGGCACAGTACTCATTTTGTTGCTTGGCGTTGTGATGATGTTCATCGGCGGCACCGATGTGCGCTGGTTTGTTGCGGGTGCCATTGTGGCGACGGTCGGCATTGCGGCTGTTATTTTTAATCCCGATCTGCTCACCTCGTTGGCACATTACGCGGGCGACCGCATTACCGTCTGGCTTGACCCGTTTTCAGACCCAAAGGATAAGGGCTTTCAAACGGTTCAGTCGCTTTATGCCATCGCTTCTGGCGGGCTGATGGGCACCGGCATCGGCGCTTCTCGCCAGAAATATCTTTATCTGCCCGAGCCTTATAACGATTTTATTTTTGCCATTGTCTGTGAAGAGCTTGGATTTGTGGGCGCAGCACTGATCATTTGCCTGTTTGCGCTGCTGGTGTGGCGTGGTTTTGTTATCGCTTCTCGCTGCCCCGACCGTTTCGGATCGCTCGTTGCTGCGGGTTTGACCGCTCAGGTGGGTATCCAAACGCTGCTCAATATCGCGGTGGTCACCAACTCGGTACCCAACACAGGTATCAGTCTTCCGTTTTTCTCCTATGGCGGCACTAGTTTATTGATGCTGTTGGGCGAAATGGGCATTATCCTGTCAATTTCGCGCACGGCCGCCATCCAAAAAGTTTAATTTGATTAAACGGCAACATTCCCGACATCACGATGGCCGCCCGGATTTGGTTCCAAGGTGGCAGAAACGGAGTATGCCATGAAAATATTATTTGCCTGTGGCGGTACCGCAGGACATATTAACCCCGCGCTTTCGGTTGCCGATTCGCTATGCAGTCGTCACCCCGGAACCGAGGTGCTTTTCGCCGGAAATCCCGGCGGCATGGAAGCAAAGCTTATTCCTAAAGCGGGGTACCCTTTCGCGCCTATTGAAATTGCCGGTATCCAGCGTAAGCTTTCAGGAGAAAACATTAAGCGCAACATTCGGGCGCTCTATCTTTTGGCGAGAAGCGGCCCGCGCGCAGCTAAAATCATCCGAGATTTTGAGCCGGATATCGTCATGGGGACCGGTGGTTATGTCAGCGGGCCGGTTGTGCGCAAGGCGCATCAGATGGGCATTAAGACCATCACCCACGAGCAAAACGCCTTTCCCGGCGTGACCACCAAGCTGCTGGCACCGGATGTGGACAGGCTTCTGTTGGCAATGGAAGGCGCTGAAAAACATTTGCACTTAAAAAACCCGAGTAAACTGAAAGTCACCGGAAACCCGGTGCGTGAGGCCATTTTTTCGGCCGACCGCGAACTTTCGCGAATGCGGCTGGGTGTGGAAGACAGAATCTGTATTCTCTCGTTCGGCGGAAGCCTAGGCGCCCGCAGAATTAACGAGGCGATCGCAGACGTCATGCAATGGCATCATAACAGCGATAAAATCCATCATATCCACGCCACCGGCAGCTATGACTATAAAGATTTTCTCAAGATGCTTCAAAAGAAGCAGGTTCCGTTTAAAGATCATCCGCACTTGGATGTGCGGGAGTACATCGACAACATGCCCACCTGTTTGGCTGCCGCTGATCTTGTCATCTGCCGCGCTGGGGCGATTACGCTTTCAGAGTTGCAGTGTGCGGGCAGGGCTTCCATTCTGATTCCGTCGCCGAACGTCGCTGAAAACCATCAATATCATAACGCCATGGAACTGGTCGAGCACCACGCAGCTGAAATCTTGGAAGAAAAGAATTTAACCGGCGAAAGCCTGATTAACATGCTCAAAAAGCTAACCGAAGATAAAAGTCGGTTGGTTTCGTTGGGACGGGCTGCTTATGGCATGGCGATCAAGGATGCCAATGCTCGCATTATCAAGGAGATTTTGAGCTTGGTCAACGAATAGGTTTTGATACCCTTTTAGCGGCATACTTCCCTCACTTCACCACCGCGTGCTTTTTTGCATAGGATGGTTGTGAACAGCAATTCGCCACTTACAAGAGGCGGAATTGAAAGGGAGTAAGGGCAATGGAGAGGCTTTTAATAGAAGGCGGACGCCGCTTGAACGGGGAACTTGATATACATGGGGCGAAAAACGCGGTTTTACCCATTTTGGCGGGAACGCTGCTTTGTAAAGAGACGGTACTACACAACTGTCCGTGCCTCTCTGACGTTGCAGCTGCAGAGTCTATTCTTGAAACGCTTGGTTGTACAGTCCTCCGCGAGAGAGAAACGCTTATCATAAATGCAAATAACGTAACCTACTGCGATCCGCCGGAATTTTTGATGCGTGAGATGCGCTCCTCCATTTTGTTTTTGGGGGCTATTCTTGCGCGTTGCGGATGTGCCAGGGTCAGTTTTCCGGGCGGGTGTGAACTAGGCGCGCGTCCGGTGGATATGCACATTGAAGGCCTGAGGAAACTTGGTGCTATCATTGAAGAAGATCACGGTTTTTTTGACTGCCGTGTCGACGGTAGACTCAAGGGTGCTAAAATCACATTGCCATTTCCAAGTGTGGGTGCTACCGAGAACATCGTTCTTGCCGCCGTCACCGCCGAGGGTACGACAATAATACAAAATGCGGCTCGCGAACCTGAGATACAGGACCTTGCCGACTTTCTAAACGCGTGTGGTGCAAAAATTTTGGTGCAGGGCGATTATATAACCATTGACGGTGTCACCTCCTTGGGTGATGGTGAACACACTGTTATACCCGACCGAATTGAAACCGCCACCTATCTTTGTGCGGTGGCTATCACGGGTGGAAATGTTAGCTTAAAACGTTGCTGCCCACAGCAGCTTACCGCAGTGTTGCCGGTGCTCGAAGAGATGGGATGCCGCTTAAAGCTTTCTGAGGATGTCATCACATTGAGCGCACCCGAGCGCCTGTTGGCGGTGCGACCGATTAAAACCATGCCCTTTCCGGGTTTTCCGACCGATGCACAAGCACCTGTTATGGCGGCGTTATGTGTTTCTAAAGGAACCAGCATGATTGTAGAAAACATCTTTGAAGCGCGATATAAACATGCAGGAGAATTGCTGCGGATGGGTGCAAGGGTTGAAATAGAGGGTAGGGTTGCTGTGGTAGAAGGGGTGCCCGCACTGCACAGTGCAACGGTGAAATGCACCGATTTGCGTGGCGGGGCAGCGTTGGTTGTGGCGGCGCTGGCAGCAAACGGTATTAGTACGCTGACAGAGTTGCGGCATTTAGACCGCGGTTATACCGACCTTGAGGTGGGTCTGCGCGCCCTCGGCGCAAAGATTACAAGAGAAAGGAACTAAACGCAGTGGGAAGAAAAAGGCAGGACGAAAAGCATGCTGCTTACGGCCGCGCAGCCCGCAGGCGAAAGCGCAGCAAGAAAAAATATACGCTATATTATCTGCTTGCGCTGATCCTGATGCTCTGCATAGGGGTGGCGCTTTCGCTCACTGTATTTTTTAAAATTGAAAGTATTCAGGTTGTAGGCGATACGCGCTACGCCAAAGAAGAGTTAATTGATGTCGCCGGCATCAGGCTGGGGGAAAATCTTTTTCGCGTCAGCCAAAAGGAAACCTCAGAAAAGCTGATTGCCGGCTACCCCTACATAGCCCAGGTGCGGTTGCAACGGGTATTACCTAATTCGTTACTGCTGCATGTGGCCGAAGCACAGCCCAAGGCCGCAATAGAAACCGGACAAGCCTATATGTTGCTTGACGAGCGTGCAAGGGTGCTTGAGACCGATTTGCCCGTCTGCCCAGAAGACTATTTTCGGGTTGTCGGGTTCTCTGCCAAAGGGCTTTCTCCGGGAGAGTTTCTTTCTGAGCAAGATCAAGAACGGCTTGGTGTGCTGCTGGAACTTCAGATGTGTATCACGGCAAACGGGCTTTCAAAAATCAGGCTGGCCGATCTTTCAGACATAGCGAACATCTGGCTGCTTTATGATGGTAGAGTAGCTATAGAACTGGGTGGACAGCTAGACGTAGATTATAAAATTCGCGCTGCAAAGAGTATTATAGATGTTTCTGTGACCGACACCACCGTCGGAACGCTCGATGTTTCGACACGTCCGGCTATGCGTTTGCGGGAACGCAATATCTATGATAAGCATGTTTGGCCCTTCCCGGAATCGTTGATCGACGATTATGAACGGGTGGTGCCCAAAAACAACTGGTTGGTCGATGCGCCAAGCAGCGCTACACCAGAAAACAGCGTGGACAGCACATCGTCAGCTGTTGGAACACAAATAGCATCCGGCAACTGAAATGGTTATTACAGGTCATAAAAATGGCAAAATTAATTTGCCGAATCTTACAAAATTACCTTGTGTTAGCTATGTCATCATGGTAAAATGAGCTTATATCAACAACGCTTTTTAAGTGATTTCATATAAGCCCCTGCGAGGATGAAATATGAGGAGGACAATTAAATGCAGATGAATTTTGGAATGGTGCCCGAACATGAACAGAGCACTGTTATAAAAGTAGTCGGCGTGGGCGGCGGTGGCGGTAACGCTGTCAACAGAATGGTGCTTTCCGGCATGAAAGGCGTCGAATTCATCTCGATGAATACCGACTATCAAGCACTTGCGACCTCGCACGCAACCTATAAACTGAACATTGGCGCACGCCTTACCAAAGGAAAGGGTGCGGGTGGACAAGCCGATGTGGGTCAGCGTTCTGCTGAGGAAAGCCGAGACGAAATTACGGCGCTGCTAAAAGGTGCCGATATGGTATTTGTCACTGCCGGTATGGGAGGTGGCACCGGGACAGGCGCGGCACCAGTAGTCGCTGAAATTGCCCGGGGTATGGATGTTTTAACCGTTGGCGTAGTCACAAAGCCGTTTAAGTTTGAGGGCAAACGCCGTATGGAACATGCTGAAATGGGCATCACGGCCTTACGCGAGCATGTTGACGCGCTGCTGATTATTCCCAACGAAAGGCTTCAGCAGATTTCCACCGAAAAAATCACCCTTGCCAACGCTTTTGCGGCAGCAGACGAGGTGTTGCGGCAGGGTGTACAGAGCATATCCGATCTGATCTGTACCACCGGTATTATCAACCTTGACTTTGCTGACGTCACCAGTGTCATGAAGGGCGCAGGTAACGCGCACATGGGTATGGGTCGTGCATCTGGCAAGGACAAGGCGCGCATTGCAGCCGAGATGGCTATCAATTCTCCGCTGCTCGAAACCAGCATCAACGGAGCTATGGGCGTTATCGCCAATATTGTGGCTTCGCCCGATATTGCGCTTGACGAGGTTTACACCGCTTCCGAACTGATCAGCGACGCCGCACATCCCGACGTCAACCTTATCTGGGGTGTTGCCTATGATGAGAACCTCGACGACGAAATTCTTATCACCGTTATTGCAACTGGCTTTGAACGCGCTGACGAGTTTGGGGTTTCAAACTATATCAAGGATATTGCCGGCTATAAGCCGAAAGAAAATACCGCCGCTAAGGTGCCCGCCGCCGTACAGGCTGCGCCTGCCACAGTAGCTAAGCCTGCCGCGCCTGCGCCCGACCCCGTGGTTGAACCCCAGCAACCAGATCTATTTGCTGAGGAAGAGACCCCTGAGGAAGACCCTTATGAAGTCATCATGAGAATGTTCGGCAGAGGGAAAAAATAAGACCAATATTTTGCCATATACAATACAGCATAGCTTTTGAAAGCACCTGCCCTACGCCAAATGGCTTCGGGGCTTTCAATAGCTATGCTGTTATTAATACAGTTCTGGAAGGGGCAAGACATGAAACGTTTTTCGGTGGACAAAAAAATCTCTCCCCGTAGCGCGGCCATCTGCATGATGGCGTGTGCTTTTTTATGGAGTACGTCTGGCGCACTGATCAAGCTTATAGAGTGGAACGGCATGGTGATCACATGCCTACGCAGCGCGGTGGCTGCCGTTGCGCTTTATGTCTACCTGCGCCTTCTAGGTAAAAAGCTGGTGCTCAACCGCCTGACCCTGACGACTGCTATTGCAGTATGCATCAAATACGTTTGTTTTGTGGTTGGCAACAAATTGACTTCCAGCGCCAATATGGTCGCATTGCAATATACAAATCCGGTGTTTGTGCTGGTTATTTCCATACTGGTTTTTCATAAAAAGGTGAAGAATAAAGACATACTGGTTGCAATTGCTACGGCTGCCGGTATTGCCATGTTAACGCTTGATCACACCGGCCCTTCGAGCACCACAGGTAACCTGATGGGTTTGGCGGTCGGCTTTACAACGGCGATTATGTACCTGATGACCGCGCGTAGCGCCAGCTATGAGGAATCTTTAAGTATTATTACGCTTGGCCACATTTATACGGCCGTTATAATGTCACCGTTTTTGCTATTTTCCAAAATTACTTTTACACCTCAAAACGTCAGCAGTTTGTTGCTGCTCGGGCTTTTGCAGCAGGCGGTCGCATACGCACTTTTCAGCTTTGCTACACGTTCTGCGCCGCCTTTAACCTGCAGTCTGATCGCCTGTGTCAACCCGCTGTTTAATCCTGTATGGACGGCGGTGTTGCTGCATGAAATCCCGGGTCCGATTACTATTACCGGATTTGTTATCGTCTTAGGCTCTATTACGCTATGGTCGGTTTCGAATGCAAAAGACAAGACCAAAGCGCTCGCCGAAAAAGATGCTAGTTCAGGCTGTTGACCAGTGACTGCATCTCGGATTTAGACTGAACAGTCTTAGCGCGGGAAAGAATTTCGCTTTGCTGTCCAGTAGAAAGATTTGCGTAATTTTGCATCGCATTAGGCTGCATGGCGAGTGCCATGGCAAATCCCATCGGCAATTCAGGATTCATATTGTTTTGCTGATTCATAATTTATCACCTCGACAACAGTATTTCCGACGACAAGAATGAATACACAAAGGTTTATATGGCTCTTGAACAACGGAAATTCTGCGAATTTTTGAAAAAAAGAACAAGAAAGGAAATGCGATATGGCGCCAATGGCGGAAACACTTATTGTCCTCGGCACCGGGAATGCGATGGTGACGCGCTGTTTTAATACTTGCTTCGCACTGCGCTTCGGGCAGGAATATTTTTTGGTGGACAGTGGTGGTGGCAACGGCATTTTACGTGCATTGGCAGATGCCGATATTTCGCCCAGCAATATTCATCATGTTTTTATAAGCCATGCACACACCGACCATATTTTGGGGGTGCCATGGCTGGTGCGCAGCATCGGAACGCAAATGTTGAGCAACCGTTATGACGGCACGCTGACCATCTATTGTCACGACATTGCGGAGCAGGCAATTCGAACCATCTGTGAATTGACGATACAGAAAAAATTCACCAGACTTTTTGATGACCGAATTCGCTTTGTAACGCTCAAAGATGGTGAAACAGCGCAAATTTTTGGTAGCGAGGTGTGCTTTTTCGATATCCGTTCGGCAAAAGCAAAACAATTCGGCATGCAAGTGTCGTTATCTAACGGACGCAGATTGGTGTGCCTTGGCGATGAACCGTGTGATGCGCAGTGCGAACAGATAGCCGCTAAAGCCGACTGGCTTTTGTGTGAAGCATTTTGTCTTTATAACGACCGCGACCGCTTTAAACCTTACGAAAAGCACCACAGTACGGCAAAGGATGCCGCCGAGCTGGCCGAGCGGCTAGAAGTTAAAAATCTGGTGCTTTGGCATACCGAGGATAAAACACTCGACACCCGCATGGCCACCTATACAGCAGAAGCAAAAACATATTTTGGTGGCAATGTGTTCGTGCCAAACGATCTTGACAAGATCGTATTGTGACAATTTTTTATACTTGTTTTGGTTAAGCTTTTTTTCTCTGACTGTTGTGCTTTTTTGCACGATATGCTATAATAACTTGCGGCAGTCATTTTTGGCAACAGAACAACGGCAAATGTTGTTGTGGTAAAAATGCGGCCGACGCAGTCAGGACGGGCGTGTGGCCTGTCATGCGGGTATGTGGATCCTGTGCGACGAGGTTCTGTGAACCATGTCAGGCGGGGAACCGAGCAGCATTAAGCGGAGTGCCTTGTGTGCCGCAGGTAATCTGCATCCCCGCATGAGAGCCCACAGGCGGTTTTGGCTGCTTTTTCTTTTAGTTGCGTACCGCTAAAGCGGTGCGCAATCGTGCCGTGTGTAAGTTAAGTGTAGAGCAAGTTTGAGGCATTGCGCCTTTGAACGTAACCGCGTTTTATTCTGGTTTTGCGAGGTGATATGAAGGATGCGGCAGGCGCTTTATCGTTTATATCGTCCGCGCCACTTCGACGAAGTGGTCGGGCAGGAACACATCACCACCGTGTTAAAAAACGAAATGCGGCAGGGGATGCCGTCGCATGCCTATTTG
This sequence comes from Oscillospiraceae bacterium MB24-C1, assembly GCA_030913685.1. Classification (NCBI taxonomy): domain Bacteria; kingdom Bacillati; phylum Bacillota; class Clostridia; order Eubacteriales; family Oscillospiraceae; species Oscillospiraceae bacterium MB24-C1. The sequence continues at coordinate 1,258,781 of CP133187.1, read as the reverse complement.
TTTATCGGTTCGCGCGGAACTGGCAAAACCACCTGTGCCAAGCTGGTAGCTAAGGCGGTTAACTGTCTCTCTCTGCGGGATGGAAATCCCTGCGGTGAATGCGATATATGCCGTGGCGTCGACGACGGTTCATTGTTGGATGTTGTTGAAATTGACGCGGCATCTAACAACGGCGTGGATAACATCCGTGATTTACGCGACGAAGCAGTGTTTACCCCCGCGGTGGCAAAATATCGTGTTTATATCATCGACGAAGTTCATATGCTTTCTACCAGCGCCTTTAACGCGCTGCTTAAAATACTTGAAGAACCGCCCGAGCATGTCATTTTTATTCTGGCAACCACCGAAATTCACAAGGTGCTGCCCACCATTATTTCGCGTTGTCAGCGGTTTGATTTTCAGCGCATTGAGAGCGTTGTCATCGCCGAACGGCTCCAGGAAGTTGCGCGACGAGAGAGCCTAACGATTGCTGATGAGGCCGCCGGGCTGATTGCTCGACTTTCGGATGGCGGCATGCGTGATGCATTGTCTCTTTTAGATGTTTGTGCTGCCGACACCGATGACGTCACACTTGACACGGTGGTCAAAGCAGCGGGCCTGACCGGCAGTGCGCATTTATTGGCTCTGACTGATAGCGTTTTGTCAGGAGATACCGCCGGTATGCTGGCCAAACTCGCCGAGTTACGGCAAAAAAGTATGGAACCTCAGCGGCTCTGTGAGCAACTTTGTGGCCACTATCGAAATCTGATGTTGGTCAAAACGCTTGAAAAGCCGGAGGCTATGCTTGACTGCCTACCCTCCGAAATACCGAACCTGCGCAGGCAGGTACAGAAAATTACGTTAACCGACCTGTTGCACAGTTTGTCGGTACTTCAAGAGACGGCGGCGCGTATCGCGAAAAGCCCGATGAAGCATGCCGAGCTTGAGTTGGCACTGGTAACTTTGTGTGAGCCAACCGCCCGCACAGGCTATCAGGCGTTGCTAAAGCGTATTGAGGAGTTGGAGACGGCAATGCGTAGCGGCAAAAGCTTTTTAGCGCCCACTGCTGAATCTGTACCACCGACCAGAATGCAACCCGAACCTGCGGCTGTCTCAACTATTACGACGGCAGACCCTCCGGTGGCAATGGCAAAGCCCGCTTTACAACAAGCTCCGTCCGCACCAAAAACGGCTGCTGCGGCGCCTCAACCCAGCGAAGCCCCAGTGGCTACTGCTAACGTCGCCGACGTTGAGGGAGTACCGGAATACACCTTTTGGTCGCAGACACTTGAGCGACTGGCAAAAATTAATATTTCAATATATGCTATGCTGCGCGGTACTAAAGCTTATTTTAATGGCAAACAGGTGCTTATTGACGTATCGAATCCGGTAGTGCTTGAAATGCTACGCGACAATGAATATACTAAAAACAGCATTAAACAGGCGATCTTTGAGGTGACGGGAGAACGGCATGGGCTTGGCCCTTACCGCCCGCCAAAGCAGGAGACCCCAGAAGAGGATCCGCTTCAAAAACTGATAGAGTCGCTTGGCGATGCGCAAAATATAACGATTGAATAAAGGAGAACCGATATATGAAAGCGAGACTTCCCGCAGGAATGGGCGGCGGCCCACAGAATCAGAAAGATTTAATGCGCAGAGCACAGAAAATGCAGGAGCAGCTTGCCGAAACACAGGCTGAGATTGAAAGCCGTGAATTTACTACAACCTCCGGCGGCGGCATGGTTGAGGTTATCATGAATGGCAAAAAGGAACTTAAAGCCCTTAACATCAAGCCCGAGATTGTCGATCCCGACGATATTGAGATGCTGCAGGATGTCATTATGGCCGCTGTTAATGAAGCGATTAGAACCGTCGAGGATATCACCAATGAAGAAATGGGCAAGATCACCGGTAGCCTGAACCTTCCCGGGATGCCCGGTTTGTTCTAAGCTATGGCGTATCAGGTCGCGTCTCTTTCAAAGCTTGTCGAGCAGTTCGCACGGCTGCCCGGCATCGGTAGAAAATCGGCGCAGCGCCTCGCGTTTTATGTGCTCAGCCAGCCCGAGCAGTACGCTCGAGAATTTTCGGCGGCGCTGCTCGAGGCCAGTCGCAGCATCAAACGCTGTGCTGTTTGCCAGAACCTTTCGGACAGTGAAAAATGCACCATCTGTGCGAATGAAGCGCGTGACCGTTCTATCATTTGCGTCGTTGCAGATCCGCGCGATGTGATGGCATTCGAGCGCATGCGTGAGTATAATGGGTTGTACCATGTGCTGCACGGGCTGATTTCACCGATGGACGGTATCGGCCCCGATCAGCTCACAATTAAGGAACTGCTTGCCCGCTTAGAAGACGAGGTATGCGAGGTGGTTATGGCGACGAACCCCACGGTGGAGGGTGAGGCCACAGCAATGTATCTTTCTCGCCTGATTAAGCCGATGGGTATTAGGGTTTCTCGTTTGGCCTATGGCATTCCGGTGGGCGGCAACCTAGAGTTTGCCGACGATGTCACCCTCTGCCGTGCTTTAGAGGGTAGAAACGAGATGTAAACTGGTTACCAAAAGAAATTGGTTGGATTTGCATCTGGGGAGGTTGGACATCACGAAAAAGCTCTTTTCAGGTGAGATGTGGCGATTTATAAAATTTGGTTTAACAGGTGTCATGAATACACTAGTTGACTATACGGTCTTTTTGGTGTTATCATATTTAAGCGTTAATATTTATCTTTCACAGGTTATTGCTTATTCCTGTGGCATGCTTAATAGCTATGTCGTCAACCGAAGTTGGACCTTCGGGAGCAAAAAGAACTTTTTTAGTGTGCAGATGTTGCGGTTTACAGTTGTAAATCTCAGCTTGCTGCTTATCAGTCTCGGCGTGCTGTGGCTTGGTTCGCAGCTGGGGTACAACAAGCTCATCTCTAAGCTCGGTGCAACCGCCGTGACTTTAGTGGTCGGCTTTGTTGTTAATCGGCTCTGGGTGTTTAACAGCAAATGAAGTGACAAAGGAGGAGCCAAAATGGCGGAAAAGAAGCAAACCAAAACCATCGCGACCAACCGCCAGGTGCGGCACGAATACTTTGTGGATGAATCATTTGAAACCGGCATTGCACTAAGTGGGACCGAGGTCAAAAGTCTGCGGGCAGGTACGGTGAACCTTAAGGACAGCTGGGTGGATATCGGCACCGGTGAGCTTGTCGTCAAACAGATGCATATAAGCCCCTATGAGAAGGGCAACATATTTAATAAGGATCCCATGCGCGCACGAAAGCTATTGATGCACCGCCGGGAGATTAACCGGCTTTATGGCATGGTACGTCAGCAGGGCTATACGCTTATTCCGTTGTCGCTGTATTTTAAGGGGTCGCTTGTCAAACTGCAGCTGGGGCTTTGCCGAGGTAAAAAGCTTTATGACAAGCGTGAGGATATGGCTAAGCGTGATGCCAAGCGCGACATTGAACGCGCTATGAAAGAGCGCCAGAGATAAGGAGTGACAGGCGATGGCAGGTAATTGGAGATGTCCGAAATGTGGCAACGAGGACTATGAGACCGACCAGTTTCAGGCGACGGGCGGCACATTTGCCAAGATGTTTGACGTCCAGAATAAGCGTTTTTCGACGGTGAGCTGTACAAATTGCCGTTACACCGAGATTTACAAAGTTGACGTCAGCCAACTAGAGAATATTCTTGATTTTTTCACAGGGGGTTAAAACTCCCCATATATGGGGGCGTAAAGGTTTCGACGGGGATTGTGAAGCAGAAAAAGCGAGCAGAGGGCGGGCCCTCTATAATACCCGAACTTTTAAATTTAAACGCAGACGAAAATCTCGTTTACGCAGCCTAATTAGGCTGCCGTCCTACCGCGAAGTACCGCGGTCGCGGATAGGGCGTCGATTAGCGGTCCATTCTAAGGGGAAAGCTCTCCGCACCTTTAGAACATTAGGGGATACCGAAGCAGGCAGCCTGTTTGTCGGCGGTTTGTTGGGGGAATCTTAAAAGATAGACTGCGCTCGGAGAAGTTTCTGTGAATCGGTTTTCGGACAGGGGTTCAATTCCCCTCGCCTCCACCACTAAAAAGTCATGTATGAGTTGAAATCCTCATACATGACTTTTTACTTTATCTGTGTTAAGCTTGAAGGGAGGAATATTTATTATAAGTGGGGAGGCGACCGCATGAGACAGCATCTCAAAACAGCTATCAAAGTGACTTTATTTATCATTATTGGAATATGGATTCTTGATAAAATTCCATTTAATCAAAATATAAATCATGAGATATCTGTAAATATATACAATAACGGTACTGTTATCGACGAAACAACTGTATTAATAAATGGAGAAAAAAGCAATTATTTATTTACTCAAGAAGAAAGGTTTTGGGGAAAGTTTCAAATTCTGGCATATGAAGAATCAACTAGAGAAAACATGAATGTAAGTATCAAATGGAACAATGAGGATAACATGCAAAGCATACTTTATATGCTTCCAGGCGATTTTCCTGATATGGATGTTATGCGAATAATTTTAATAAACGATCAAATGACAAAATTTGCATTGATGTTCGAAGATGGAACTATCGTGGCAACATCAAATGATTTATACCAACTATATATAAAACATATCTCTATTAACAAAACTGGTGGCATGTCAGTTAAGGATGTAAATGGAATTCCCAAAATTGATAACTAATTGTCTTATTCTTATTATGAGCATTCCAATAAGAAGTTCAAATTTTCCTTTAAAACAGTATTATAAATTACACGCACGCATTAAAAGTCATGTATGAGAATTGAACCCTCATATATGGCTTTAGCTTATTATAGTGCTTATATGCTATATACAAAAAAATTACGAAATTTGCTTTATATTTTATTTGTGCTATAATTATTTTTATAAAATAAAAACAATTCTGCAGATTTTTAGTTTGCATAAATTGTTGATTTTGGAGGGATTACCATTTATAACTTAATAGTTGAACGTAGAGACAATATTAAAGCAAAAAAGTTAAGAAGTAAGGGGATTGTTCCAGCATCGATTTATGGACGTAATTTAGAAGAGTCTATTTTGATTCAGATTCCTCAAACCAATGTCAACAGCTTTCTTGGAAAGGTATCGAAGGGAAGCAGACTCACTGTTGAGGTTGACGGTAAAAAATACAACACAATATTCAAAAATATTACGCGTGAGCCTATTAAACAGCAAATTGAACAGATAGAGTTCCAGCATATTGTTGCCGACGAAGCGGTTAATAGCGTAGCGCTGGTAGGCTTGATAAATAGGGACAAGAACCAAAACATGATACAACAACACGTTGAAGAGATTCCCTATAATGCACTTCCAAAGGACTTTATTCAAGACATCGTTATAGACTTGGATGGAATCAAAGCCGGAAGTATTATTAAAGTAGAAGATCTGGATATTGCCAAAAACGGAAACATTAGGATCACCATTCCGGAAGATACCATAGTATTAACTGTTGCTGAGAGAAAAAGAGCGGCTATAGAGGAAAAGACCGATGAGGAGCAGGAAGCTTAAAGTTCACGCGGTAGCTATTTTATACTAAGCATCCACTAAAAACCACGTCAGAATATAATTTCTGATGTGGTTTTTTGCGCACAGTTAAAACGTGCTATTTCATCGCAACAGTGGCCTCCTATATAAAAGGCTTTAATGGGTCAAAGGCTGGTAGACGGCGCGGTTCTAAAGTGTAAGTAGAGTGCGTAACAAATCCAAGCCGACCGATACTCGGCTTAAAACAAAGGCTGATTCGCACCGGTTTTGACACCATTATCATAACGAACACCCATTGGTATAGCTGCATATGATAAAGCAGTGAAACGAGAGAGAGGTAGCAGTGATGGATTTTAGCAATAGTATTCTCAACTGCAATGAGATCATAGGGCATGTCACCATCGGGATGAAAGCACCCGAATTTAGTGGCGACAGTAGCTTTGGTCATGTGAGCTTAGCTGATTACAAAGGCAAGTGGTTGATTTTATTTTCCCACCCGGGTGATTTTACGCCGGTTTGTACATCGGAGTTTATCTCCTTCGCGCAACTCTTTCAGGAGTTTAAGAAGCGCGGCACAGAATTGCTAGGCCTAAGTATAGACAGCAATCCGTCACATTTAGCGTGGGTGTATACCATCTATCAAACAAACGGCATTGATATTCCCTTTCCGATTATAGCGGACCGAGTGGGCGATATTTCGAGACTTTACGGAATGCTTGCGCCGGACATTAGCCAGCAGGAGACGGTCAGAAACGTCTACGTTATTGACCCCATGCAGATTATTCGCGCCATCATTGTCTATCCGATGACTACGGGCAGAAATATCTATGAAATCTTACGGCTGGTTGATGCGCTGCAAACCACTGACAGAGATTATGTATTGACACCGGCCAACTGGATTCCTGGTGCGCCCACACTGGTGCCCGCACCCCAAACTTATGAAGAGCTTTACCGACGGCTGTACGACCCAGCCAGTCTGAATTTGACCTGTAAAGATTGGTATTTATGCTATAATAAAACCAGTCCCTACGAAATAACCGAAGCGCAACCGACTTTTTGAAGCTTAGGCTGTGGCATGCGGGATCAACCGGGTATTTTTAAGGTGGTTGGTAGATTTGTCGTCGGCAACACTTGGTTCGCTACCCTCCTTGTTCTTGTAGGGTCAAAATTTTTTCAGTAGATTCAGTCATATTAAATCATAATTGGACCGCCTTAGTTGGCTAAATGCTCATTTTAGTAAAACTGACTTCTTTCATATAAAAACGCCCTAAAACAATCGCGAATTAGGGTGTTTTGCTATTTGAAAGATAATCTATCATTATTTTATGTCATATATTAGTAATATATCTTGAAAAACCACTAAAAATCTGATTTAATAAATATATTGCGTTTTTAGCAATCTAAAATTTCGTATAACGGTTTTACCATCTTGTGAGGTCTGATATGATCTATGTTCCAACGCATTTTCTAAAACCGGGAATGGTGCTGGCCAAGGACATCTCTGCCTATGGCTCAATGTTTGCCTTGCTTGTGAGGGGACAAACACTGACTGAGACGCTTATTTGTCGACTGCTGGATGCCGGGATAGGCGGTGCTTATATTGAAAGTGCCATAGCCAACGATATCGAACCGACTGAAATTCTAGAACCCGCCTATAAGAAAAAGGTCATTACTGATTTAAAAGGTATCTTTGAGGACTGTGAGAGAAGCAATACGCTTTCTAAGCATGCGCTTAATCAAAGTATGCACGTCGCAGAAGATTTGGTGATGTCCATTTTGAATCAGGATGTCTTTCTTGTCGATGTAGTGACAATTAAAGATTATGACAACTACACCTATTCGCATTGCGTTTATGTGGCTATGCTCAGCGTTCTCATAGGGGTTCAGTTAAAATATAACCAGAAGCAGCTCAATGAATTGGCGCTCGCTGGACTGATGCACGATATTGGCAAGGTCGACATTCCACTGGAGATTATCAATAAAACCAGTCGCCTGACTGACGCAGAGTTTGAAGAAATTAAGACCCATCCACTGCGTTCAATCGAGCGACTGCGACACAATCAAAATTTGACACAACGCGTGTTCAACGGTATTTCGTGCCATCATGAAAAGTATGATGGGACGGGGTATCCTTTTGGCCTTAAAGGAGATAAGATTCACGTCTATGCCCGTATTCTAGCCCTGGCGGACGTTTATGACGCGTTGACCTCCGACCGGTCGTATCGGCGCGCGTGGATGCCGGCCGAAGCAATTGAATATATGATGGCGCAAAGTAGTATCCATTTTGATCACGACTTGCTACAATGCTTTTTGCGCACAGTAGCGGCTTATCCGCTGGGCTCTGTTGTATCCTTGAGCAATGGCGCCATAGGCATTGTCATTCAAAACAACCCTGATAATACGCTACGCCCCAAGGTGCGTATCATTCGAAATGGTGCGGATCTCAAAAAGGGTGACGAAATCGATCTTACGACAAATTTAAAGTATCTGAGCGTTGTGATATCGGGTACACTTAACAACCATGAAATATCAGAGTTTCCCAAAGAACTGCTTTTGATAAAACAATAAGCGGTGTAGGATTAAAAGCGCAGTCGGCCAAGTTGGCGGTTGCGCTTTTTTAACACATATAGGCCAGCCTGTGTAACATTATGCTCCGAGCGAGGGTATGGATAATCGGATAGAGTAACTTCTGAGATAAGCTGACGGCGCCGTGTACAAACGGTGCCGTTTATGGTATTATAAAAGGAAAAACACAGCGGCAGGGGGGAGCAATTTGACGTTTGAGCACTATGTAATTAGCGGGGCTAAACGCCTACGCTGCGGTTATACCACCGGCAGTTGTGCCGCCATGGCGGCTGGCGCGGCGGCTGCGATGCTGCTTTCGGGCAAACAGCACCAAAATGCTGCGCTGATAACCCCCAAAGGCATTCGGGTAGAGGCTCAACTGGAAGAGATCATGCTGCTGCCAGATGAGGTAATCTGCGCTGTACGCAAAGACGCTGGTGACGACTGCGACGCCACCGATGGCATGCTAATATTTGCCTCGGTAAAAAAGCACTGTGGAGAAGATGTTGTGATCGACGGTGGTGTAGGCATTGGGCGGGTGACCAAGAGGGGGCTTGACCAGCCGGTAGGCGCGGCTGCGATTAACTCGATACCTCGCCAAATGATTGCTGAACAGGTACGCATGGCGTGTACGGCTGCGGGCTATGCCGGCGGAATGCAGGTGACTATTTTTGCGCCGGAGGGGGCCGGAATTGCCAAAAAAACTTTTAACCCTAATTTAGGAATCACTGGCGGAATCTCGATTCTGGGCACAAGTGGTATCGTTGAGCCGCAAAGTCTTTCCGCTTTATTAGATAGCATTGAGGTTGAAATCAAGATGCTGGCAGCCAACGGTGAAAAGCGGCTGCTGCTTACGCCCGGCAACTATGCCGAGCGCTTTGCGAAAGAACACTCAGCGCTGAAAGAAATTCCGCAGATTAAGTGTGCCAATTTCATCGGCGACTGCCTCGATTTTGCGGCCGTCTACGACTTTTCTGAGGTGCTGTTGGTCAGTCATATCGGTAAAGCGGTCAAGTTGGCGGGCGGTATCATGAACACCCACTCGCGCGTCGCGGACTGCCGCACCGAGCTGTTTGCGGCCCATGCCGCATGCCGCGGGGCGTCGCGTGAGATCTGTATCGCGCTGATGCAGGCGGCAACCGCCGACGCCTGTCTTGAAATTCTGGATGACGCAGGGTTAAAAGATGTCGTAGCCGACAGTCTGCTGCAGGCGATACAAACGCATTTATCCCACCGTGCGGCGGGTGCATTTCAGGTGGGAGCCGCCGTGTTTTATAACGGCTATACCCTGCTGGGGGTGACGGCGCAGGGCAAGGAATTATTGAGTAAATGGAGGATCAACGCTTGAAGGGAACGTTATACGGTGTGAGCGTGGGCCCGGGAGACCCCGAGCTGATGACACTGCAGGCTGTGCGGCTTTTAAAACATTGTCCGATTATAGCGGTACCACAGACCGCAGGCGGCGGTACGGTGGCGCTGGATATCGCGTCTCAGGTGGTTGATTTAAGTGGCAAAGAAATGATTATGCTGCCCTTTCTCATGGTTCGGGACAGGCAGAAACTACAAGAAAGCCATCGACAGCTGGCTGGGCTGATTAGAACTGCGCTGGAGCAAGGGCGGGATGTGGCGATGCTTAGCCTTGGTGATGCGTCGGTCTATTCCTCCTTTTCGTATATGGCCGAGTTGCTAAAACCGGAGGGTTATCCCATTGTTGTCTCTGCAGGGGTGACCAGCTTTTGCGCATCGGCTGCCGCATTAGGCGTGAGCCTGACCCAGATGAACCAGCCAGTACACATCATACCGGCTGGAGCCGACGACGGACAGGCGTTGGCGTTATTCGGCACGAAAGTGTTGATGAAGGCAGGAAAATCGTTACCGCAGCTTTTATCGCGGCTAAAGGAAAGAGGCCAGCTCGATAACGCTATGTTGGTGCAAAATTGTGGACTGCCCAACGAAAAAATCCTGAAAACCATCCCGGCAGATTTTGATGCCCCGGGATATTTTACGACCGTTATTGTTAAGGAGTGAACGCCTTGATCAGTTTTATTGGGGCGGGCAGTGGCGCCGCCGACCTGATAACTCTGCGCGGCGCGCGCCTGTTAGAGCGTGCCGATGTTATCATCTATGCGGGCAGTTTGGTGAATCCCGAACTGTTGCAGATGGCAAAGCCGGAATGCTCGGTTTATAACAGTGCGCAGATGACGCTAGAGGAAGTCATGGCGGAGATGTTGTCGGCTGCGGCACAGCAAAAACAAGTCGTGCGGCTACATACCGGTGACCCCTGCCTCTACGGCGCAATCCGCGAACAGATGGACAGACTGGATGAAGCGGGCGTGACTTACGAATATGTGCCCGGTGTTTCAAGCTTTTGCGGGGCCGCCGCAGCCTTAAAAGCGGAATATACTCTGCCGGAGGTCACCCAGAGCGTTATTATCACCCGCATGGCGGGCAGAACGCCGGTGCCATCCAAGGAAAGTATCGCGTCCTTTGCGGCGCACGGAGCCACGATGGTTATCTTTTTAAGCGCGGGGCTGACAGAATCGCTCCAGCGCGAGCTGCTTTCGGGCGGCTACAGCCCGGATACCCCGGCGGCGATTGTCTTTAAGGCAACTTGGCCGGAGGAAAAGGTACTGCGCTGCACGGTGGGTACGCTACATGCGACAGCACAGAAAAACAATATTATACATACCGCACTGATTACGGTGGGCGATTTTCTGGGGGATGATTACGCGCGCTCAAAGCTTTACGACCCCGCGTTTACCACCGCCTTTCGCAAAGGGGAGGTGCCGTGAGCATGAAGCTGGCGATGTTGGCGTTTTCCGAAAAAGGTCTGCAGCTCGCCGAACGGCTAAAAGCGTTGCTTCCTGAGGAAATCAGTACCCAACGCTGCCCAAAAGATGGACTGCGCAGCTGGACTGAACAGCATTTCAACACCGCGGATGCGCTGGTGTTTATCGGTGCGACGGGCATCGCTGTGCGCGCCGTTGCGCCGCTTATCGATGACAAAACTTGCGACCCCGCTGTATTGGTGATAGACGAGTGCGCTGAATTTATCATTCCCCTGCTTTCGGGCCATATTGGTGGGGCTAATGCGCTGGCAAAGAGAATTTCTGCATCGCTCGGTGCGCGAGCAGTTATCACCACCGCCACCGACTGCAACGGTTTATTTGCCATCGATAGCTGGGCCACCGAACAGGGCTACGTGATAACGAACCCTGAGCGTATCAAACAGGTATCTGCGCGCTTGCTCTCGGGCGAGGCGATACGCCTGAAAAGCAGCTTTGCGACAGTGATTGTCCCCGAACTGACGAGGGAAATTATTTTGACCGACCGACCACCCTTCGATGTGAAAATCAGCATAAAAGGTGGTAATGATTCGGCGCTGAACCTTGTTCCTCAGATACTTACTTTAGGTGTGGGCTGTAAAAAGGCAACGCCGGAAGCGGAGATACGCGCGGCGTTTGATTGCCTATGCGCGGAGCTGCATCTTGAGCCACGTGCCTTTTGTCAGGTTTGCAGCATCGACCTCAAAGCAAAAGAACCTGGGCTACTGGCGTTTTGCCGCGATGCTGGCCTACCGTTGGTTACCTTTTCGCCTCAGACGCTCGCCATCTTGCCAGGGGATTTTACCCCCTCGGATTTTGTGCGACAGATTACGGGGGTCGATAATGTTTGCGAGCGCAGCGCAGTGATGGGCAGCGCCGGAACGCTGCTGGCCAAAAAGCGGACATATAACGGCGTGACGATGGCGATCGCCCGCGCTACACATATTGTGCGCATTTCAAAGGTGCCACCAGGGGGCGGGGCACTATAAAGGAGAGCATTTATGAAGCTATCTGTTGTGGGCATCGGCCCCGGACATTCCGAGGGCATGACGGGTGCGGCGCATGCTGCATTGGCAACCTGCGATTTAATTTGCGGTTACACGGCGTATGTCGAGCTGGTGCGGCCACTTTTTCCGAATAAAAGTTACTTTTCAACGCCGATGAAAAGTGAGATTGAACGCTGCCGTGCAGCGCTTAAAGCGGCAGAAGACCAGAACGTTACCATGGTGTGCAGCGGTGATGCGGGCGTTTACGGCATGGCGGGCCTGCTATATGAGCTTTGGGATCAATTTGGGTCGGTCGAACTGGAGGTTATTCCAGGCGTGACGGCGGCACAGAGTGGTGCAGCACTTTTGGGTGCACCGCTGATGCAAGATTATGCTGTCGTCTCGCTTTCGGACTTGCTGGTGGACTGGGATGTCATTGAAAAGCGCCTGCATGGTGTGGGCGAGGGCGACTTTGCGGTGGTGCTATATAACCCCGGTAGCAAAAAACGCACCGACCATCTGCGGCGCGCCTGCGATATTCTGCTGAAATACCGCGGCGCTGATACGCTGTGCGGCGTGGCTGAAAACATCGGGCGAGAGGGTGAATCAACCCGGCTGATGTCGCTGTCAGCGCTGCGCGATTTTTCGGCGGGCATGTTTTGCACCGTATTCATCGGAAACAGCAAAACGATGAATATCGGCGGCAAAATGGTAACACTGCGCGGCTATGAGGCGAAGCAATGAAGCGGGTATTAATTTTTGGTGGCACAGCGGACAGCCATCCGCTACTGGAATGGCTGTTTCAGCTCGATATACAGGCTACGCTTTGCGTTGCCAGTAATTATGCTAAAACGCTTTTGCCATGTGACGAGAAATTGGTGATCCGGGTCGGGCGACTGAATATTGCCCAAATGACGATGTTGATGCAAGACAAGCACTTTGACTGTGTGATAGATGCCACACACCCCTACGCCAAAGAGGTCACGTACAATATCCGGGCGGCGGCGCAGCAAATCGGGCTTGCTTACTTTAGGCTATTGCGCCCCTCCAGTGATGAGCAGGGGTGTGTTGTCGTTTCGTCGGTGGCGCGTGCGGCAGAATTGCTCAATCAAAGCACCGGAAGGGTACTTATCGCCACTGGGTCAAAGGAATTGGCGGAATACACGCAGGTGACAAACTTTGCCGAACGTTGCTACCCCCGCGTGCTGCCGATGGTGGAGGCGATTGCGCAGTGTGTTTCGTTAGGCTTTTTGCAAAGCCATATTATCGCCATGCAGGGACCGTTCTCTCAGGCGCTAAACATGGCGCTGTTTGAGCAGCTTGGCATTTCAATGCTCGTCACTAAGGACGGTGGCGCAGCTGGGGGATTCCCCGAAAAGCTGGCTGCGGCCAGCGCATGCAATGTCAAAACGATTCTGGTCAGGCGACCCGAAGATACAGGCGCCACGCTTGAACAGCTCAAAATAAAACTGACGGATTTTTTGAGGGTGAATTAATTTGTTTTCAAGGGGGATAAGGCATGAAGGTGGCAATTGCAGGCTATGGCGCAGGCACCAAGCAGAGCTGTCTGCCTGCAACGCAGCAGGCTTTGGATGTCGCTGGGCTGGTTCTCGGTGCACCGAGGTTGCTTAAAAGTGCGGGCATTGATGCGCCGCGCGGTATTGCCGCCATCAATGCTGAGGAAATTGCCGCCGCTATAAATACAGCCAGTGTCGATTCGGCCTGTGTGCTGATGAGTGGGGACAGCGGTTTTTACAGCGGTACCAAACGGTTGTTACCGCTGTTGGATGACCATGAGGTGACAGTGCTACCGGGCATATCGAGCGTACAGGCGCTTTCGTCAGCATTGCAATTGCCGTGGCAGAGCTGGCGACTTTGCTCAGCGCATGGTGTGGACTGCAACGCGGCACATGAGGTTTCGCGCCATGCCGAGTGCTTCTTTCTCACCGGGGGCATGCAGACGCCCGACGTGCTATGCCGCGCACTCGCTGAAAGCGGTTTTGGTGCGCTGAACGCCTTCATTGGCAGTGACTTAGGCGGTGAAGAACAGCAGATTATAAGCGCGACGGTGGAAGAACTGGCGCGGCGGCAATTTTCGTCGCTCTCGGTGTTACTGGTGCAAAACCCTGCGCCGAGGAGACAGGTGGGCTTCGGCCTGCCGGATACGGCATTTACACGAGGGGATATTCCGATGACTAAAAGCGAGGTGCGCGCCGTGGCGCTCTCAAAGTTGCGGCTGTGTGGTGGAGATATCGTCTATGACATCGGTTCAGGCACCGGATCGGTCGCGGTGGAAGCGGCGTTGATGCTCGACAGCGGACGGGTATACGCGATTGAGCAAAAGCCCGAGGGTTGCCGTCTGACGGCTGAAAACGCTAAGCAGCTAGGCGCGTTTAATCTTACCTGCATTGAGGGTGCGGCGCCTGAAGCACTGCAGACGTTACCTGTCCCCGACGTAGCATTTATCGGCGGCAGCAGCGGTAGACTCCGCAAGATTATCGCGCTGCTGCGCGAGAAAAATCCACAGGTGCGCTTAGTGGTTACCGCCGTGACACTTGAAACAATCGCCGAGGCGGTTGAGCTTTTCAATGAATTGAACCTTCCAAATTCCGAGGTGGTGCAGGTCGCGGTCAGCCGTGCCGAACCGCTGGGGCGTTATCATATTCTAGCGGCGCAAAACCCGGTTTACATTATCAGCGGGGGTGGTCGGAATGCTTAAAAAGTTGCCGCGCCTGTTGTTGGCGGCTCCTTCAAGCGGGCAGGGCAAAACGACTTTAACGCTTGCGCTGCTGCGAGCTTTTCAACTGGCGGGTAAACGACCGGTCGCCTTTAAAAGTGGGCCGGATTACATTGACCCGATGTTCCACCGTCGTGTATTGGGGCTTCCCAGCTACAACCTCGATCTTTTTCTCTCTGATGCACCGACGGCGGTTCGGTTGTTGGCTGAGTGCGGCAGCAGCGGCGATCTGGCGTTGATAGAGGGTGCCATGGGTTATTATGACGGTGTAGGCATCACAGATGAAGCCAGTGCCTATGCTCTGGCAAAAGCGACCCATACGCCGGTGGTTTTGTTGCTTTCGGCCAAAGGGGCAGCGCTCTCATTGGCAGCTACCGTACATGGATTTAACAACCTGCGCAGCCCTTCGCATTTGGCAGGTGTTGTTTTAAACCGCTGCACACAAACACTTTATGACCGTGTAGCTCCTATCATCACAAAAGAGACCGGCTTGTCGGTGCTGGGCTTCTTGCCCGATCTGCCACAATGTACGCTGCAAAGCCGGCATTTGGGGCTGGTGACGGCGGATGAGATTGCTGACCTATCACTAAAGCTTGACCGGTTGGGCGAGGCTGCGGCACAGAGTATTGACCTGCTAGGGCTTTTACAGCTGGCGCAAACCGCACCGCCGCTGGAATGGGCGTCGCAGGTCGTTATGCCGGCACCAAATCGTGTGCGTCTTGCCGTCGCGCGCGACGACGCCTTTTGCTTTTATTATGATGAGACGTTGGCGCTGTTTGAAGCGTTGGGCGTCGAGCTTATGTTTTTTTCACCGCTTCAAGATGCTCAGTTGCCCCCAAAAGCACAGGCGCTTTATCTGGGCGGGGGCTACCCTGAACTCTATGCCGGGCAACTTTCACAAAACTGCGCCATGTTGCAAAGTGTACGGAATGCAATTGCTGACGGCATGCCCTGCCTTGCCGAGTGTGGCGGGTTCTTATACCTGCACGCGCAGATGCAGGATGATAAGGGTGCTTTTTATCCGATGGTGGGCGTCATAGAGGGGACGGCAATCGCCGGTACCCGACTGGGACATTTTGGCTATATCACGCTGACGGCCAGGCGCGACAATTTGTTGTGTCGAGCAGGGGAAACGCTTAGCGCGCATGAATTTCACTATTGGCAGAGTGACAGCTGTGGCGAGGACTTTAAGGCTATTAAACCCGACGGCCGCGCATGGGATGCCGTTCATGCCACATCGAGCCTTTTTGCGGGCTTTCCACATCTTTATTTGCAGGGGAACATCATGGCGGCCAAGAATTTTTTAGCTGCCGCGGCCGCTTATGGAGAAAAATATGGATTTTCAAGAACTTAACCGGCAAATTAAGCCTCCCGACCTATCTGTGGCGCAGCTTTGCCGCGCACGTTGGAATGCGATCGCTAAACCGATCGGCAGCTTAGGTCTACTTGAAGAGGCCGTTATTAAAATAGCGGCGCTCACCGGCAGCGACCTACCGACCATCCAGCATCGTGCGGTGCTTGTGCTCTGTGCCGATAACGGCGTTGTTGCTGAGGGTGTCACCCAGACCGGTAGCGAAATTACCACTTTGGTGGCCAAGAACATTGCGCAGGGACATGCTTGTATCCGCTATATGGCAAAACGGGCTGGCATGGATGTTTTCGCGGTGGATATGGGAATGAATCAACCGCCCGATTCCAAGGGGATTCTAGATTATGCTGTAGCGCGTGGTACCAAAAACTTTGCCCAAGAGGCCGCGATGACAGCGGATGAAGCCGAGCAGGCCATCCGGCGTGGTATGAAACTGGTGCGCCGCTGCAAGCAGCAAGGCTATCAACTGCTGGCTACCGGCGAAATGGGTATCGGCAACACCACCACGGCCAGCGCTGTCTCGGCGGTGCTGCTAGGTAAGGCGGTTACAAAGGTCACCGGGCGTGGGGCGGGACTGTGTGATCAGGCCATGCGCAAAAAGATCCGGGTGATTCAAGGCGCGGTTCGGCTGCACGCACCGGATTCCGAAGATCCGTTTGGTGTGCTTCGAACACTGGGCGGGCTGGATATTGCGGGACTGACCGGTGTTTTCTTAGGCGGTGCGCTTTACCGGGTTCCAATACTTATTGATGGATTTATCAGTTCGGTGGCGGCGCTCTTGGCTGCGCGGCTTTGCCCCAATTCTGTGCAGGCAATGCTGGCGACCCACGTTTCTTCCGAGCCAGCCGCCGCTATGATTCTGGGCGCTATCGGGTTAAAACCGATGATTACGGCCGAAATGCGTCTCGGAGAGGGTACGGGGGCGGTTTGCGCCGTCCCGATGGTGGATATGGCGCTGGAGGTTTATAAAAATATGGCGACCTTTGAACAGATCGGCATGGATGCCTATAAGTCACTCGACGAGCACAAAGAAAGCGTCGTGGCTAAATGACAACGCTTGTGATTGGCGGCGCCGCCAGCGGCAAGAGCGAATATGCCGAGTCGCTGCTCGTAAGTGCCAAAAAAAAGCTTTATATCGCGACAATGCAGCCCTTTGGGCAAGAGGCTCAGCAGCGCATCAAACGCCACCGCAGTTTGCGTGCAAGGAAGGGTTTCGAGACGCTGGAGCGGTTCACCGCGCTGGGCGATTTGACCGACGCTGAACTGCCCGACGGCTGTTCGGTTTTGTTGGAATGTTTGGGAAATCTGGTGGCGAATGAACTGTTTTCGCCTGACGGTGCAAAAGAAGAGGCCGAAAATGCCATTCTCGATGGCATGAAGTTTCTCGCAGGCCGATGCCGCCACCTGGTGGTGGTGACCAACGACGTTTTTTCCGACGGCATCACCTATGACGCGGATACCGAGCGCTATCTCACGCTGCTTGGCTGTTGCAACGCGATGCTGGCTGCACAGTTTGATGCGGTTGTCGAGGTGGTGTGCGGCATCCCGATTGTATTGAAAGGGGCGACAACATGACGATTCTGAGGTCTATCGCGCTGGCATTTGCCATGTTTTCGCGCCTGCCCGTCCCAAAGGTGAGTTGGAACGCACGAAACATGCGTTATATGATGGTGGGGTTCCCGCTGGTGGGTGCGGTGATTGGGCTACTGCTTTTTGGCTGGGTCGTCGTTTGTCGATGGCTCGATCTGGGCGGAGTACTCACCGCCTGCGGTCTGACGCTGCTACCCATCGGTGTTACAGGGGGCATTCATCTTGATGGTTTTTGCGATACGGTTGATGCACTTTCTAGCCACGCTGACCCGAAACGTAAATGTGAGATTTTAAAAGATCCGCACACGGGTGCGTTTGCGGTCATCGGGCTAATGTGCTATCTACTATTGTATTTTTCGCTCTGCTATACGCTGGTACTATCTCGCCCTGCGCTGTTACTGTTGATGTGCATACCGGTTTTAAGCCGTGTGCTTAGCGCCTTTGCAGTGATCAGCCTCCCGTGTGAGGGCGGGGCGGGGACACTGCATAGCTTTGCCGATGCCGCCAATAAGAGGGCGGTTTCCGGGGTGCTTTTTATTTTACTGGCGGCCTGTTTAGCGGTGATGCTGACCGTTTCGCTTGCAGGTGGCTCGTGGATTCTACAGACGGCGATGGGCTGTTATTGGTGGTTAGTGCATGTGGCTAAAAAGGAATTCGGTGGCATGCGGGGCGACTTAGCGGGTTGGTTTTTACAGCTTTGCGAGCTGCTCTGTCTGGGTATGTTAGTGATTAGCCAAAAGGGGGGCTGGCTATGATTTTGATTATCGGCGGGGCGCACTGTGGCAAGCGTAATTATGCCGCTACATATTTGGGTTATGACTTAAAACATATGTCTAATCAACTACACGGTGCCCCAGTGCTTTATGACCTTCAAGCGTTGCTGCAAGAATGCGCTGATTACGAGATCATTTTGCCCGCCTTGCGCCAAAAGCAGGTGATTATCTGCAACGAGGTTGGCTGCGGCGTGGTGCCGATGGACGACCACGAACGGACGTGGCGTGAAACGGTGGGCCGGGTCTGCTGTATGTTGGCGCGCGAGGCTGACAAAGTCATCCGGGTACAGTGTGGCATTGGAACTGTCATCAAGGGGGAATGAGGGCGTATGGCGGTCTTGACGGCAATTCTATTGGGATTTGGGTTGGATTGGCTTTTTGGTGATCCAGTTTTTATACCCCACCTTGTGGTGGGCATCGGTAAAATCATTACCCGTTTTGAACGCGGGTTGCGCAAAGCGTTTTTTAAAACCCCTAACGGAGAGCTGGCAGCGGGAACAGTTTTGGCTATCGGTGTCCCGCTTGTTTCTTTTGGGGTATGTCATCTGGTGCTGTGGCTTAGTGGGTTGATCCACCCAGCCGTACGCCTGACGTTGGCAGGCTTTGTCTGTTGGCAGTGCCTTGCCGCACGGTCGCTGGCGCAGGCGGGGGAACGGGTGGAGAAGGCACTGGCGTCTTCAAAAATCAACGATGCGCGCCGAGCCGTGGCGCAGGTGGTGGGGCGCGATACTGCGGCGCTTGACCGCCCCGATATTATACGGGCGGCGGTGGAAACGGTGGCTGAAAACACCTGTGACGGGGTCATTGCACCTTTGTTTTGGCTGACTGTCGGCGGTGCGCCGTTCGGCGTATTGTATAAAGCGGTCAATACGCTTGACAGCATGGTGGGCTATAAGAACGAGAAATATCTTTACTTCGGCCGGGCCTCCGCACGGCTGGATGATGTGATGAACTACATCCCCGCGCGCATATCCGCGCTGTTGATGATTGCATCGGCGTGGCTTTGTAGGTTTGACGCCGAAAATGCTTGGCGAATTTTTAAGCGAGACCGCTATAATCACAAAAGCCCCAACTCGGCACAGAGCGAATCGGTCTGTGCCGGGGCGCTAGGTATCATACTCGGCGGCAATGCGGTCTATTTTGGTAAACTGGTGAAAAAGCCGACCATCGGCGACGCGCTGCGCGACTGTGAACGGCAAGACATTGGCCGCGTGAACCGTTTGATGCTTTGCACGGCGGTACTGGGGTTGCTGATGGTGATACTGATAAGGGGGATTCCGGTTTTATGGACGATTGTTGCGGCGCGCTGATACACGGCGGTGATGCCCAAAGCTTTGTTGCGCGATATGGGATGGCTCCGCTGGATTTATCCGCAAATGTTAACCCGCTTGGGGTACCCGATGGGGTTCGTCGGGCGATCTGTCAAGCGGCAATCGACGCTGACCGTTACCCAGACCCAATTTGTCGGGATTTGCGATCGGCGATTGCGAACAGCGAGGGCATCAAATCCCATCAGATTTTCTGTGCCGCCGGTGCGGCAGAAATTATCTATCGGTTGGCATTGGCGCTAAAGCCGAAGCATGCGCTGATACCGGCGCCCACCTTTGCGGAGTACAAGCTGGCACTGAGTCGTCAGGGGTGTGCGGTTGAACGGCACCTGCTCCAACCTGAAGACGAGTTTACCTTGACCCAAGCGATTTTGCCGCAGCTACACGCCGGCATTGACGTGATGTTTTTATGCAACCCCAATAACCCGACGGGCAAGTTGATCGATACTGCACTGCTAGAGACAGTGTTAGCGCGTTGTGAAAAATATAATATTTGGCTGGTGGTGGATGAGTGCTTTCTCGGCTTTACACCAAAGCCTGAAGCTCATACACTGAAGCCCATGCTTTTGCAATATAAAAAACTAGTTGTGCTCAAGGCGTTCACCAAAATCTACGGTATGGCCGGGGTGCGGCTGGGCTATTGCCTGTGCAATGATGTGGGACTGATACAGCGGCTGTATGAGGTCGGACCGCCATGGAATGTCTCGTCGCTGGCACAGCGCGCGGGCATTGCCGCATTGAGCGAGCGGGATTATCTTAAAGAAAGCCGCATGATGATTGCTGCTGAGCGCCCGCGTGTTCAGGCTGCGCTGACTGCCGTTGGCTTTCATGTCGTTACAAGCGAGACCAATTATATTTTGTTTTTTTGTCCACTGCCCCAGTTTGGCGAAAAGCTATGCCAAATGGGTGTGCTGATTCGCAGTTGCGCCAATTTTGAAGGGCTGGGCGAGGGATGGTACCGCGTAGCAGTTCGAACGCCGCCGGAAAACAACCGACTGATTTTAGCTATTAAACAGATCACGGAGGGGATACAATGAAAAAAGCACGTCCAATTATGATACAAGGGACAACGTCTAATGCGGGAAAAAGCATTGTCGCAGCGGGGCTGTGCCGCGTTTTTATGCAGGACGGCCATCGCGTCGCCCCCTTTAAAAGCCAGAATATGGCACTTAATAGTTATGTTACGCTCGACGGGCTTGAAATGGGTCGCGCACAAGTGACGCAGGCGCAGGCGGCAGGTCTTGAGCCGGATGTGCGTATGAATCCAGTGCTTCTTAAGCCCACGACCGACGTGGGTAGTCAGGTGATTCTTAACGGTGAGGTGGTCGGTAACATGTCGGCCATGAATTATTTTAAGTATAAGCGTACGCTACGCCCCGAGGTGCAAAAGGCCTATGAATCGCTGGCGGCCGAGAATGATATTGTCGTCATTGAGGGCGCGGGTAGCCCGGCGGAGATTAATTTGAAGGCTGAGGATATTGTAAACATGGGCATGGCGCAGATGGCCGACGCGCCGGTGTTACTGGTGGCGGATATTGACCGCGGCGGCGTATTTGCCAGCATCTATGGCACTATCGCGCTGCTGGAGCCCGAGGAACGTAGTCGTATAAAAGGTGTCATTATCAATAAATTCCGCGGAGATAAAGCTATATTGCAGTCTGGGATTGACATGATCGCCGAGCTGACAGATATTCCGGTATTAGGTGTGTTGCCCTATTTGAACATTGACATCGACGATGAGGACAGCTTGACCGACCGGTTCTCACGACAGCCGAACGAACACTGCCCACTGGATATTGTGGTGGTACGGTTGCCGCGCATTTCTAATTTTACCGATTTTGACGCGCTGGCACGCCATCCGTCGGTAGGTCTGCGCTATGTTGGTGCCGCGGACGAGCTGGGCAGTCCTGATCTGGTTATTTTGCCTGGCAGCAAAAGCACGATGGCCGATCTGCTGTGGATGCGCCAAAACGGTTTGGAATCGGGGATTAAAAAGCTGGCGGCCTCAGGAACACTTGTCGCAGGTGTGTGCGGCGGTTATCAGATGTTGGGTAGACTTTTGAAAGACCCCTACAATGTGGAAGGTGGCGGTGAGTTGCGCGGCATGGAGCTGCTGGATACCGAGACGGTGTTCTCCCCCGAAAAGGTACGCACCCGCATCAGCGGCAAGGTTAGCACACTGACCGGTGAACTTGAGGCACTTTCCGGCGCGGAGCTTTTTGGGTACGAAATCCACATGGGCAACACCAAGCTGCGGGGTAGAACGCGACCATTTACCGTGTTAGAAGGCAGCATCGGTGACGGTGCAGTTTACGAAAATGTCTTTGGCAGTTATGTACACGGGTTATTTGACGGCGGGTTGGGTAATGCGCTGGTAAATCTCTTGCTGGCGCGCAAAGGTCTATGTGCTGAGGGCGGTGAGCAGATTAGCGCCGCTCAGCACCGTGAGCAACAGTTTGATTTTCTAGCCGCAGCCATTCGCGAGAGCTTTGATATGACGGCCATCTATAAAATTATGGAGGAGGGCGCTTGATGGACAAAGGGCTGGTGCATCTCTATTATGGTGACGGCAAAGGCAAGACCACGGCGGCGCTAGGGTTGGCTATGCGCGCATTGGGTTACGGTAGACGGGTTGTGTTGTTGCAGTTTTTAAAGAATACCCCCTGCGGAGAGTTGGTGGCACTGGCGCGCCACGACGGCATGACGGTGTTGCGCGGCAAAGCTGGGGCACACTTTACCTTCGCCATGACCGAGGAAGAGCGTACACAAACCAAGGCGATTCACGAGCGCAATTTGGCGCAGGCGATGGCGTTGGTGCAGGCGCAGAAATGTGACCTGTTGATACTCGACGAGGTCACCGACGCGCTACAAACCGGCCTGCTGGATGAAGATTCATTGCGTAAAGTTGTACTGAAAAAATCTAACAGTCTGGAGTTGGTTATGACGGGGCACCACGCAGTGAGCTGGCTAGTACAGGCGGCTGATTATGTCACCGAGATGAAAAAGTGCAAACATCCGTTTGATCGAGGCGTACCCGCAAGAGAAGGGGTGGAGTTTTGACCGGCTGGAGAGCGCTGCCGCCCGCTGAGATCGAGCGGCGAAGTTTCGAGATCATCACCCAAGAGTTGGGCGAAACCGATTTTTCATCCGTGGAACTTTTGGTGCTAAAAAGGGTGATACACACCACCGCCGATTTTGAATATACCAAAACACTTTATTTTTCACAAAATGCTGCTGAACAGGCGATAACATTGCTGATGAGGGGGGCGCATATCCTAACTGATACCAATATGGCCAAAGCTGGTGTGAATAAAACTGCTCTTGCCAAGCTGGGCGGCGATGTGCACTGCTTTATGGCGGACGAACAGGTGGCGCAACAGGCTAAGGAGCGGGGCATTACACGTGCGGCAGTCAGTATGGAGAAAACAGGCGAGCTGCCCCGCCCGCTTATTGTTGCGGTTGGCAATGCGCCGACGGCGCTGCTTAGGCTGCACGAAATGATAGCTGAGGGCGTTTCTGCTCCCGATTTGATTATTGCTGCGCCGGTGGGTTTTGTTAACGTCATCGAGAGCAAACAGGTGATTGAGGCGGGCGATATACCATGTATCGTTGCCCGTGGTCGCCGTGGCGGTAGCACAGTGGCGGCAGCTGTTTGTAATGCGTTGCTATATGAGGCGGTTAGACGCGTGAAAAAATTAGAATAAAGAGAAACAGCGCTTGCAGGCATATCTTGCCTTGCAGGCGCTGTTTTGAGATTCAACTATTCCTCCATCTGCTTACCAAGGAAGCCGGCAGCGACATTAATCAGCTTGATTTCGGCATCGGTGGCGGTGCCGCCCTCATCACCAAGCATAAACATAATTGCGCCGCATACATCGCCCGAAGTGACTATGGGCGCCGCAACCAGCGCATAGCGGTCAATACCTTCAACCGGCTGAAAGTTTTTTGTCTCACTGCCGGAAACGGCATGCGTTCGGCGGGATTCCATCAGCTCTTCGAGTGAGGGGGAAACACGCCGCTCTAAAAGTTCTTTCTTCGGCAGCCCAGCAACAGCAATTACATGGTCACGGTCACAGACCACAACGGGGTATCCTCCGGCTTTTTGAAGCACTTCGGCATATTGGGCGGCAAAAGCCCCTAGTTCGCCGATGGGCGAATACTTTTTAAAAATGACTTCTCCGTCGTTATCAGTGTAAATTTCCAGCGGATCGCCGTCACTGATAACATTGACATCATAGACCTTGTCCTTTCGCTTTGCGCTTACTTGGACTACCTGGGTCTTTAAGCTATCCATGATGCCTTGATTAAAATTTCCGGTGGCCCCCACTGTGACAGGCGTTTTATTTTCGCACGCTGTTGTAAGCAGTTCCTGTGGCATACCGCTTTTTATAATAGAATCAATATCCGCTTTTAGCAAGACCTCAATATGATCTTCATACACGAGAATCTTTTCGATAATTAGCTCTAAGTCGGTGCGCTCGAGTGCAGGCTTGTTTAAGATATCCTCAAACACGTCGATGGCCGTTTTGGCGATTCGGTTGACGCGGATGATGGTATTGCGCCGATCCACGGTCAGCGTAATCTGGCTTTGCAGCCCCGCGATGCGCTGCATCAAATCGTTTTCCATCTCGTCGTAGGTTTCTTCGAGGAGTGTTTCTCGCTCGGGGTGCTTCATAATGTCGCGGATGCGCTGACGCTTGGTGGCTTTCAGTTCCTCTTGAAGTTCTGCGAGTACCTTTTCGAGATTTTCGGCCGACTGCTCGCTTTCGGAAATATCGGCGGCCTCTTTTTCGATATCGGCGTTTAGGCGCTCTATCATATCGGCGGAGTTTTCTTTAACCTTGCGAATATAACCGCGTATGACCTCATCTAGCATATCCACGCGGATGTGGTGGCTTGTGCAGGCGGAAAGCCCCCGGCGGTGATAGGCCCCGCAGCGATAGGCATCACGCAGGTCGGATCGGCTCATGGCAAACATCGGCGAGCCGCAGTCGCCGCAGACCAGAAAGCCTGAATAGATGTTGTCGTTGATCTTCACGCCACGGTAATTAGAGGTGGTGCGTTTTTTGCGAAGCTCCTGCGTCGTGGCGAATGTGCGGTAGTCAACAATCGGCTCATGGTGGTTTTCAAATACGACGTGTTCGTCGCGATCGCGCTTTAAGTCCGAGCCGTTGATCTTTTTGCGGGTGAATTTACCCTGGCGCAGCGTACCGATGTAGAAGTCGTTATCCAAGATGCCCTGTATCGTGATGATGCTCCACGCGCTTTTGACTTCACGGCGGCATTCTTCGCCAACAGCTTCTTTACGATTTTTTTCGGACATGCGAGGGGTAGGGATGCCCAACTCGGTCAGGTGATTGGCGATTTTGCGATAACCCCAACCTTGATTGTAAAGCTCGAATATTTGTTGTATAATGGCAGCTTCTTCTGGGACTATAGAAAAATTCTGCGTCTTGTCTATAATATAGCCGTATGGCGCGGCGCAAATCCACTTGCCATCCGCCTGTCTGCGGCGAACTACTGAACGCACCTTTTTGCTAGTGTCGGTGACCGGCATTTCGTTAATTAAAAACTGGAACTGGATTTTCAGCCAGTCGTCGTCATTTGGAAAGTCAATGCCGTCGCCGATAGAAATGATGCGCACACCTGCGTCGCGCAAGTCTTCAAGCTCAACAAGCCCGCGGCTGTTACGACGCGAGAAACGTGAGAAATCTTTGACGATGAGAATATCCCGCTGGTGGCTGACCAGCTCGCGGCGCATCAACTGATAACCCTCGCGCTGTTCAAATGTGTAACCTGAACGGTCACGGTCTTCGTAAAATGTCAGGGTGCTGTTTGGGAAGCGCTGCCTGACAAAATCCGCGATAATCGCTTTCTGGTTTTCAATGGAGGTATTGTCGCGGTCAAGTTCCTCATCGACAGAGATTCGGCAGTAGCCTGCTATGTCAAAACGTTCTATCAATACAATCACCTTATTATTCTTATCATATAACGACATTGTATCATAAGCGCAATCCAATAGCAAATGTCTGTAAAAAAATGAGCGCAGTAGGATAAAAACAAAGGCTTGGACAATACATAAAATCGTTGTCCAAGCCTTTGTTTTTTATACCGCAATGGCATTGTCAGACTGCTTGTCCCGCTCGATTTCCAGCCGAGCAAGGTGCTTTCGGTTGTGGCATAGCAGGTCACTGGTGGCGTTGCCCAGATTGCGGTTGCCGGATGTCATCACGGCAACCAGATACTTTTGCGTTCTGTATTGATTGTAAAGCGGCTTCAGGCTTTCGCGCAGGGCAGCATCCTGCTGCTCTGCGTTGTTCAGCCATACCTGAACGATTTTAGCCTGCTTGTTTATTGTTATTTCCAAAGGCATACTGCCCTCCTTCCAAAAACTCTATAGATAGTATTTTTCTGATTTTGATAAATATACGGACGGATATAAAATGATTGAATATAGTCCTTAAGGCTTTCAAAGGAATAATATATATTTATCATTTAAGTTGTGTCTAATTGTCGCTCGGGCGTTCAACAAGGCCTATACCAATAAGGCCATGTAGCGGAGATCCGTTAAGCCGGAATTTGCTCTTTTCCAACTGAAAAAGCGATCTGATACATATCGAAATCGTCTCTGGGTTGAAAAACGGATAATCGCATTCATACGCAAAGTTGCGGTAGGCTTCATAGAGGCTCGCTCCGTGGATGCGCATGGCAGGATCCAATACGCAACGCTGCTTGACGAAATCTCTGACACACTGGTCAACACTCATCATTCTGGCCGCACTGCAAAAATATTTGCTCTTGTATTCTTGCAAGGCAGACTCACTGGCTGAAGAGTGAGGAAATACATTGTTGTTTTCTTTTACCCCAAGAAAAGTCTTCATTGCACGAAACAGGATGTAATCTTTTTCCGCCAAGAGCTTGTCAATCAGATGCTCGTCCCGTTTTTCTTTAGGCACCTGATTTATGCAGGGGATAATGATTACCCGCTCAAAAAAAGGTTCTAAATCCTCTCTCGTACTCAATTCGGGCAACGTATTAAAACCAAAAATAAGTTTAATCGTATCCGCCCGCAAGCGCACATCACGGCCATACTTAACAGAGGCGTTGATGCTGTCAAGTCCTGCGCTGGTAAGCGATTTAAAAATACTGGTATCCTGAAGGCGATTCGAAGAATCATCCATCATGATGTTTGCCAGCTTGCCTTGCATTTCGCTCAGCTGAAAGGTTTGTCCAAAACGCGAAAGGGGAATTGAGGTAAGATAATCCTCTCCTATAAGCATACTCAGCAGTTTGCCGAGTACGCTTTTTCCCGTTTGGGTCAGACCAAAGAAGAAAAATGCCTTCTTGAAGGTCGTATCTTGGCTGATGACGGCACCTATTACGGCCCAAATCAACTCGACGAGCTCTTGATCACCATTAGCAAGGAAATTAAGATAACCATCCATAACGCCTTGTTGCTCCTTTCGCCGTTCGTGATGATAATCGCAATCGCAGAAAGCGAATACGACATCCTGTTGCGTAGCAGGGCGAAGCTCTTTAGGCCGCTTCGTGACCACGCCATTTCGGAATACAAACAACGGCCTCTTTCGACCGGTATACCCCGAAAGATCCAGAAGCTTGGGATCTGAAGGTAGAATTTTAAAAGCGTCGGCAATACTACGCCATCCGTAGCTTCCGAAGATATCATCCCCCAAGTGTCGTCGGCATTCAGTCAAGAGTCGACGTTCGTCATAGAGACGAAAAGCGGGCGCACGATACAAGCATAGCTGCCCGTTCATAGTAGCGAATGGCATTTCCTGCTGCAAAAGCTTTGCAAGCGCAAAGGGAGAAAGCTTGTCATCGGTTGTTTTTAGTGGTAGCTTCGGCTTGCTATAAAATGGATTCGATCGACAAGTGCCACCTGCGCCGCTGCCAGCTCTATCGTAATTATCCGGTGTCAGTTCTGGAAAAATGTCGCAGATTAACGTTGTCTGTTGAGAATCGTTATGACCGACATGGTTTATCTTCATCCGGCAGCCATTGCCGCTCCCCATCGCCATCGCGAGTATTTTGC
Source organism: Oscillospiraceae bacterium MB24-C1 (assembly GCA_030913685.1). Lineage (NCBI taxonomy): Bacteria > Bacillati > Bacillota > Clostridia > Eubacteriales > Oscillospiraceae > Oscillospiraceae bacterium MB24-C1. Next base: position 1,231,069 of record CP133187.1, on the reverse strand, counting down.
ATAAAATCTGCCATAGCTTCATCGGTCGAAACAACGTAGAGATACTCCTTTTCACAAGGCTGTGCTGTGAACTGACCATCATCGTGATTGATTTCGTACGGCAGAATCTCGGTGTCAGCGGCATCAATGCTTTTGTTGCGCGCCAAAAAATCATTTTCTGTGGTGATCTCGTACAGATACTTCTTATCACGGTTAGCCATCATAACCCCATCTTTGCTAACTTGTGCTACATTATTCAAAGTAGCAGCATTTTTAATAGGAAAAGCGGAGGAGGCATTTTGCTCGCCTGAAATAGCTATCCCATGGTTCTCGGTGGGGCAATCGGCCGATTCTCCTCCGGACTCTCCTTCAAAAACAACATAGGTCCAGCCTTCTCGCTCAAGATTTTTTCGGTTAAGGCTTTTATTTTTCATTAAATTGGGCTCCTTTCGTTTTTATTTAATGCGAGCTTATCATATCAGGCATTAAAAAGCACAAGATGATAAAATGGCTTTATCAAGCCATTTAAAGCTTGATAAAGCCATTCTAGAATCGGGGTGCTAGGAAGCCGGACTGTTCACAGTGAGTTTTTTCTCTATTTCACGCAAATAATTAAGGTCTGTTCTGTGGCAGCTATAAAATTGATCAAACGTATTCATAATTTTGTAATATTTATTTTCATAGAAATTTTTATATTCTTCGTCCGTCAATCTTTTATGCAGCCCGCCAAAAGCAGATCGCACCTCCTTGTTGATCTCCTTTTGAAATTGGTCTGTTTTTATTCTCATGAGATTTTGAACGCTGCCGCTGTATTGATAATAAAATATACCCGGAAAGGATGAAACAAAGCTCCCCATTATATCGGTTATATGATCTATGTTTATTTGTATAATCTGGCCCGGCTGGTATACATCGTATTTATGCTTTGTTCGGTTTGCGCCGACGATTATTACTGTTTCTGCGAGAACTGCGGTCAGCTGATTCGAAACGAGGATGCTTATTACCTAGACGAAGATGAGAACGTTCCCTATTGCTATGATTGCTACGATACGCATCAGAACCGCACTTCCATCCATCCCTATGGATACAAGCCCGAACCCATCTTTTATGGAGAAGGTGACCGATATTTTGGCATCGAGTTGGAAATAGACGATGCAGGCAAAGGCGGCTTCAACGCTCGGAGTATATTAAACGTTGCAAACGCCGGGCTTCCGCACATTTACATCAAGTCGGACAGTAGCTTGAATGAGGGCATGGAGATCGTCACTCATCCGATGAGCATGGATTACCACCATCATCAAATGCCGTGGGAAAGCATTCTGGCCTGCGCCCGCGATATGGGTTATAAAAGCCACGATACCAATACCTGCGGACTGCACATCCACGTCAGCCGCCGGTGCTTAGGCGAAACTCTGGCGGAGCAGGTACGCTGCATCGCCCACGTCCTTTATTTTGTGGAGCATCACTGGGTAGAGCTACTCGAATTCTCCCGCCGCACCAATCGCAGATGAAACGCTGAGCCAACCGTTATGGCTACAAAAACACGCCGCAGGAGATTCTCAATACTGCTAAGTCTGGCTGCGTTGGGCGCTACGCCTGTGTAAACATCCAAAATTACGATACCATTGAGTTCAGGATGTATGTCGCGGTTCAGCTTTTGGAACAGCACAACACTCTCGACCTCGCCGCGCTGCAACAGGCAGCCGAGCGGGTCGAGGGTTCTTTCACCTTTACAATACTGGATGTAAACGGCACTTTATCTTTTATAAAAGGGACAAGCCCGCTCGTCATCTACCGGTCTGTACGCCTCCACCGAACAGATTATGAAGCGGGTAATACATCGGTTAAAGCTCAATAAAATGCTATACAGAAATATCACTTTTGAATGCGGTGACATTCTGCAAATTGATAAGCAGGGAGATTGTCACTGGGGAAAGTTTGATACGTCGCATTTATATCAGGCGGCTGCTTATTCCCGCTTTGGTCTACGAGATGATCTGTATAATTGGGGAAACTTGATGTATCCAACATCGTACAGAGAGGACACGCCGCTGGATGCTTTACTGTCCTCCGCTACGGCTATGGGCATTTCTCCAGACGATATCGCGCTGTTGATCGACTGCGGGTATGATCAATGCGATATAGAGGATTTGTTGTAAAGCCGAAGAACCATTTGCGGCGGGGCGTTTGTAGCGTAACGGAACACGCACCAGCCGTATAGCACCAATGTATACTTATGCCATAAAATTGATTGTTATTGAGGAGTTGTTTAATATTCCACCGTCGTATACATCATCAGTTTCATCTTAGCTAGCATAATCGCCCGGCGGGTGCTGCGCAGCATCTTCATGGGTATTTTCGGGACTAACGCAATGCACCCGGCGCAAGTACCCATACTTGCGCCGGATTGTGGTGTTACAGATAGAATTCTTTCGCCCTGATATGACACTCAAATCTTTCTCCCTCTGCAGACAATAGACCTCTAAATGATAGTATATAGAGGACATTGTATTTTGGTATCACGCAGAGGATGCCGATATTTTTCAAATACTGGGCTCCTTTACAAATTACCGAATTGCGTGTAATATAGTAAAAGTATTTGCTGGCTTTTAGTCGGTTAGAACGGGAGGGTTTTCTGTGCCCCAATACGACTATTTAATTGTTGGCGGTGGTATTACAGGTGCGGTATTTGCCCATGAGCTTTCTAAAAAAGGCAAGCGCTGTTTAGTGATTGAAAAACGCGGGCATATTGCGGGCAATATCTATGATGAGTCTCAAAATGGTATTCTTGTTCATCGCTACGGTGCACACATCTTTCATACATCTAAGAAGGAAATATGGGCGTATATCAACCAGTTTGGTGAGTTTAATCATTTTATTAACAGTCCGATCGCCAATTACAAGGGAGAGCTCTACAATTTGCCCTTTAATATGAACACATTTTATCAATTGTGGGGGACGCTCATGCCTCAGCAGGCCCTGCGACGTCTTGAAAATGAGCGCATGGTATATCCGCATGAACCCCGGAATCTTGAGGAGCAGGCCCTTTCACTTGTTGGCCCTGACATTTATGAAAAGCTTATCAAGGGCTATACCGAAAAGCAATGGGGACAGGCCTGCCATGAGTTGCCGGCTTTTATTGTTCGAAGAATTCCGTTGCGTTTTACCTACGACAATAATTATTTTAACGATCCGTATCAAGGCATTCCTGTCGACGGATATACCGCGCTTGTAGAAAAAATGCTGCAAAACAGCGAGGTACGCCTACAAACCGATTATTTTCAGGACCGGGTGTTCTTTAATAAAATAGCAAAGCGCATTATTTATACAGGAACGATTGACCGTTATTTCGATTATGGGCTGGGGCAACTTGCTTACCGCAGTCTGCGGTTTGAAGATAGCTGCTATAACTTACCCAATTATCAAGGTGTTGCGGTCATGAACTTTACTGATAGCGATACGCCTTATACCCGCAGCATAGAGCATAAGCATTTTCAGTTTGGAGAGCAACCGCATACCATTGTCACGCGGGAATATTCTGTGGCGTGGGAACCCGGGCAGGAGCCGTATTATCCGGTAAACGACTCGAAAAATCAACAGGTCTATGAGCGTTATTGCCAACTGGCTAAGCATGAAAAGAACGTCGTTTTTTGTGGAAGATTGGCGCAATACCGATATTATAATATGGATCAGGTGGTTGAAGCTGCGCTGAATAGGGTGAAGGTTGAGCTAGAGCTATAGATATCTTATTGATGGGAGAGGCGCTATGCCGCTTATTTCAGTTATAATGGGGGTTTACTTTGTTAAATCCGAAACAGCGCCGTTAGAGCGCGCGGTGTGTTCTATTTTAGATCAGAGCTTTAGCGACTTTGAGCTTCTTATTTGTGACGACGGTTCCAGCGTACCGGCTCAGGGCCTGCTTGAGCGTATGGCAGAAAAAGATGCGCGCATTAGGCTTATGCGGCGAGGGGATGCTATTACGCTGCCGCAGAAACTAAACTTTTGTTTGACCCGCGCTACGGGCCGGTTTATCGCCCGAATGGACGATGACGATTTTTCGCACCCTCAGCGGTTTGAGAGACAGTACGATTATCTGGTGCGGCATCCTGAGATTGCTTTTGTAGGATGCAATATTAATCGTGTATTTAATACATGTGCGATAACACCGTTTGTTCTCCCGGAGTTTCCGAAACCGCGGGATTTTCTCTTCGTTATGCCGTATATTCATCCAACGTTGCTTTTTCGCCGTGAGGTGCTGGAAATGGCAGGTAGTTATTGTGAGAAAAAATACTGCCTGCTTTGTGAGGATTATGATCTGCTTCTGCGTCTTTATCATTTGGGGTTCAAGGGGGCGAACCTGCAGGAGTTTTTGTTCGATTATTCTATGGCTGGCGTGGAAGAAAGGCGCAGAAAATATCGTTTTCGTATCAACGAGGCCACGGTTCGGCTTATCCGGTTTGGAAATTTGGGCATGCTGCCGCAAGCCTTGCCATATGTCGTCAAACCACTAATCGTTGGGCTGCTGCCGTTACCGATGCTAAATTGGCTACGGCGAAAGCGGGAAGCCCGAAAGAGGAGGAAATTTTTATGACTGCTTCTGTCATTTTAACCATTGCGGTACCGACTTTTAATATGGCACAATGGTTAGATAAGAATCTTGCTACTTATTGTGACGAGCGACTATTTGATCGCTTAGAGGTCATTTGCCTTAACAATGCGTCGGAGGATTCCTCCAAGCAGATTATAGAAAGCTATGTGTCAAAATACCCGAGGATTTTTCGGTTGATCGATCGGGATAGCCGCGGCTATGGCTCGTCTATCAATCAGGCGTTAGCGGCGGCGCAAGGTCAGTATTTCCGTATTGTCGATGCCGACGATTGGGTGAATACCCCCGCGTTGATCGAACTTTTAGAGGCACTTGAAAACTGCGATGCTGATGTTGTGCTCACCGACTACCAAATTGTTAATATGCAAAATGGCCAGATGACGCCGGTACGAGCTGCGCAGCAGGGCGTGGCCTATGATGTGGCGACCACCTCCTTCGCCGGGCCGTTAAAAACGCTGCCAAGCATTCACAATACGTCTTATCGGACTGAGTTGCTTCGTTCCAGCGCCTTTTATATGCAGGACAAAATGTTTTTTGTCGACGAGGAATACGTCATTCTGCCTTATTTGCATGCCAAAAATGTAATCTATTATGATTTTGACATCTATCGATATCAGGTGGCGAATCCGGCGCAGAGCACATCACCCAAAAATAGAGCGAAATATCACGAACATCGTGAGAGGGTACTACTCCGCTTGATACCAGCCTACTATGCGGCTAAGCGGGACGGCGCGGGCCAAAACGTGCTTGACTACTGCTTTGAACGGATTAAAAGAGGCGTAGGAGACCACTTTACTACCTTGTATATGTATGTGGAGGATCGTAGCGAAGGGCGTCGACTTGCCGCGCTCTGGCAGGTATATCTGCAAACCGAAGCGTCCGACTATTGGCTGGCAGTACGAAAAAAAGCACACTGCCTGGCCATATTGAACCGTCTCAAGGTTGGGCTTGGGCAATACGAAAAGTTTAAAAGAATAGGAGCAAAGCGTTAGGCGCTTCTTAAGAATCTTTATGGAGCAGGAGTCTATTGCAGTCAGCGTGTTGGTGATTTCTTACAACCACGCGCGCTATATCCGTCAGGCACTTAATAGCATCTTGGCGCAGCAGACTGATTTTCAATTTGAAATTCTGGTGGGCGATGATGCTTCTCAGGACGGTACGGCGCAGATCATTCTTGATCTGGCACAAAATGAGCCCCGGATTCAGCCCGTTTTAAGACCACATAATATGGGCGCTACCAGAAATCTATACGACTTACAGAACCGGGCATGCGGCGCATATCTCGCTTATCTTGAGGGCGACGACTACTGGTGTGATGTTCATAAGCTGCAAAAGCAGGTAGATTTTCTGGCGGCGTATCCCGACTACATTGGCTGCACTCACAGGTGCCACATTGTGGACGAGCTAGGACATCCGCACGAAAGCCAGTATCTAAGCTGGATAGCCCAAAAGGAACGGTACACGCTTGAGGATTTTCATGGCCTTGTGCTACCGGGCCACACAAGCACGCTGCTGCATTGCAATGTTTTCTTAAATTCCGGTGGGGCTTACGAGTCGCTTATAACAATACATCCGCTTATCGGAGACCGATCGCTGTGCTTGCTGCTCGCCTCGCAAGGGACTATTTCCCAGCTGTCCGACACGATGAGCTGCTATCGTTGTCCGTGTAAATCGGAAGGCAGCAATGCGACGGCGGTCGCTTACACGCGCAATCCCAACCGAATTCGGGAAGATTATGACTACACCAAAAAGCTGGAGGCCTACGCTTGCCGGGTGCTGGGAGTGGATGGTGGTTTTTTATCGCATAAGAAGGCGCTTTTTGTCAGCGCTGTTTGGGCAGCATTAAGGCATCCTAGTGCGGAGGGCTTTGAGCTGGTACGCCAAATTTTGCGCGAAGGTCAGCCGCTTGATTATCTTCTTGCGCTGCCAGCAGGCGTGATTCGTAAATTGAGAGAAAAACAAAAGCAAGGGAGCTGACTGAATATATGCATGAACCAATACCGGTTACCAGATCTTCTATGCCACCAATGGAGGAATATGTTAAAGAAATTGCGCCTATTTGGGAGAACCGCTGGCTGACCAACATGGGCAGCCGCCATCAACGGCTTGAGCGGGCGCTGTGCGACTTTTTAAAGGTGCCTTATATGGCGCTTTTTACGAACGGACATCTGGCGCTGGAGCTGGCTCTGGCTTCTATGGAGTTAACAGGCGAGGTTATCACAACGCCGTTTACTTTTGCTTCCACCACGCAGGCCATTGTTCAAAACGGACTGACGCCGGTATTCTGCGATATTTCTCCGGTGGATTTTACAATGGATGCCGCCAAAATTGAAGCACTTATTACACCAAAGACCTCGGCGATTTTGCCGGTACATGTATACGGCAACCCCTGCGCGGTCAAAGAAATTGAAGAAATTGCGCGAAAGCACGGACTAAAAGTGCTTTACGACGCAGCCCACGCCTTTGGTGAGGAGCTAGACGGAACGTGCATCGGCTGTTTTGGCGATCTGTCGATGTTCAGCTTCCACGCGACGAAGGTTTTTCATACCATTGAAGGTGGCGGACTGGCCTGTCACGACGAAGCGACTATGAAGAAGCTTATGGCGCTCAAGAACTTCGGCCAGTATACCGCTGAGGATGTTGGAGAGATTGGCGGCAACGCTAAAATGAACGAATTTCAGGCGGCAATGGGGCTGTGTAATTTGCGGCATGTCAAAGATCAGATTGCAAGGCGCGCGCAGGTGGTTGCGCGTTACCGGGCGCTGCTGAGTGGTATACCTGGCTTTTATCTTTGCCCCGAGCGACCGGATGTAAAGCCGAACTACGCCTATTTCCCCGTAGTTGTCGACCCCGTACTTTTCGGAGAGGATAGGGACGCTCTATGCGAACGCCTGCAGGATAAAAATATTTTCCCGAGAAAATATTTTTATCCACTCACGAGCCATTTTCGCTGCTATAAGGGCAGATTTCCCTTGCAAGGCACGCCGGTGGCGGAGAGGATGGCGGAGCGGGTTCTGACGCTTCCGCTCTACTCGGATATGACGGTTGACGACGCGGAATACATTTGTTGCGCGATCTTGGAGGGAAAAAGATGAAGGGCATAATTCTGGCGGGCGGAAGGGGCACGCGGCTTTACCCGATGACGCTCGCGGTCTCTAAACAGCTGCTGCCTATCTATGACAAGCCGCTGATTTACTATCCGCTTTCGGTGCTGTTGCTGGCGGGTATTCGGGAGATATTGTTGATCTCCACACCGGAGGACATCCATAATTATCAGCGCCTTTTGGGAGATGGTTCTCGCATCGGCGTTTCGATTGAATATAAGGTGCAGGAGCAGCCCCGCGGGTTGGCGGAGGCCTTTATTCTGGGTGAGGAGTTCATTGCTGGCGAACAGGTTTGCTTAATTTTGGGCGACAATGTCTTTTATGGACAGGATTTTACCGCAACGCTCAGACGCGCACAAAAAGAGCTTTCCGGCGCGACGATTTTCGGCTATCCGGTCAAAAATCCGACCGATTTTGGCGTGGTGGCTTTTGACGAGCACTTTAATGTACATTCGATTGAGGAAAAACCAAAAAAGCCGAAGTCTCAATTTGCGGTACCGGGGCTTTATTTCTACGACAACAGTGTGGTGGAAATAGCAAAAGGCATTGAGCCCTCCGCCCGCGGAGAACTTGAGATTACAGCTGTCAATAATGCTTATTTACAGCGAGGTGAACTCAAGGTTGTCTTGATGGGTCGCGGCATGGCGTGGCTGGATACCGGTACGCCCGAGGGTATGCTGCAGGCGGCTGAATACGTCGAAGTGGTGCAGGCGCGGCAGGGCTTTTATATTTCTTGTATTGAGGAGATTGCGTGGCGGCGCGGTTTTATTACCACAGAGCAGCTGCACAGGCTGGGTGATGTGTTGCGCATGACCGATTACGGGCAGTATTTGCTGTCGCTGGAAGATTAAATACACAGGAGTAGATTTTGAAATGCGTGATCAGACAATGGATATTCAACGAAAGGTTTCGCTCGCGAGTTATGCGGTAGAAGCCGCGCGCCAATTTGCGGCGGAAGATGGCAAACCGACTTTAACCGAACAAAAAAGCATCCAGAACGACGACACGATGGTGACCGTTGTTTGCATTACCTATAATCATGAGGAATACATTGCGCAGGCACTCGATAGCTTTCTCATGCAAAAAACCGATTTTAAATTTAAGGTGTTCGTGGGGGAGGACTGCGGTCCCGATAGCACAGCCGATATTGTGCGGGAATATGCGGCGAAATACCCCGATATTATTGTCCCTTTTATTCGGGAGGAGAATGTGGGGGCACAGCGCAACTTGATTGATATGTGCCAGCGCGCCACCAGCCCGTATATTGCCTTTTGCGAGGGTGATGATTATTGGACGGATGAATATAAGCTGCAAAAGCAGGTTGATTATATGCAGACGCATCATCAATACCGCGCCTGTTTTTGCAACGCTGAAATTATAGCGGATGACCAGTGGTACTTAAATTCGCACTATGCGCCTGATTCGAAAGGACGTCGGTTAATTCCGCACAGTATGCCCGAAATTAACAAGGACCAAAGGGAATGGACTGCTGCTTCCTATATTTCCAATGGACCGGCGCACACTTCCACCATGCTGTTTAGGTGGAATTATGACCTGCCTATTCCGGACACGTATTATACGCGCGTTTTTGGCGACCATCCCATCATGATGATGCAATTAGGATTAGGCAAGCTGTCTTTGCTGCCGGATGTCGTATCAGCATACAGGCGAAGTGATGTTGGTATTATCATGTTTAAAAGCAAGAATGAACACTTTGTAAAAACCAGACTGAATTGGATACTGGTGCTCACAGATTTATTGACGTTTTTTGAGAAGCATTACGGCGACTATTGCAAAATTCAAATCGAAAACAGGATAAAACTGGAAGCTACCAATTATTTAAAGGCGGTCATTGCGCGAGATGACAGCGAAGCAGTGGCGACTTTATTTACGGATCACCCCGAAGCGGCAAAGATTGTTTTGCGCTCGTACATCTCTTTTTATCACGATTCAAGAGCACTGACACGCGCCTATAGTTGGGAAGGTTACAAATTAGTCGTGCGCAATCGGTATTATCGAAATCTGCTTAGGCCTATTGTGTGGCTGTTTCGTAAAACAGAAAAGGTTATAAAGGGACTGAAATGGCTTAAGGGCAAGCTGAGAAACATCATTTCCTTGGCACTCTATTGGAAAAATACGCTGGTTCCCAAGCGCGCTGACATTTGGGTGTTTTCCGGCTTTAATAAAAAGACTTACGTTGACAACACCAAATATTTTTATGAGTATGTTTTGGCGCACCACCCTGAGATCACGGCTTATTGGTTGACGATGGATCAAAGTATTTTCGATCAGTTGCAATCTGAAAATAAGCCGGTGCTTATGATGAGAACACGCCGATGTCGCAGCATTGTGTCGCGTGCGGCGATTGCGGTGACAGATCATTACAGAATGTCGGATTATGATGCGCTTTCGGGCTTAAATGACAATTTAAAGATTGTTCAGCTTTGGCATGGCGTTGGCCTAAAATCCACTAAAAATTTAGTTAAGAGTACCACTGTGCCGGGGGCTGAATACAGCGATGATATTTTGCCTGCCCAAACGGATAACGCGGTGCAGCGCCTGATAAAAAAGATGAAGTATATACGCCATGCCTATTTTCGAGAGCTGTTTGAAAAGTGGTTTATGGTCATCTGCCCGGGGCCGCTTCAGATCGGCCAGTTTGCCGCACCTTTGAATATTAAGCCGGAACAGTGCTTTGTTTGTGGCTTCCCGAGGAATATTTTCATTCATCAGACACAAAGAGATACCGACGTATGCCGGATTCTGTATGCGCCAACATACCGCTGGAATGCAACAAAGGAAAAGGAAATGGTGCAGTATATTATTGATGCGGCGGTGCAAATTCAAGAAACCATGCAGGCGCTCAATGCCAATCTGACCATCCGGTTGCATCCCCACACATGGCGAAGTTACGGGGAGAGACTGGCGCGATTGGCGGAAGCGTATGATCGCATCCAAATTGATACGGAGAAGGATGTTTATCAAACATTAGGGCGATATTCTGTTTTAATCTCGGACTATTCTTCCATTGCAAACGATTTTGTTTTACTGGACCGCCCTATCATCTACTTTAATTATGACTTTGAAGCGTATACAAAGCACGACACACAAATGGATTTTGATTACGACAGTGTTACGCCGGGCATCAAGGCCAAAACGTGGGAAGAGGTGCTCAGCGCCATTGTCACATATGTTGAAGACCCGCAAAAAGACGGCACCGCTCGACGTGAGATTCGCAGCATGTTTTATGATATGTCAGTCAATGATAAGGACAATTCTCGGCGGATAGTAGACGAGATTAAAAGAAGGTTGGCATTACAAGAAAGGTAGGGTTTTAAAGTGAAACGTGTCATCACATACGGCACTTTTGATTTGTTGCATTATGGGCATATTAATTTGCTCAAAAGGGCGAAGGCCATGGGCGATTATCTAATCGTGGCGCTCTCAACGGATGAATTCAACTGGAACAGTAAGCAAAAAAAATGTTATTTTAATTATGAGGTTCGCAAACAGCTTTTGGAAGCGATTCGTTATGTGGATTTGGTCATCCCCGAAGAAAACTGGGCGCAAAAGGCGCATGATGTAGAGCAATATCATGTGGATACCTTTGTGATGGGGGATGATTGGGCAGGAAAGTTTGACTTCCTGAAAGAGCACTGTGAAGTGGCGTATCTGTCCAGAACTCCGGAGATTTCCACCACGCAGATTAAGCAGAATTTGAAAAACCGTGAAACATCAGATAAATGATAAGGTGGGTTGCATAATGCGAAATATACGCATCTTAATATTCCCTTGTGGCTCAGAGGTGGGGCTGGAATTGCACCATGCGTTAAAGGATGTTTCTTTTATCACGCTGGTTGGCGCTTCCAGTGTTCCTGACCATGGTCAATATGTGTTTGAGCATTATTGTGAGGGTTTGCCCTTTGTGCATGCTCCCGACTTTTTGGCGCACTTTAATGCGCTACTCAAAGCGCAGCATATCGACTTTATTTATCCTGCTATGGATGAGGTGTTGGGTGTGTTGTCGGCGCATCGCGAACAGCTTGCCGCCCCGCTTATAGCGCCCTGCCATGAGGCTGTACATATCTGCCGCAGCAAGGCCAGAACATACGCGCATATGAACGGACTTGACTTTGTTCCCGAAACCTACGATAATCCGGAACAGATTACCCGTTTTCCGGTCATTATAAAGCCGGAGGAGGGGTACGGTGCCAAGGGCTTTTATATTTTGCATACACCCGAAGCGCTGCGCCAAAAATTGGCTGAAAGCAATACTGCTAATGTGATTTGCGAGTATCTTCAAGGAGAGGAATATACGGTCGACTGCTTTACAGACCGGCACGGCGTGCTGAAATATACCAGTTGCCGCAACCGCAACCGCATCCGCAACGGCATTAGTGTCAATTCTCGGCTTCAGAAGCCCGATGCAAAAATCGATGAGATTGCCCGGCAAATATCGGCGCGTATTCCCATGCGGGGCGCATGGTTTTTTCAACTTAAACGCGACCGTGACGGTGACTACAAGCTATTAGAGATTGCGACCCGTGTTGCGGGTACCATGTGCGTCCAACGTGCGGCAGGCGTCAATCTGCCGCTGCTGAGTGTGTTTGATATAATGGGGTGTGATGTGGAGATTACGTCTCAACTTAATACAGTAGAGGTAGACCGTGCGTTATATAACGCTTATCGGCTTCCGATAGAATTTGAGGAGGTCTATCTCGATTTTGATGACACAGTTATTGTGCATAATAAAATTAATTTAAATTTGATGCGCTATCTTTATCAATGCGTCAATAAAAATATTCCCGTCAAGCTGTTGACAAAGCATGACTACGATATTAACGCAACCTTGAAGCGCTATAAAATTGCGCCCGAGTTGTTTGATGAAATTATTCATATCGATCACACCCAACGCAAATGCGATTTTGTCCAGCCCGGCAAAAAGGCTTTGTTTATCGACGACTCTTTCGCCGAAAGGCTGCAAATGCAAAAGGTACACGGCATTGTGACGTTGGGTGTGGATGCTGTGGAGGCTTTGCTGGATTATCGACAGTAAATTTTTACTGAATTTGGGGGACTGGAAATTGAAATCGATCCTTGTCACCGGCGGCGCCGGTTTTATAGGCTCCAACTTTATTCATTATATGCTAACAAAATATGAAGACTTTCAATTGGTCAATCTCGATGCTTTAACCTATGCTGGAAATCTAGAAAACTTGGCCTCTGTATTAGATGACTCCCGCTACACTTTTGTTAAAGGTGACATTCGCGACCGATCCCTAGTGGACAGGCTCTTTGCTGAATATCAATTTGATTCCGTGGTCAATTTTGCGGCAGAAAGCCATGTTGATCGTAGTATCACCGAGCCCGAACTGTTTTTGACCACGAATATTATCGGTACCCAAACGCTGCTCGACGCAGCCAAGCGCTGCTGGAGAGATGAGCCCGACAACAAATATTGCCGTACCTACCGGCAGGGGGTGCGTTTTTTACAGGTTTCAACTGACGAGGTCTATGGTACGCTGGGAAAAACGGGTTTGTTTACCGAGACGACACCGCTGGCGCCCAACAGCCCCTATTCGGCGTCTAAAGCGTCAGCTGACCTGATTGTGCGCGCTTATCACGAAACCTACGGCATGCCGGTGAACATCACCCGCTGCTCGAATAACTACGGCCCTTATCAGTTCCCTGAAAAGCTGATTCCGCTGATGATTCACAACTGCACCCAAAATCGTGCCCTGCCGGTTTATGGCGATGGCATGCAGATACGCGACTGGCTGTATGTTGAGGACCACTGCAGCGCCATTGATACAGTGCTGTGTAAAGGACGCAACGGCGAAGTGTATAACATCGGCGGCAACAATGAGAAGGCAAATATTGAGATTGTCCGGCTCATTCTTGCGCGTATGGGCAAGGACGAGTCGTTGATTTCGCATGTTCAGGATCGCCCTGGGCATGACCGACGCTACGCTATCGACAATACCAAAATTACCACCGAATTAAGATGGTCACCCAGTTACACTTTTGACAAGGGTATTACTCAAACAATCGACTGGTATTTGAATCATACCGACTGGATGACGCACGTGACCTCAGGGGATTACCTAAAGTACTATAAAAGAATGTACCGATAATAGCGGCGACGCGAGGTTATTACATGATACAAAAGTTAATCAGATATCGATTTTTGTTTGAAGAGCTAGTCAAACGAGATTTCAAGAAAAAATATAAACGCACGGTCCTTGGTATGTTATGGAGCATAATATCTCCACTTCTGACGCTTGCTGTTATAGCGGCAGTCTTTTCACAGTTTTTTGGACGCACAACTGCACACTATGTTATTTACGTTTTTTGCGGCAACCTTATATTCTCCTATTTTAATGATGCAACTACCGGTGGTATGCGGTCGCTGATGTCAAATGCGTCAATTTTCACAAAAGTAGATGTGCCCAAATACATGTTCTTACTTTCGAGAAATGTACAGGCTTTTATCAACTTTTTACTGACGCTAGTTGTATTTTTTGTATTTGTCGCATTTGAACCGGGCCTGTCATTCCGTTGGAGTTTTTTACTTTTAATTTATCCGATAGCTTGCATCTCTGTTTTAAATATCGGAGTGGGAATGGTGCTGTCTGCGCTCTATGTTTTTTTTCGAGATGTGGAATATTTGTACAGTGTTTTTACCATGTTATTGATGTACTTGTCAGCTATATTTTATAATATTTCAGCTTATCCTCAGAATATACAGTATCTATTTTACGCAAACCCTGTTTATGTATATATTCGATACTTTCGCAAAATTGTTATTGAAAACAGCATTCCGGAATTGAGCTTTCACCTGCTATGCGCATTTTACGCGCTGGTTATGCTTAGTATTGGTTGCTGGATGTACAAAAAGTATAATCACAAATTTTTATACTATTTATAAGGGGGCGTTGGCATGATTTTAGAATTAAACGACGTCGCCATTCGATATATTACTGGTGATTTTAAAGAAATCGGTCTCAAAGAATTTGTCATGCGAAAGCTTAAGAACAATTATGCTGTTAAGGAATTCTGGGCGGTAGATGGCATCAGCTTTTCGATTGAGTGTGGGGATATGCTGGGCATCATCGGAACGAATGGCGCCGGGAAATCAACGTTACTCAAGGCGGTTTCTGGTATTATGGAACCGACCCGCGGCAGCGTGAAGCGAGAGGGTACCATTGCCGCGCTGCTTGAACTGGCTAGTGGCTTTGACGGAGATTTAACCGTTAGAGAGAATGCTTATCTGCGCGGGGCTATGCTTGGATATACGCGAAAATTTATGGATGAAACATACCGTGATATTATTGCTTTTTCTGAGTTACAGGAATACGAGGATCGCCCTTTTAAACAGTTGTCTTCTGGAATGAAATCTAGGCTTGCATTTTCTATCGCGTCGTTAGTCAAACCTGATATCCTTATTCTCGATGAGGTGCTATCGGTTGGCGACGGTGCTTTTCGCAAAAAGAGCGAAGCCAAGATGAAGGAGATTATTGGTAGCGGCGCAACAACGATTTTGGTTTCGCACTCGCTTGATCAGGTGCGTAACATGTGCAACAAGGTTTTGTGGCTCCATAAAGGTAAACAGATTGATTTTGGAGAGACTGCGCCTATCTGTGACAGGTATCAGGACTTTTTGGATGGAAAACTAAAATTGTAAAATAATAAATCGGGCAACTTCTTATCACAATTGTGATAAGAAGTTGCCCGATTTATATATCGAGACGTTGTAGAAGAGGTTACTTTGACAATACGTTAGCTATGTATGAATTTGCTTTTCTAGCCCCATCATCCCAGTACAAAACCTCTCCCACTGTGTCAATGAAATCTGTAACGGGTCGCCCTCGCGAATACGCATGGTTCTGCGGATTTCCTTTGGGATGACGACACGCCCGAGGTCGTCTATTCTTCTTACAATTCCGGTGGCTTTCATCGGGCACGCTCCTTATCGTTTACAGTTTGTTTGTCACAAAATAGGTTGTGTTGATAGTATCTGTAAACAGCGCGTGATTATACCAAAGTTTTTGGGATGGATATCGTTTTAAAATGCTGTGGATTTTTTGATAGCAATAGGGATGCTATTTTATCGTAGGTTTATTTGGATAAGTTCTGTGTTGGGTACGAATACCTGATTTTTGTAGAATAGGAAAATAAGAATATTTTTATATAAAATAAAAGCTTAAGTTTTGAGATGGTTGCTTCATAATCATCAGGTGTGGTAAAATTTATGCACACCACTTGAGTAACTCTAATGTATTGCTGCATTCATGTTTTGATAAAGGAAAGGGGATGACTATGGAAGAGTATGATTTTTATGAGGAGCAGGGCTTTCCTTTTACGGGTAGAAAAAAGGAAAGACTAAAAGCGTTTCTGTCTGAAAACTATTTGCATTATGATGAACAGATTGAAGCGACTGTTAACCTAATGGATTCAGAGGGCTATATTGCCGCCACCTGCTCGCTTCACGACAATGTTCTCAAGTGCATCGCTGTTTCTAAAAATTATCAAGGCTATGGTCTTTCCACGCGGGTTGTAACGCAAGTGTGCAATCTGGCGGTCGAACGCGGGAAAACGCATCTTTTTCTATTTACAAAGCCTGAAAACAAGCAAATGTTTATAGATATGGGTTTCTATCCGATTCTTGAAACCAAGGATGTATTACTGACCGAAAACAGCAAAAATGGCATCAAAAGGTATGTTGCCCAGCTCGAACAGCGCGAAGGCAGCACTATAGGTGCCATTGTCGTCAACTGCAATCCCTTTACAAACGGGCATCGTTACCTGATAGAAACCGCCTCGAAGCAGTGCGATGTGCTGCATCTATTTGTTCTGTCGGAGGATAAAAGCGAATTTTCAGCGGATGTGCGCTATGAGCTGGTTAGACTAGGCGTGGCGGATTTGGCCAATGTTCTGCTGCACAAAACTAGTGATTATCTCATATCGTCCGCAGTATTTCCAACCTACTTCATTAAAGAAAGAACCAAGGCGGATGACGCGAACTGTGAGTTGGATATTCGTATATTCTGTGAATATTTTGCCAAGAGTCTGGGGATAACAAAACGGTTTGTTGGTACTGAGCCAAATTGTGGGGTAACCAATGCTTATAACAATAAGATGAAGGAATTGCTGCCCCAATATGGCATTGAGTTTATCGAGATTGAGAGAAAGCAGCTCAATGGAATGCCAATCAGTGCTTCGGCTGTGCGACGACTGCTACGTGAGGGGAATATCGATGAGGTTGCAAAGCTGGTGCCTTCTACCACCTTTGCATATCTGAAACAACAGATGTAGTATCAAAGCTAAGCTAATGAAAAGCCGCACACGTCAAAGGTGTGCGGCTTTTGTGCTACTTTCAAGCGCCTTGCGTAGCATTACAATAAATTCCTGTGATGCAGCAGATAAATAGCCGCTCTTTTGGGTCATGACCGATCGAATCCAGTAGGCATCGGTATTATCCAATCGGCAAATCATGGCATCGCGGTTGTCGGAAAAATGATTAATATATGACATCGGAAGCAGAGAAATCCCGACGCCTCTTACAGATAGCTGCCGCGCAGTTTCGCAGTTGCGCGTTGTGAGCGCAATTTTCGGTGAAAAATCAGCCGAAGCCAAAATCAAATCAGATATTTGCCGTATACGCTGGTCTTTATGCACCATAATAAACCGGCTATCCTTGAGCTGATTTAGCGTTATAGTAGGTATACCGTCGCTGTCCGGCAAAGCTTTTGTGAGTGGGGCATGCTTGGACATCACAGCCACAAAGGGATCAGTCAAGAGATGACAGTGCGCGTGGATTTCGGTATTGACGGGCAATTTTTTATGGATATGCATAACTGCAAAATCAATTTCACCCGCCGCAAGCAGCTTTTCAAGTTCATTCGTGCTTCTTTCTACCACAAAAATCTCTATGGCGGGGTAAGCCAGTTGAAAAGCTGAAAGAATATCGGAAAGAATCAGCATCGAAAGAAAATAGGTGATGCCTATTGTCATGCGCCCGCTTTTAAGCTGGGACATTGCGCTGATTTCATTCTTAAAATCGGAATAAATATTTAAAATGTTGGTGGCAGCCTGCATATACTTTTCACCGGCATAGGTTAGAATTAAGCCATTGCCGGTTCTGATAAATATTTTTTCACCCAAAGCGCTTTCCACTCGTGCGACATATTGGGACAATGACGGCTGTGAAACATAAAGCCTTGCAGCCGCCTTGGATATGCTTTTTTCCTTGGCTATTGTCTTCATATAAAATAGTTCGCGTTCGGTCATGTTGTCCCTCGCAGTCGCTATATAATAAAAATATTATGCACTTTATAAAATTATAATATTTGTTTATATTATAAGGCCGCCATATAATAAAATCAACAAACAATCTTGAAAGGAAGAGCGCAATGATAAAGCTTTATAACGGTGGCGTTTTTCTGGTTGGTTCAGAAATTATAGAGGATACGAATGATGCACCGGCAAAAATTGAGCAGATGACTGGCAAAACAGTCGCGAAGGAAGAAGCTAAGAAAGGCACAATAGCGCACGCCATTCTGAAAAGCCATAATGCTGGCGAAAACGAGCATCAGCTCAAGCTTAAATTTGATTCACTCACCAGTCATGATATTACCTATGTTGGCATTATTCAAACGGCGATTGCTTCAGGTTTGACAAAGTTTCCTGTTCCATATGTACTCACCAACTGTCACAACTCGCTTTGTGCGGTTGGCGGCACCATCAACGAAGATGATCACATGTTTGCCCTATCAGCTGCAAAACGCTTTGGCGGTGTCTATGTGCCGACCAATCTGGCAGTTATCCACCAGTTTAACCGCGAGATGATGGCTGGGCCTGGCAAGATGATACTCGGCTCCGATAGTCACACCCGATACGGTGCACTTGGCACCATGGCGGTGGGCGAGGGTGGCGGTGAGCTGGCGAAGCAACTATTGAGCCGCACTTATGATATGCAGTATCCCCAGGTGGTGGCGGTCTATCTTACTGGCAAGCCCTCAAAGGCTGTCGGCCCGCAGGATGTGGCGCTCTCTATCATCGGAAAGGTATTTGCAAATGGTTATGTCAAAAACAAGGTTATGGAATTTATCGGTGACGGTGTTGGAAACCTTGATGTTGAATACAGAAACGGCATCGATGTAATGACCACCGAGACCACCTGTTGGAGTTCGGTTTGGAAAACCGACGGCAAGGTCAAAACTTATCTCGAAGCGCACGATCGGGCAGGGGATTACAAAAAGCTTGAGCCAGGCGAGGTTACCTATTACGATGGTTGCATTTATGTGGATCTTTCGACCATCAAGCCTTCTATTGCGTTACCGTTCCATCCCAGCAATGTGTATACCATTGATGAATTAAAGAAGAACCCTCTTGAGATATTAAAATATACTGAAGAAGAAGCGCTCAAACAGCTGGAAAATAAGTCGCTGCGCTTAAGACTTGCAGACAAGGTGATCAATGGCGATATATACGTCGATCAAGGAATTATTGCAGGCTGTGCAGGGGGTACTTATGATAATATCGTCGACACAGCAGATATTTTAAACGGAAAATCTGTCGGCAATGGCGCATTTGCGATGAGCGTCTATCCCTCCAGCCAGCCGGCCTATATTCAGCTAATTAGAAACGGCAGTATCGAAAAGCTGATGGCTGCCGGCGCGATTGTGCGCAGCGCGTTTTGTGGCCCCTGCTTTGGCGCGGGTGACACCCCCGCAAACGGCGAATTTTCGATCCGCCACACCACCAGAAATTTCCCCAACCGCGAAGGTTCAAAGCCAGGCGAGGGCCAGGTGGCTTCTGTGGCGCTTATGGATGCGCGCAGCATTGCGGCAACTGCGATTAACAGTGGCAAGCTGACCAGTGCAGAGGAAATTGATTTTAAGCTGACAAAGCCGGCCTATTATTTTGATAAAGGCATTTATGAAAAGCGTGTTCTTAACGCTACCGATAACCATAATGCAAGTGTTTCGCTGGTCATGGGACCCAATATTAAAGAATGGCCCAAAATGCCAAGTCTGACTGACGATCTGCTCGTGAAGGTGGTTACTTATATCGACGATCCGGTAACCACTACGGATGAGCTTATCCCCTCGGGCGAGACGTCATCCTTCCGCTCCAACCCGGAGAGGCTTTCGGAGTTTGCGCTCAGTCGTAAAGCCCCGGACTACGTGCCAAAGTCTAAGCAGCTGCGTGAAATTGAGGTCGCGCGCGAAAACGGTGTATCCCCCGCTGAAAATGCTGAAATAGCGCAGGTGTTTAATATGCTACGGCAAAAGGGGTTGTTTGAAGGGGACGAAAAGCAGGTTGGTATAGGTTCTTCTTTTTTTGCCAATAAGCCCGGCGATGGATCCGCCCGCGAGCAGGCGGCCTCTTGCCAGAAGGTGCTTGGCGGCTGGGCCAATTTTGCAAAAGAATATGCAACCAAACGCTACCGCTCTAACCTGATCAACTGGGGTATTATACCTTTTATTGTTAAGGATGGCGATGATGTTGCACTTGACAGTTATGTCTATATTAAGGGTATTCGCGCCACGCTGCTATCCGGCCAAAAAGAAATGAAGGCATATGTCGTCAATGGTCACTCGGTTAAAGAGATTGCTGTCTATGTTGATGATCTCACCGGGCCGGAAAAGCAAATCATTGCATCCGGCTGTCTAATTAACTATTATAACAGTGGCATTTGATATAACCTGTAAATGCAGAAGCAATAAAGTGAATTCATAAAGCGATGTAACATAGTGCGAAAAGGCAGAGGATCGCTGTGAAAATGCCCGACGTCTGCGGAGATCGTAAACGCCGGTTTTTGTGTTAACAGGTACGAAATTCAATGGATAGTCCGCTTGAAAAGCAAAAAAATGAACAATAAGTGCGTTGTCAAAATGCATTAGAGCGGTGCAAAAAAACTTTTTAGACAAGTAGGAATGATCTACAGCTTTGGCTGTGGATCATTCCTTTTCTAATTTCATATATTGAAAATATTTTTCAAAAATGAGTCTAATATTTTGTGCTAATTCACAATTATTTTACGAATGAGATTGATATAAACGTTGAAGTTTTATAATTTATCAAAGTTTTGTATGGCGATCATACCGATTTGGTATTTGTCAAAGATGGCAGCATGTATATAATATTTTAAGTAGGAGCCAAACATATCTCGATGAGAAGTTGGTTTGGTTAAGGAGGATTTGCATGGTCATTAAAAAGACGGCTGCTGCAGGCACGCTTGAATCCAGCGATGCTCGTGTGGTTGTTGAACCGTTGCAGGACGGAATAGAGCTTGAAATTTCAAGCAGCGTTGCTCAACAGTTTTTGAGGCAAATTCGTCAGACTGTTACCGAAACTTTAGAGCGCTTGAATGTCAAAGGAATTAAGATTAAGGTCGAGGACAGAGGCGCGCTCGACTGTACACTGAAAGCTAGAGTGGAATGTGCTGTTTTTAGAGCGGCGGAATTTGAAGGCAAGGTTAATTGGGGGGGTTCTATTAAATGATACACCCAAATAAAAACCGATTGAGAAGGACGATGATGTTCCTCAACTGCCAGAAGCCGGGGCTGATTAAAGACCCTTATATCTATGCCCCCGATTCTATTATGCTCGATCTTGAGGACGCAGTTGCTGAAAACCAGAAGGACTCAGCCAGGTTTTCGCTCTATCATGCCCTGCAAGAAATTGACTACCGAGGAATTGAACGTGTGGTCAGAATCAACGGTCTCGATACCGAGCACTGGCGGGAAGATATCAGAGTCTGTGTGGCTGGCGGTGCGGATGCAATTAGAATTCCTAAAACGCAATATGCCAGCGACGTTAAAACCGTAGATATGGCGGTTGAAGAAGCGGAGCGTGAGTTTGGACGACCGATAGGCTCCACCCTGTTGATGGCAGCTATTGAGTCGACCCGCGGCGTTGTTAATGCTTTGGAAATTTGTGAAAGCTCTGAACGGCTTTTTGGAATTGCCCTTTCTGGCGGCGATTATACGAAGGATCTACAGACCGTAATCTCTGGAACAGGTGTTGAACTGATGGGCGCAAGACAAAATATGATTATTGCGGCAAGAGCTTCGGGCGTTCAGTGTTTTGACACTGTCTTTACCAATCTTGACGATATGGAAGGTTTTGAAAAAGAAGTTCGTATGATCAAGATGATGGGTTTTGATGGTAAAAGCATTATCAACCCCAGACAAATCAATGTGACGCACCGGATATTTACCCCTACTTTTAAAGAAATTGATTTTGCCGAAAAGGTTGTTACAGAGATTGACGAAAAGAAGGCACAGGGCATCGGCGTGTTTACGGTTAACGGCAAGATGATTGATATCGCCTTTTATGACGGAGCAAAACGGACTATTGAGCTTGCAAAAGCGTCCGGCGTATACGAGGGGGATTTATAATCATGATTAATAAAGTCGGAAGAGAAATCCCGCACGAGGTACTTAATCTAACGGGCAAAAAGCCTTATATGGGTTATCTAGAATTTGATAACTACGAATATGTCAAAAGCGCGCCAAAAACGAGAGCGGTTGTAGACCCCACTAGAACAAAGCTGGTGTCTTCAATAGACGAAGCGCTTGACAAGTGCGACATTAAAGACGGCATGACACTTTCTTTTCATCACCACTTTCGTGAAGGCGATTATGTTGTTAACATGGTGATGGAAAGAATATACGCACGGGGGATAAAGAACCTGAGAATCTGTGCAACAAGCCTCGGCAAGGCGCACGATAGTTTGGTACCCATGATTGAAGATGGAACCATTACTTCCATTCGCTCATCCGGTGTACGCGGTGGCATTGGCGAAGCCATTTCCGGCGGCAAGCTGAAAGGTTTGGCTACTATGTGTTCACATGGCGGACGCGTAAGAGCGATTGAAAGCGGCGAAGAGCACATCGATATCGCTTTTATCGGTGCCCCCACCTGTGACGAGTACGGCAATTGCCGTGCCAATGGCGGAAAAAGCGATTGTGGCGTACTATCATATGCCATGGTGGACGCGCAATATGCCGATAAGGTGGTTGCCATCACCGATACGCTGGTACCGTTTCCGAACGCGCCGGCCAGCATCTCAATGATAAACGTAGACTATGTCTGTGTGGTTGACGAGATTGGTAATCCTGCAAAGATCGCTTCTGGAGCAGCAAAGCCTACCACCGACATGCGCAAGCTTAAAATGGCGGATTATTGCACCCAGGTGGTTATCAATACGCCCTATTTTAAAGACGGGTTTTCTTATCAGACAGGCGTTGGTGGCGCTTCAATTGCATCCACTATTTCACTTGCTGAAGAAATGAAAAGACGTGGAATTAAGATGGGATTTGGTGTTGGCGGTTTAACGACACCGATGTGCAAGCTACTTGAAGAGGGTTTGGTCGACAAGCTGGTGGACACGCAGGATTTTGATCTTGGCGCTGTCGAAAGCATTAAGAAAAACCCCAATCATATTGAGATTTCAGCATCTGAATATGCCAATCCCTTCAATAAAGGCGCCTATGTAAACAAGCTGGATTTTGTTATTCTTGCTTCGCTTGAGATTGATACAAAATTCAACTGTAATGTGGTTGTTGGCTCAGATGGCATTATTACAGGTGCGCAGGGTGGACACCCCGATACGGCGGCGGGCGCTAAATGCACCATTGTCATTGCACCACTGCTTCAAGGCAGAATACCCGCTGTGTGCAGTGACGTCACCACCGTTACGACGCCCGGAGAAACCGTTGACGTTGTTGTCACCGATTATGGTATTGCAATCAACCCGTTGCGAACGGATTTGCTGGATGCCTTAAAGGATACAAAGCTTCCCCTTAAAACCATCGAAGAACTTCGTGACATCGCCTACAAGATTGTTGGAACGCCCGATCCAGTCAAGTTTAAAGATCGCGTAGTTGGCATCATTGAGGCACGTGACGGTACAATAATCGATGTTGTAAGACAGGTCGAACCTGTGGAATAACAAAGGGGATCCAACTTGTTTTTAGCGAATAAATATTCGCCAAAAATAGATAAGAAAAGGAGAAAAATTATGAAAAAGGTTATTACTCTTATTGTCACCTTGGCTATGCTCGTAATGGCATTTGCAGGTTGCGGTAAAACCGCTTCTAGTGCCGCTCCTGCTCCTGGTAGCACCCCCGCAGAAAGCGCTGAGTGGAAATTTGAAAGAAAAATTGAGATTATTTGCCCCTGGGGCAACGGCGGCGGTGCCGATACCACTGCCAGAACCTTTGCCACCGCTCTTGAGAAAGAACTTGGCGTGCCCGTTGTTGTTAACAATAAGGCAGGTGCAGGCGGCGTAACCGGTGTTGAGTTTGCCACAAGCCAGCCCGCTGATGGTTACACCTTCCTGCTTTGCACACCTTCTCCTCTGCTGGCTCAGGTGACCGGCGCGACCGATTTTGACGTTTATGGCAAGATCAACCCCCTCACCCAGCTCGTACATGACTGCAATATTCTTGTTGCCAGCAAAGATGCGCCTTATAACAATTACAAGGAACTCATGGAGTATGTTGAAGCAAACCCCGGCTCTGTAAAGGCTGGCGTTATGTCTATCACCGGTCTCGACGGCGCTTGTATTGAGGCTGCTTTCGGCGACAAGATTGAGGCTGTTGCTTACACAGAGGGCGCTCAGCTCAACGCCGACGTCATCGGCAACCATGTCGGCCTTGCCGTTGTAGGCCCTGCTGAGGTTGCTGCCATGGTTCAGTCTGGCGATATGAAGGTTATCATGTCCTTCACCGAGAAGAGACTGACCATGCCTGGCTATGAGAACGTTGAGGCTGCTGGCGAAATCGGCGTTGAGTCCTACTTTGGACCCGCCCGCGGCATCTTCTATGCGAACGGAACCCCGGAGGGCGCTATCAAGGCGTTCGAAGCGGCTGCTGAAAAAGCTGTTGCTAGTGAGGGTTTCCAGGCTTGGGCCAAGACCGAAGGCTTAGATCAGCGTCCGGGCTGGAAGAACACTGCAGACTACAAGGCTGCATGGGATGCTGACTATCAGGACTTTGTTGCAATGTTTGGCAAAAAATAATCTAGAATTAAATTGATTTGTGTCCGGCGCCGCGTTATACGGCGCCGGCGCTATCAAACGTATCCGGAGGGAGGCAATAGTTTGGATCTTTTATTCTCTATCTTTCTTACTGTTTTTGCGGTTTATTGCTTTTTTTTGGTAGGCGCCCAGTCGCCTGCCCCAACGGCAACCGAGTTAGGCGCGGCATTCTGGCCCAGAATGATTCTTGTGGCGATGATTGCACTGCTGATTGCGAATATCGTTAAAAGCCTTAAAGAAAATAAAGCTGATTCTTTTAAAACTCTTGGCGAATTTAAATTTACTGAATTTTTTAAAGGCAAGCTTTTTATCGGCATGGTGCTTGTGTTTATTATGGCGTTGCTCATGCCTTACATTGGATTTATGCCGGTATGCTTCTTATTCCTGATGGCATACGGCGCATTGCTGGGCGAAAGAAGATGGTTAAGACTTTTTCTTTTTTCGCTGGGTATTACATTCCTATTGTATGTACTATTCCAAGGTGCTTTAAGCATTATGCTGGCTAGAGGTAGCGGTGTGTTCCGCGAGTTTGCATTAATGTGCGAAGGTTTCCTGTCATTCTAAGAAAGGAGTGAAAGTAAAATGTTTGATCTGTTAATTAATGGCCTTCAAATCGTACTGGCACCGTCTACCTTCCTCCTTTTGTTTGCAGGTACCTTTATCGGTGTTATTTTTGGCGCTATGCCCGGTGTTTCAGCATCTATGGCGGTAGCGCTGGCACTTCCCTTTGCGTACGCCATGAAGCCGGTTATCGCTATTGCCTTTCTGGTTTCGGTTTATTGTGCGTCTATTACTGGCGGTGGTATCACCGCTATTCTGTTTAAAATTCCCGGCACGCCGTCTTCTGCACCCACTACTTTCGACGGTTATCCCATGGCGCAGCGTGGTGAAGCGGGCAAGGCGCTTGGCTACTCGCTCGTTGCTTCTGCAATTGGCGGTATGGTCGCCGCGTTTGCGATGGCGCTTATTTCTCCGCAGCTTGCTGCCGTCGCGCTTAAGTTTGGTCCGTCTGAGTTGTTTGCAGTTTCTTTCCTAGGTTTGTCGGTTCTTTCATGTTTGGATAGCGGCAACCTGATTAAGACGCTGATTTCTGGCCTCTTGGGTCTTGCGCTTGCCACCGTCGGTATGGACCCGATGCTTGGCATCGCTAGATTCACCTGGGGCAACTCCACGCTGCTGTCCGGTATCGAAATGATCCCCGTCATGATCGGTCTCTTTGCTGTTACCGAAGTTCTTAAACAGACCAGCAAGCCGAAAAAGATTGATGCTAAAGCAGAAACAGGCCCCGGTTCCTCTAAAACGAAAACCGTTCTGCCTTCTTTCAAAGATATTTGGGAGACAAAGAGCACTATGGCCCGCTCGTCCATTTTGGGCACAGTCGTTGGTATTCTGCCCGGTGCTGGTGCGACCATTGCCTCCTTCCTCTCCTATGCGATTGAAAAGAAGGTCTCTAAAAAGGCGCATTTGCTAGGAACCGGTATTCCGGATGGTATCGTGGCTGCTGAGGCTGCCAACAATGCAGCTACTGGCGGCTCGATGGTTCCGCTGCTTTCATTGGGCATTCCCGGCGGTAACGCTGCTGCCATTATGATGACAGCACTGGTTATCAAGGGTGTCCAGGTTGGCCCGCTGCTGGTTAAGACGCAGCCCGACTACCTTTCGTCGGTATTTGGTTCGATGTTTATCACAAACATCGTCATGGTTATCGTTGCGATGATGATCGCCAAGGTATTTGCCAAGATTTTGGCTGTACCATACAGCATTTTGGGTCCGGTTATCGTTATGCTGGCTGCTATCGGCGCCTATGCGCTTAATAACAACACTGGAGACGTTATGCTGATGGCGGGTGCAGGTATTATCGGCTATATGTTTGTCAAGCTTGGCTATAACTCGGCTGCGCTGGTTCTTGGACTAGTTCTTGGACAGATGTGTGAATCGAACTTCCGCCGCGCTTATACCCTTGCTAACGGAGACATGGTAAGTATCTTTACAAAGCCAATCACCGCAATTATTATGATTTCCTGCGTGACCATGTTGGTTTATCCTATGATTAAACCTTTTATCAAAAAGGAGAAAAAAGCGTAAGTGTAAACCGATTAAATGCAAAATGAAAAGAAGCCGACCGGTTTAACTATCGGCGGCTTCTTTGATATTTTTACATGTCATAAATATGCGGTAGAATGTCGGTGCAAATCTCAATAAATGCTTTGGAAGCCGGAACCAACGGCATCGTTTTTTCATATATAACCGCTACACGCCACTCAGGCAGGTACGACTCTTCAATATTATAATACTCGGGCTTGTCCACATCGCTAAAAAGCGTTATATATGAAGATGGAATCAGCGAAACACCAACTTTGCGCCCTACCATTTTTGCAATGGTTTGAATATTTCGCGTCTGAAATTTTATTTTAGGCGAAAAGCCTGCAAGTTTGCAGATGCGGTCGGTCTCTTTTCGTGCATGTTGCGTGGGATGATTGACGATAAAATTACGTTCCTTAATAAGATTGATATCAAGATAGGGCAGCTTTACGCCCTCTTTATAATAGGCCATAGTCGAAAGCGCATCATCAGGCGGCAAGGCAATAAAAAAACGCTCCTGACCTATTGGGATAGCCTGAATAGAATTGGACTGCACCGGCAGGTGAATAACGCCTATATCGATGATACCCTTTGATATTTCATTTTCAATTTCGGTTGAAGTACCTTCTATAATAGTCAGCTCAATGTTTGGAAAACGCTTTTCAAACTCAGAAACAATGCAGGGCAAAACGCAGGCACCCAAGAAAAAATTACTGCCGATAATAAGCTTGCCACGATTTTCAGTGTTCACAGCTGCAAGCGATATTTCGAGATGACGATACATGTCAATCATCTTCTTGGCATTTTCCATATATATTTCACCGGCTACAGTGGGAACTATTCCGTTTCTTGTGCGTTTAAAAAGCTGAGAGCCTACTTCGCTTTCGATATTTTGAATCACTCTTGTCAAAGTGGGCTGTGTCATGTATAATCTTTCCGCAGCCTTTGAAATGGATTGATTTTCATAGACAGAGACAAACACCTTTAATTCTCTTAATGTCATAATAGCTCCTCAATCTTTCGTAGACGTATCTGACATATTATCATAACTATATTAAAATTCTAATTAATTGTCAAATTCTTGTGCGATTAAGGAAAGGAAGGGCAATTTGAACTTCTTGTTAACTTTGTTTATTGCCGCGTTAGCAGGCACAGTGTTTTACAAAATGCGTATTCCTGGGGGCATCTTGGTGGGTGCGGTTGTAGGAATAGTGCTATTCAATTTCATATTTGGCAAAGCTTTTATGCCGTCTGAAGCAAAAGTAGCCGCACAAATTGTATCAGGTGCATTCATAGGTGTAGGGGTTAGCAGGGAAGAGATTAAACAGTTTCGGCGGCTATTTAAGCCGCTGACAATCCTAATTGGCTGTATGCTAGTACTTAACTTAACGCTGGGAACTATTATATATCTGATATCCGACATGGACCTGATGACCGCTATGTTCTGTGCAGTGCCGGGTGGCATGTCAAATACACCGATTATAGCGGCAGAGATGGGGGCAGACAGTACCAGAGTTGCGGTCATGCAGTTTATACGCATGTGCGCGGGAATCGGCATTTTTCCGTCTGTCATTAAATACTTTGCCAAAAATCATGAGAAAACTTCGAAACCTACAACAAAAGAGCAAAGAACGATTTATTCCCATTATGGCTTTTTAGTGGCGGCGGTAGCGGCAGCCGCGGGCGGGCTAATCGGTGAGTTTTCTAATATTCCGGCGGGTGCGCTGTTGTTTTCGATTATTGCAACCATTGCGGCAAAGCAGATTTTCCCCGCCTGTATGTTACCGGGCTGGA
This sequence comes from Oscillospiraceae bacterium MB24-C1, assembly GCA_030913685.1. Taxonomy (NCBI): domain Bacteria; kingdom Bacillati; phylum Bacillota; class Clostridia; order Eubacteriales; family Oscillospiraceae; species Oscillospiraceae bacterium MB24-C1. Next base: position 1,202,451 of record CP133187.1, on the reverse strand, counting down.
TAAAACGGTTGGCGCAGATGCTGGCTGGCGCTTATATTGGTACAGGTATCAGCCCAAAGGATATTCCGCAGATGAAGGAGCTACTTTTGCCGGCGGTGGTTATGTTGGCGGCGTATATGTTGGCCTGTATCATTATAGCCAATATTCTAAGCCGCCACACAATGCTGACAACCAGCGAAGGAATGCTGGCGGCCACACCTGCAGGTGCGTCCGATATGGCCCTCATATCAGCGGATATTGGTATTTCATCTCCTGATGTTATCATTTTGCAGATTGGGCGGATGTTATCTGCGGTACTAATATTTCCGAATGTAATTCATTTTATTGTCGGCCTGTTTTAGCAAAAGGACAAGTTTAAAACGAAAAAAGGACTTCCTCTTTGATGAAGTCCTTTTTTCATTTTATAGATTATTAGAGGCAGACAGCTCGCTACAAAGCGAAGTTGAAGGTTCAGTAAAAGCTTCTAATCGATCATGACATTGACCTTAAGGTAATCACCGGGATTTTTTTCAATATCTATAATCGTTTCAACCGCCTGTTCAATCGGGACTGTTTTAGTCAGGATAGTGCGCACGTCGACCTTATTTCGATAGATCAGGTCAATGGCTTCTTCAAATTCGCCAGCACTAGTACGCGCTCCGCGAATATCCAGCTCCTTTCTTGTAATTAAGGAGGTTGGGAGCGAAATATCCTGCTTGGGCCATCCAGTCAGAATTATTCTTCCAGCGTTTGATGCAACGTTGAGTGAATCGCGTATGGCAGCAGAGGCACCCGAAGCCTCCATGACCACTTCCGCCAAGCGTCCGTTCGTAATTTTTGCAATCTCTTCAATAAGATTTACCGAGGAGGGGTTGACGGTGTGTATGATACCAAGCAATTTCGCTTTTTCAAGCCGATCGCCCACTGGGTCAATTAAAATAGGAATAGCGCCGTAGTGAATTGCTGCCATTGCAGCAAGCAGACCGATAGGGCCCGCGCCAAAGATTGCGATGTGCTCGCCACTGGTCAGATTTGCCCGGTGCAGGCCGTGCAGTGCGATGGTTAGCGGCTCTGCAATAGGGACAATTTCCCAGGGCATATCCTGCGGGACCTTTATCAGCATTTCAGCGGGATGCGCAAACAGCTGCGCCATGCCGCCTTCTACATGCACGCCGAGCACCTTTAGATCGGTGCAGCAGTTGGTGCGGCCCAGTGAGCAAGGATAGCAGTGCCCGCAGTAAAGATAGGGGTCGACAATGACATGGTCACCGGGGCGAATTCCCTTACTGTTTTCGGGGATTGAGATCACTTCGCCGGCAATTTCATGGCCAATGATACGTGGGTAGGAAACCAACGGATTTGAACCGCGATAAGCACCAATATCCGACCCGCAGATTCCGACTGACTTTACGGCAATCAATGCTTCACCGTCTTTACAGACAGGCGCGTCAAATGTAGTCAACTGTGCTTGCCATGGTTTTGGAAACTGAACTGCCTTCATGATACAGACACTCCTTACTATTTACCCTGATTTTCAAGAGATTCCCAAATGCCGTTAAGGTACGCTATACCGAGCGCGCGGTCATAAAGGCCGTAACCGGGGCGTGCGACCTCATCCCAGATCATTCTGCCGTGGTCAGGGCGAATATAGGTGTTAGGGCAGGTTTCGTAAACGGCCTTGATAATCTGATACATATCCAAGGAGCCGTCGGAAGAGAGGTGGGAAGCCTCACGGAACTTGCGGTATCCAAGGTGTTTGACGTTGCGAACATGCATGCAGGCGATGCGATCCTTTTCGCCAAAATGACGGATAATCGCCGGAAGATTGTTTTCAGGATTGGAGCCCAGTGAGCCGGTGCACAAGCAGAGGCTATTGGCGGGGCTGTCTACAAGGCCAATAATGCGGTCGAACAGTGCCTGACTATGGGCCAGGCGGGGGAGACCGAAAATCGGCCAGGCGGGGTCGTCTGGGTGCACCGCCATACGCACGCCAGTTTCTTCACAGACCGGAACAATCTTTTCAAGAAAGTATTTATAGTTTTCAAACAGCTGATCCTGATCGACATCTTTATAAAGCTCAAGAACATGCGCCAGTTCTTTGAGGCGGGCGGGCTCCCAACCGGGCAGCGAAAAACCGTTTGAGTTCTTAGTGGTGTTCTCCACGATTTCAAGCGGCGTCATATCGTTAAGTTCGGCCTCATCGTAATAAAGAGCGGTCGAGCCATCTTCTTCAATGACGCGGGCAAGGTCGGTACGTAGCCAGTCGAGCACGGGCATGAAGTTATACACAATCACCTTGATGCCACAGGCCGCAAGGTTGCGGATGGTAGTGATGTAATTTTGAATATATCGGTCGCGGGTGGGCAGACCCAACTTGATATCCTCATGGACATTGACGCTCTCAATAACTTCCACTTCAAGACCATGGCTGTTGACGTGTTTTACATAATCACGAATCACTTCCAGTGGCCAAACCTCGCCGGCCGCATATTGATCCAGCACACCCATCAGGCCGGTACAGCCCGGAATCTGACGGATTTGCTTCAAGGTCACGCTGTCGTTGCCTTCGCCATACCAACGGAATGTCATTTTCATTTGTCAAGCACCTCTATTTCTATAATTTCGCGGATTACATCTTTACCGCATACGTCTGCTTTTAAATAATTCTCTATTGCTTATCAAGATCCGTCTCTTAAAGGTTCTCGCCAAGCTTTGTCGCACAAAGGGTTGAACGCAGACAGTCTTTAAGCTTTGATGTTTTTCGAACAGCGAAGCGTCACGCTGCAAGGGCACGTTGTTGAGCGCAAGCAGCACTGGGCATAATTAAAAGAGAAAGAGGGCAGCTAACTACCCGCTTTCCCCAGTCGTGTGCCTGCTTCGAACTTTGATGTGCAAAGCTGGTTCTTCTTACTCTTGTTCAAATGTCAAAATGACCTTGAGGGTATTTTCAGGGTCGTTTTTGATTTTTTCAAAGCCTTCCAAAACATCAGTGAAGGGCAGTTTATGGGTGATAATCTTCCGTGGTTGAAGCTTTCCGCTTTCAACCCATTCAATGACCTGTGGAAATTTGTTGTTATTAAGCCTAGAGCCGCGAATATCCAGCTCGTTTTTTGTAATAGCCAATTCGGTGATCGGAACAATGCGTTCAGCAAAGCCCATCGTGACAACTACACCGGCCGAACGCGTGCATTCTGCTGCTTGTTCCAAAGTTTTGCCGACACAGGCGGCGTCAATTGACACATCTACGCCCAGGCCGCCGGTCAGTTCAAGCACGCGCGAACGGACATCTTCAACAGCGGAGTTGATAACCTCGTCTGCACCAAATTCTTTTGCGCGCTCAAGCCTGCTCGCAACCAGATCGGTCATAATGCAGGAGGCACCGATGAGTTTGCAGACCTGTAAAATGGTCAGCGCAATCTGGCCGCAACCTAAAATCAGCACAGTATCTCCCGCCTGAACGCCGCCCCGGCTAGTTACCTGAGCCGCTACAGTGTAGGGTTCGATAATCGCAGCCTCCTCCCACGCAATATCAGAGGATATTTTAAAGACATTTTTTTCGGGAACGCTTACATATTCCCTGAATCCGCCATCGACATGCACACCGATAACCTGTAGATTCGCGCAAACGTTGCCGCGACCACGTTTGCAGATTGGGCATTCGCCACATTGTATAACCGGATTAACCACCACATGGTCGCCCGGATCTACGCCAGAAACATTTGCGCCGGTTGACACGACTTCTCCGGCAAATTCATGCCCAATGATGCGTGGATAGACCGCCACAGGCGATGTACCCCGAAAAATGCTGATGTCTGATCCGCAGATTCCCGCTGCTTTTATTTGAATCAGTACGTGACCGGCGATTTCTGGTACCGGCAGCGGTTGGTCGCTAATTACAAGCTCTCCCGGCCGAACTACCTGAATTGCTTTCATTTAAGACACTTCCTCATTTAATGTTAAATTTCATATTATAAAACGCATCCATTTTGCAGGTGAACATCTGCAAAAACTCAGGATTCCAGTTAGAAAAATATTGAGGATATAATTTGTAGGCCGCTTCAATATCGACGCCGAAACGTGCGATATGCTCAAAGCTTTGACGACAGCCAAGCTCGACATTCTTCTGACGAATTGCATCTATCAGTTTCTGATGCTCGTCAACCGTTTGTTCCCACCGTAAGCGCGAGTGCAGCTTTATAACCCGAACCCGGTACTGATCCGCAACAATGCTCTCAAGGGCCTGCTGTATATGCTCAAGTCCGGCCAATTCAAACATGGTGCGGTGGAATTTGTTGTCCAGATCAAAAACATCCTGTATCATATTTTTTTCATAATAAAAATTTTGCTGGCTTAAATTCGCTTCAAGCTCCACAATGCCGCTTTCGGGAACCTCTTTTTCGCAAAGAACCCGAACTACAGCCTGCTCCAGAAGATTCCGCATAAAAATAGACTCGTAGACACGTTTGATATTAATGATCGAGACATATGAACCGCGCTGCGGAAAAATGTCCAGCAGGCCATCGGACAGCAGGCGCGAAAAAGCGCCCTGTACAGGAGTTCGACTGGAACCAAAAGCCTGCGCGACTTCTAATGGGCTCAGGCATTCGCCCGGTATAAGATTCAGATGAATGATATTCTTGTAAAGAGTGCGGTAGATATAGTCGCCCATCGTTTCCGAAGACTTTTGCGGATACATAGTTAGGTTCATTTTTATACCTCATATCTACAGTAGGGTGATGCTGTTACATAATTAACATGCTAGCATATTAGTTTTAATTTTGCAATATTTTTTGTATATAATTCAAAAAATGTTCTTTGTACAATACTAACCAAAATCACCTAATATAGTTTGTTAACTTTTAAATTATATATAAAATAGCCTAAAAAATCCTTATTTTTTTTATATTCAATCACAAAGATGGAATTGACAATAATATAAATGCAAGGTAATATGGCTTTATGAAGCGTACTAGAATATTAGCATGCTAATGGCTGTGCGTTTCAAGCATATCGGGTAGCAAAAATCTATTCTATGCGACAGGGCAAGGTTGTTTTAACTAGACACTTCTTTGCACCTGCAAAACGAAAGGAGAAAAACAATGAAAAAGACGCTTTCTATTTTAATTTCATCGTTGCTACTTCTATCTCTGGCTGCCTGCGGAAGTTCTTCCACGGCTCCCGCATCTTCTGCGGCTTCGTCCGCCGCTGCATCCAGCTCCGCGGCTCCGGCCGACGACGGCAAAACATACGAAATCAACATCGCGCACATTGTTAACGAAGACAACTCTTGGCATAAGGCTAGCGTGTTCTTTAAAGACTACGTTGAGAAAGAATCCAATGGCCGTATTAAAGTAAATATCTACCCGAATAACCAGCTTGGCTCTGAAATGGACGTCATCAACTCGATTATCACTGATGGCGGCGCAGATATCACCTTTACCGGTGAAAGCATGCAGAGCGTTATTCCCGAAATGGGCATTCTCGGCGTTCCTTACCTGCTTCGTTCTTCCGAGCAGCTTCAGGCTGTTGCGAACGGTTCGGTGGGCGATAAGCTTGAGCAGCTCATGCTTGACACGGCTAACATGAAGGTGCTTGGCTACTTCGAGCGCGGACCCCGAAACGTTACCTCTAACAAGGAAATTCGCACCCCTGACGACATGAAGGGCTTTATTATCCGTGTACCGGCTTCTCCGATTACAGTTGCCGCCATGGAAGCACTTGGCGCAAAACCGACTCCGATGGCCTTTGCCGAAGTTTTCACCTCATTGCAGCAGAAGACCATCGACGGTCAGGAAAACCCGCTCGCGATGATTAAGACCGGTAACTTCTATGAAGTACAGAAGTATCTTAGCAAGACCGAGCATCTGCGTTCCTGGGTTTATATTGTCATGAGCAATTCTAAGCTTCAGTCTATGCCTGAGGATCTGCAGAAGATCGTCATTGACGGTGGCGCAGAAATGCAGAAGTATGAGCATGAAATTTTCTTGAAAGACGAGCAAGAGCTTGAGAAATTCCTTCAGGATAAGGGCATGACCATTATTTCTGACGTTGATCAGGAAGCATTTGCCGCTATGGCAACCGAGGGCGTTGAAGAGGTTCTGCCTGAGAAGATTAGACCGCTTTACGACGAAATTAAGGCGATGGGCTAATTGCCTGCCGTCTCGGTTACTCAATCATTGATATTTTGATATTATCTATTTCGATACCCGCTCGCTCTGGGCGGGTATCGGAGAAAAAAGGAGGCCCGAATGCGTACCTTTATCAAAAATATAGACAAAACGCTCGCGGTATTGGCTGCGCTGGCTTCTTTGGCATTTGTTGGAACGGTTGTTATTCAGATTTTTAGTCGAACATTCTTGCCTAAGACGCCTTCCTGGACCGAAGAGCTTGCCCGATATTTTTTCATTTATTCGATTGCGTTTGCCGCGGGTCTTGCGGTGAGAGAAAATTCCTATGTTGCGGTTGATATTTTAACATCAAAGATACCTAGAGAGCTTAAAAAGTACTTTCAGATGATCATGAACATTCTGATGGCTTTGTTTGCGCTCTTTTTTGAAGTTAAAAGCGTTTTCAAATTTGCATTTTTGAAGGTTCGCATGGTTTCCACCGCGCTGGAAATTCCGATGCAGTACATCTATTTTGCACTGATTATTCTTTTTGGTTTTCTGACCTTCAGCTACATATGCGAGGTTATTTTGATGCTGATGGGCGACGAACGAACGGGAGGACAAACGTCATGAATATGGTGTGGTTATTGTTTGCCAGTTTTCTCGTTTTGCTGGCTATCGGCGTGCCTGTCGCTTACTCTCTTGGCATCTCGTCGGCTATCTATTTTGTTGTGACCGGAATGCCGCTCAATATGATGGCGCAGCGCTTTTTTTCTGGTCTGGATTCGTTTACACTGCTTTGTGTGCCAGGCTTTATTCTTGCCGGTAACCTGATGAACAGCGGCGGTATTACAAACCGAATTATCGGGTTTTGTAATAAGCTGGTCGGGCATATCCGCGGCGGACTCAGTCTTGCCAATATTGTCGCTTCGATGCTGTTTGCTGGCATTTCGGGCACTGCGGTTGCGGATGCTGCTAGCATCGGCGGAATTTTGATTCCCGCGATGACTAATGAGGGCTATGAAGAAGATTTTGCTGTCGGTGTTACGGCGGCATCCTCTTGTATTGGACCGATTATTCCGCCTTCGTTACCAATGATTATGGCGGCGACGCTTACCGGCCTTTCGGTTAGTAAGATGTTTGTGGCTGGTGCACTACCGGGTATTTTGATGGGCGGCAGTATGATGGTTGTTTCTTATATCATCTCTTGCAAGCGCAATCATCCCAAAGCAAAACGTGCTACCGCTAGAGAAATTATTACAGGCGCAAAGGACGCCATATGGGCGCTTCTAATGACGGTTATTATCATGGTTGGCATTATCGGCGGCATTGTTACCCCGACCGAAGCTTCCATCATTGCTGTTTTGTATGCGCTGATTGTCGGGCTCTTCGTTTACAAGGAACTTAACCTGAAAATTATTTCTAAGGTCGTTGTAGACTCTGCTATTACCACAGCTTCGATCATGGTTCTGGTAGGATTTGCGAATATTTTCGCTTATATCATGTCAAAAGAACAGATTCCACAGATGGTGGCTGAGGGAATGCTCAGCCTTACGCGCAATAAATACTTGATTCTGCTACTCATCAACATATTGCTGTTGTTTGTTGGCACGTTTATGGAGACAATAGCGGCATTGCTTATTTTGTTTCCTGTGCTTTTACAGGTTGCAACCTCGGTTGGTATCAATCCGATCCACTTCGGTATTGTTGCAGTTTTGAATCTGGTCTTGGGCTTGACGACACCGCCGGTTGGTGTTTGTCTGTTTGTGACCTCAAGTATTGGTAAGATTTCTCTTTCCAAGGCGTCAAGAGGGGTTATGCCGTTTTTGATTGCCAACCTGATCGTTCTGCTGATTGTTACCTATTTTCCTGTTGTAACACTGGGATTAGTTGAGCTCGTATTTGGAGCGATCTGATGCATTATTGTTATTCGCGGGGCTGTCTAATTGCCCCGCGAATAGAATTCTGGTTTACAGGAGCTGTATAAAATGGAAAATAAAACGCTGGGCGAAAAAGCGGCGGATGATTTGATACGGCTTATCCGCGAAAACGGGTACGAGGCGGGGCAGAAGCTGCCGAACGAGTACGCGCTTAGCAGCTTGCTGGGTGTGGGCCGCAATACGGTACGTGAGGCGTTGCGGGTATTGGTTTCCCGCAATATAGTCGTTATCCGGCAGGGGTCGGGCACATTTGTCTCTGCGAAAATGGGGGTTTCGGATGATCCACTGGGCTTTTCGCTGATTGAAGACCGTCGGAAGTTGGTTCGCGATCTGCTTCAGCTACGTTGTATCATTGAACCACCAATTGCCGCACTTGCCGCCGAAAATGCCACAGAGCAGGATATAGCGCTTCTTGGTGAGATTTGCGGGCAGGTTGAACGACTGCTGGAAGCACGCAAGGATTTTTCGGGAAAGGACCAGGCGTTTCACGTTCAAATTGCTAATTGTAGTCATAATGTGGTTATGTCTAATTTAATTCCGCTGATAAGCGAAGGTGTTTCAGTGTTTTCAGCTGAGGTCGCCAGCCAGGAATATGAGCATACGCTGCGCGCCCATCGCAAGATTTATCAGGCGATTTGCGACAGGCGCCCTGTTGAGGCTCAGCAGGCCATGCTTTTTCATCTCCTCTACAATCAAGCTCGTTATTTGGAAGAGAACGCGATATGAAAAACGCGTCCTGCCAGTTACAGGGCGTTTCTTTTTACCTAAATAAGTCGTGGGATGAATTATGGGTTTCAATTGCTTTTAAGTGGTGAAAACCATGTAATCAGGCGTTTTTATTATAAATATATTAAATAAGTAGAATAAGGTCAATTAATCATAGGATGAGTATGGAGGGTTGTTTTTTGAACGAACAGTATGATGTGCTGGTGGTCGGATCAGGCGTAATAGGTAGTGCCGTAGCGCGTGAGCTAGCGCGTTTTGATCTGAAAATTGGTGTAGTGGAAAAAAATCTTGACGTGTGCTTTGAAACAAGCGGGCGAAATTCGGCGGTGCTGCATGGTGGATTTGCTTATGACCCGGGAACGAAAAAGGCAGAATGCTGCGTTGAGGCTTGTCTGGAATTTGACGAGGTGGCGCAGGAGCTTGATGTTCCCTTTATGCGCACTGGTAAGGTGTTGGTGGGCAATACCGACGCAGATATGGAAAGCTTGAAAAAAACACTTGAAACCGGAAAAATCAACGGCAGTCAGGGGTTAGAGATTATTGATAAGGCGCGCCTACGCGAGCTAGTGCCCGCCGTGTGCGGAGAATTTGCACTCTACTCGCCAATGAGCGGTATTCTCGACCCATTTCAGTACACCATTGCACTTGCAGAAAACGCAAAAAGCAATGGGGTAGACTATCACTTCGGTCACGAGGTGACAGAAATACGCCGTTTGGCAAAGGATCGTTTCCAAGTGGTTACCCCTAAGGGCACGTTTTTTACCCGCTGGGTTGTCAATTGTGCTGGACTGGGCTGCGGTAAAATCTCCGATATGCTCGGCATTACGGGCTATCGCATCGGTGGTTCAAAGGGCAACTATATTGTTTTAGATAAGCGTACAGGGCCGCTTTTGCCGATGCCAGTTTACCCGGTTCCCAGCAATACCTATATGGGTATTCATGTGACGCCGACGGTAGACGGGAATGTTACAGTTGGACCTGACGCGGAATATGTGAATGATTTTACTTATTACGGTGTTCCGCAGGACAAAATGAATTATCTGGCAGAAAGCGCCTCTGACTTATGGCCGCATATACATAAGAAGGACTATATTCGAAACTACGCCGGTATCTTGCCAAAATGGTTGGATGAAAACGGTGTGGTACAGGATTTTGTGATTGAAGCGCGCGAGGAAGCACCGAATACAATCAATCTGGTCGGAATTGAGTCGCCGGGACTAACCGCTGCGCTGCCGATTGCGCGCCGAGCAGTGCGACTGCTAGCCGAGCGGGAATCGCTTCGTCCAAACGCATCTTTTAATCCGCGCCGCAAAGGTATTATCCGGTTTTCTGAGCAGAGTGAAGAGGAACAAGCGCGTCTTGTGCGTGAAAATCCGGACTATGGCGAATTGATTTGCCGGTGCGAAAAGGTGACCAAGGCTGAAATTTTGCAGGCAGTGCAAAATCCGCTGGGAACGCACACAATGGCTAGTATCAAGCTTCGTACCCGCGCCATGATGGGCAGATGCCAGGGTGGATACTGCCAAATGCGCGTAGCTCAGATCATTCAGAAAGAAACCGGATGCAGGGTGGAAGACATTCTTTACGCGCGTGAGGGTTCTAATTTGTTTACAGGGTGGGTAAGAGAATGAACAGACTGAAAAAAGATGTTATCATCATTGGCGGCGGCCCGGCGGGTCTTGCCGCAGCAGTTCGTCTGCATCAAATAGGTGTAAGGGATATCCTTATTCTGGAGCGGGAAAGTATACCCGGCGGCATTCTCAGACAGTGTATTCACGACGGCTTTGGGCTGACCCGATTTGGCGAAACGCTCAGTGGTCCGGAATATGCGCAGCGCTTTATTGACGAAGCGGCTCAGCTTGGCATTGAATGCCGCACCGATACGACAGTTCTTTCGGTTTCGCCGGAGAAATTGGTGACCACCGTCTCCCGAGACGGAATCGAACATTGGCAGGCGCGTGCAGTTGTTCTGGCGATGGGTTGCCGCGAACGCACCCGTGGTGCACTTGCAATACCTGGCGAGCGTCCCGCAGGCGTCTTCACTGCTGGTGTCGCGCAGTCTTACATCAATCTGCATAACATGATGATTGGCAAAGAGGTTGTCATACTCGGCTCGGGTGATATTGGCATGATTATGGCCCGTCGTTTGACGTTGGAAGGCGCGCATGTAAAAGCCGTGCTAGAAATTCAGCCCTATGCGAGCGGGCTGTCGCGCAATGTTCAGCAATGTCTGGACGATTTTGATATTCCGCTGTTACTAAGCCACACAGTTACAGACATTCATGGTCGCGCGCGGCTGACAGGAATCACGGTCTCTCAGGTGGATGAGCAACTTAAACCAATTCCTGATACAGCGCAGGAGATTACCTGTGATACGTTGATTCTTTCGGTTGGTCTTATTCCTGAGAACGAGCTGTCGCTGGATGCGGGGGTACTGCTAGACAGTCACACGCATGGAGCGGTGGTTGATGAATACTACCAGACGCAGGTTGAGGGTGTTTTTTCCGCCGGGAATGTGCTGCATGTACACGATCTCGTGGATTATGTCTCGCTTGAGGCGGAACGGTTAGCTGACGCGGTGGCGCAATATCTTAAAACGGGCGCTCTACCTTCCTGTGGGCTACAAATAGTACCGGGCAGCGGCGTAAATCATACTATCCCGCAGAAAATCAGCGGAAAATGCGATTTGCAACTTTCTCTGCGTGTGAATAAGCCGTATGCAGACTGCACCGTTCAGGTGATACAGTCCGGCGAGGAAATTCATTCTGTCAAGATGAAAAAAGCGCTTCCTGCGGAGATGGTGTGGATTACCGTTCCGCGTGAGAAGCTCAGGGAATCCGGTGATTTGGAGGTGTGCGTAAAATGACCAGAACCTTTACTTGCATTATGTGTCCCAACGGCTGCGAAATCTGCGCTGAGCTTGATGGCGCAACAATTGTCTCTCTTGAAGGCGCGCGCTGTGAAAAGGGTAAGAGTTATGTCCGGCAGGAAATTGACGCACCTAAACGCAACATTGCGAGCTCAGTGCTTTTAGACAACGGCACGTTGCCGCTTGCAAGCATACGCCTGACAGGGGTTATTCCCAAAGAGCGAATTTTTGATGCAATGGCTGAGATTCGCAAGGTTCGGGTAACTGCGCCAGTAAGCACGGGGCAGACCGTGATTAAAGATCTGCTTGACCTTGGCTGTGATGTTATTATTACCAAGAGCATTCCTCGTTGCAAAGAATAAATGAAATAAGTGGCGTGCCGTGTTCGGCGCTGACAAGTCGCCCAACAAGTTCGGCATGGTATCAGACAGAATAGTAAAACGGCAAGATGTATAAACCATCTTGCCGTTTTCAAATTCTAATGATGTGAGATTTTTAATTGCCTACTGCTAATTACATGGAATCCAGCAAATCCAGCTTTTTATCTAATTAAATTGGTTAAATTAGTTCTCTTTTATTGTATTAATGTAACAAATCAGCTAAAACATACTTGACATTTTTTATCCAGGATAGTAGAATATAATAAGACAAAAGGGGGTGCCTGATGATTATTACAAAGGAAACAGATTATGCGCTGCGAATTCTTCGGGCGCTCGCGGGTAAAGAGCGTGTCACGGCGTCACAACTAGCACAAGGAGAACAGATTCCACAGCAGTTCGCTTATAAAATTCTAAAAAAGCTTGAAAAAGGCGGCCTCATCCGCATTTTGCGTGGGGCGGAAGGCGGCTGTGTTTTGGCGGCAGAATTGGAAAAGGTATCTCTTTTTCGGTTGATGCAGATTATGGAGGAGGATTCCTCGGTTAGTTCTTGCATGAAACCGGGATATCAGTGTACGTGGTGTAAAGCGCACGGGGACACTGTTTGCCAAGTCAATATTCATCTCGCTGCCATTCAGAAAAAGCTGGATGAGGAACTGGAGGCGCACTGCTTACAAAAAATTCTATTTGGCGATTGATTTTTTATATCTATATACTGGATAAAATTTATCAAGAATTTCAAAAGGAGGAAGCGACATGTTATTTTCGACCACACAACAACACGAGGAGCTTCGAACTAAGGTCAGAACGTTCGCAGAAGAGGAGATTAAACCCTTGACCTTCTTCATGGACAAGGAAAACCAGTTTCCCGATGATGCAGTTGCCAACTTAGGCAAGATGGGGCTGATGGGAATTCCGTTTCCCGCGGACTGCGGCGGTATGGGCCTGGATATGACCAGCTATGCCATCGCTGTAGAGGAATTGGCAAGGGTGGACGGCGGCGCGGGCGTCATTCTGTCCGCACATACGTCTTTGGGCGCTTGGCCAATTTTTGCTTTCGGCAACGAGGCACAAAAGAAGAAGTATTTGGTTCCGCTATGTAAGGGCGAGAAAATCGGCGCCTTTGCCTTGACCGAGCCCAATGCTGGCTCCGATGCCGGCGGCACCGAGACTACTGCCGTCGACAAGGGTGATTATTATCTTTTAAACGGCGGCAAAATTTTTATCACTAACGCGCCCAAGGCGGATACTTATGTGATTTTTGCGCTTACGACGCCCGATATCGGCACGCGCGGCATTTCTGCCTTCATTATAGAAAAAGGGTGGAAAGGTTTCGAGTTCGGTGACCACTATGACAAAATGGGTATCCGCTCCTCTTCCACCGCAGAGCTGATCTTCAATGATGTGAAGATTCCCAAAGAAAACTTGCTGGGCAAAGAGGGGCAGGGCTTTAAAATTGCGATGGCGACGCTGGACGGCGGCCGCATCGGAATTGCTGCTCAGGCACTTGGCATTGCACAGGGCGCTTTTGAGCAAGCGGTGACCTACGCCAAAGAGCGTGTGCAGTTTGGTAAACCGATTGGGTTCCAACAGGTCATTTCCTTTAAAATTGCCGATATGGCTACCAAGCTGCGTACAGCCCGTTTTTTAGTCTACTCTGCTGCGGAGCTAAAAGAGAATCACCAACCCTTTGGGATGGAATCTGCAATGGCCAAGCAGTACGCTTCGGACATTGCGCTGGAGGTGACAAACGACGCCCTGCAGATTTTCGGCGGCAATGGTTACCTAAAGGGTATGGAGGTGGAGCGGATGTACCGCGATGCCAAGATTACCACCATCTATGAAGGCACGAACGAGATTCAGCGCATGATCATCGCTTCTCATATTTTGGGCAAACCACCAAAGGAGGCTGGCTCTTCCAGCAGCCGTCCTAAGAAAGCTGCACCTATTACTGGTATCCGTAAAAAAGTCATCTTTAGAGATGGCGATGCTAAGGCACAGGTTGACGCTCTGGCGCAGGCGCTCAAGAAGGATGGCTTCGACTTTACGGTCGGCATTCCCATGGAAACCCCCATTGCCCAGGCGGAACGCGTGGTTTCTGCTGGTAAGGGCATCGGAGAAAAGAAGGACATGAAGCTGGTTGAAAACTTGGCCAAGGCCGCGGGTGCCGCCATCGGTGCTTCTCGTCCTGTGGCCGAAACGCTCAAATATCTGCCATTAAACCGGTATGTGGGCATGTCCGGCCAGAAATTTACCGGCAATTTGTACATAGCCTGCGGCATTTCGGGTGCAACCCAGCACTTAAAGGGTATTAAGGATGCCTCTATTATTGTGGCGATCAACAAAAACGGCAATGCGCCAATTTTTAAGAACTGTGACTATGGTATTGTGGGCGATGTCCATGAGATACTACCGCTACTGACGGCTGCGCTGGATACCGGCGAAAAGCAGCCCGCACCTCCCATGACGAAAATGAAACGCCCGCAAATGCCTAAGCCTGAGCCGATTGGTTCCAGCTATATCTGCAGCGGCTGTGGGTATGAATATATACCCGAATTAGGCGACGAAGAGAACGAAGTGGTGCCGGGCACGCTGTTCAAGGATTTGCCGGAAGACTGGGTCTGCCCGGAATGTGCCGAAGCCAAAGATCAATTTATTGAGGCGTAAAGCGGAAAGGGGAGTACATTATGTATTGTGTGAGAAATGTAACCGAAGATCTATATTGGGTGGGCGCTAACGACCACCGTCTGGCTCTATTTGAAAACGCATATCCGATACCCAGAGGCGTCTCTTATAACGCCTATCTGCTCATGGATGAAAAGACGGTGTTGTTCGACACTGTGGATTGGTCGGCTTGCCGACAGTTGCTGGAAAACATGACACATGTGCTTGATGGACGGCCGCTGGATTATCTGGTTATCAACCATCTGGAACCTGATCATGCGGGTTCGATTGAGGAGATTCTACTCCGCTGGCCCAAAGTGACCATTATCAGCAATGAGAAAGCATTTATGTTGATGCGCCAGTTTGGATTCAATGTCGACAGCCACCAGATTGTCGAGGTGAAAGAAGGCGATACATTCAGCTTTGGCAAGCATCTGGTTACCTTTGTATTTGCCCCCATGGTACACTGGCCAGAAGTCATGGTAACCTTTGATACCACCAATGGCGTGCTTTTCTCTGCCGATGCCTTTGGCACCTTTGGTGCGTTGGACGGAAAGCTCTTTGCTGATGAGGTCAACTTTGACCGAGATTGGTTGGATGATGCGCGACGCTATTTGACCAACATCGTCGGAAAATACGGCCCACATATCCGCTTAATTTTGAAAAAAGCCGGCGGTATTCTTGACCAGATCAAATACATCTGCCCCCTCCACGGACCCGTGTGGCGTAAAGATTTACCCTATATCCTTGAGAAATACGATCTTTGGGGTCGCTACCAACCGGAGGAAAAAGGCGTCCTGATGGTATATGCCTCAATGTATGGCAACACCGAATCCGCAATGCAGGCACTGGCGGCTCGCTTGTGTGATAAGGGCATGACCAACATCGCCTTATACGATGTTTCTTCAACGGATGTCTCACAGCTCATTTCTGAATCGTTTAAATATAGCCACATGGTGTTGGCTTCAGTAACATATAATCTCGGCATCTATCCTGCTATGCACAACTTCCTGATGGATATGAAAGCCCTAAACCTTCAAAAACGGACGGTCGCGCTTGTGGAAAACGGTTCTTGGGCTATCAAGGCTGGTGACCTGATGCAGAAATTCGTTAGCGAAGAGATGAAAAACATGACCGTGCTCAACGAGCGCGTCAGTATAGCTTCATCTCTCCATGCGGATAAAAATCCAGAACTGGAATCGCTGGCTAATGCCATCCTGGAATCCATGCAGTAAATTTAATTTAGCCCTGCTAACTTTGGAAAAAATACTGTCCTTTCCTTCTATTACATATAAAGGCCCCCTGACAGCAAAGCGCTGTCGGGGGGCTTTTATAGAAGATTTAGAAAAACGATTCATTTTTCTAAAATGACCATTATTCTGTGGCGAAATATTGTGTTTATGATATTTTTGTTTTCGCGAACAAAATATTATGCTACAATAAAGATTGCTGCCGACGTTCAATACGGTCGGCGGCGATAATTTGCCGAAAGGACTGTTATGTCAGGTGTCTGATTACAAAAGCTGTGACGTTGCAATTATTGGTGGAGGCATCGGCGGGCTGATGGCGGCCTACCGGATGATAGAGGAGAAACCGTCGCTTAAAATTACTCTGATTGAAAAGGGGCCGGATTTAAGAAAACGTGCTTGCCCTATGGTGAGTGGCGGGGCACACACCTGTGTGCATTGCCCTCATTGTTCAATTATGGAAGGACTGGCGGGTGCCGGTGCGTTTTCCGACGGCAAATATGTCATTTCAACCGAATATGGCGGCTGGCTGACCGATTACTTACCGCAAAAGCTGGTCATTGACTATATTGAGCAGGCCGACTCGGTGCTGGTGGGTTTTGGTGCGACAACCGACCGCTTTATGCCGTCTAATACACTTAAAAAACTATGTCTGCAAAACGATTTGCACATGCACCAGGCGCAGCTTAAGCACCTAGGTACCGACTCCAATTTCGCAACCATGTTAAAACTGGTCGATTCGCTGCGCGGCCGTATCGAAATAATAACCGAGACCGAGGTTACCGATGTCGACCGTGAAAGCCACTTGCTGACCCTGAAAAGTCGTGGCGGCGTGGAAAATCAGCTGTTGGCTGAGAGTATCATCTTTGCCGTCGGGCGTGTGGGTAGCCGCTTTTTTTCTGAGTGGTGCCGAAAGAACGGTGTGCCACTGTTTAACAACCAAATTGACATTGGTGTACGGGTAGAAATGTCCTCGTTGATCTGGCAGGATTTTTCACAGCAGATATATGAGCCAAAAATCTGGTATCGCTCTAAGATGTACGGTGACACCACCCGCATGTTTTGCTTTAACGAGCGGGGCAGCGTTGTGATGGAAAACACCGGCGGTATTCTGACTGTTAACGGCCACTCTTACCGCGATGAGGCTAAAAAGACCCAAAACTCTAACTTTGCACTGCTGACCACTATCCGTTTTACCAAGCCGTTTGACGAGCCAATTGAATATGCCCGGGCTGTGGCTTCGCTGGCGAACATGATATCCGGAGGTAGCGTGCTGGTGCAGCGGCTCGGCGATCTTGAGGCAGGCAGGCGAACCAACGAGCATCGTCTGGGTCAGTCTACTGTACGCCCTACGTTAGATGCTGTACCTGGCGATTTGAGCCTATGTATGCCCAAGCGTCAGCTTGACAATATCATCGAAACGCTGCACGCCTTGGATAAAATCTCGCCGGGAACCGCCAACTATGATACGTTGCTTTACGGTGTGGAGTGCAAATATTATTCGGCCCGCCCCGCTACCAACGATTTTGAACTTGAAGGGTGCAAAGACATCTATGCGGTAGGAGACGGTGCAGGATTTACCCGATCCCTTTCGCATGCGGCGGCGCATGGCCTTTATGTTGGTGACAAAATTCTAAAAAAAGAATAATAGGTTTGCGGGCTTCAACACCTGCGAGTACTAAAAAAGCGGCGGAAATTTTTTTCGCCGCTTTTTTATGTAAGAACGTCAGCCGTTCTCTTTGATAATAATTCCAAACAATCTTGCCAACTCGGCTGCCTGAAAAATGTTTACAATAGCGCCTGAAAGCTCCTTACCTGTTTCGGAAACGCAGATTCCATCCAGCGTACAGGTGGTAAAATCGATATCCTTGAGCGGTGTGCGAAAAAATTCCGAACGAATAAACTGCGATTCTGACACGGTGAGTTGTTTAAAAGCGCAGCTGGCAAAAAAGGTGTCGGTCAGATCGCTGCCAGCAATTTCACATTGGTCAAATTGCGACTCGGTAAAATTGGCATACCGCAAATTACAGTTTTGGATTCGCAGGTGAGATATGCGGCTGGCGCTGAAATTGGCACCCTTAAACTGTGCGTTTCTAAGCTCACACTGGTGCATCCGGCTTTTAGAAAAGTCACAGTTAGTTAGCGCACAGTTTTCAAACAGGACGTTGGTGAAAGTGCAGTAAGTCAAATCGGCTTCTGAAAAACTACAGTGTGAGAAAACTACATTTTCAAAGCTAAGATCGCTTAGATCAGTATCCTGAAGGGTGACGTTTCGCACGGCTATATCGCAGATATAGCGATCTTCTTTTCCGGCGGCAATAAGCTGCTCTGGGGTTTGATAGGTTGGCAAATCTTCCGGCAATGCGACTTTTTTGATCTTGTTCTTTTCTTTTTCCATGTTGTAAAACTCCTGTGTCAGTTGGTGCGATTGGGTGCAGTGCGCCTTTCTCGCAAAATTATTTCGGGAGAGGGTTAGCCGTTTCGGTGATTTTTCCGGTACCAGAGGTAGCTCATAACCGCGGGTATGACAGCCACGATAACTGTTATGGCCATTAAAACGATAAATGTCATTTTTTCGGTCAGAATAAACGGGCAGACGCAGATGATGATGCCGCTGATAAAAAATAGATAGCCGCTCAGGCGGTTGGTTTTAAACCAGACATCGGGGTCCGATAGGGTCCATGGCGTGCGTGCGCCCATATAAAAATTGCTTTTGATCTTTGGCATAATGTTGCCAAGAAACACGAACAGCAACCCCACGCCGATAGTTACGACGGTGGAAACCGAGATGCGCCCGGGGTTGAGTGCTTCTGAAATGACGATGCTGTTCATCATCAGAAAAAACAGCAGAATCACAATCATAAAGCCCTGATAGGCTGCACTGAACTTTTGGTAATTGCGCCTTCTGGGGTCGATTTTTGCCATCACAGGGAATAGTACTGCAAGCAGCGGCGACAACGCTGACACTATCCAAAGGTTATACTTGGGGTCGTAGCGCACGGTACCGTCAATATTCCAATGCATTGGAATGGTAGCCGGTAAACGTGGGTAAAACCAGGCCGTCAGCGCCAGCGGCAGTAGCGCTAGTACGCCTACAAGAAATATGACTGGCTTTTTCATTTTCATGGCTTTTCTCCTCTCAAATCGGCAGCCCAACCGAGTAGCTCGTCAAGCACCGTCATGTTCAATTCATAATAGATATATTTGCCACGCCGATCATCGGTTATTAACCCTGAGTTACGCAACACCGCAAGATGGTGGGAGATGGAGGCACCAGTTATCTCGAATTTGGTGCCGATCTCACCCGCAGTCATAGCACCGCGTTTGAGCAACGAGAGAATTTCGCGTCGCGTGGGGTCTGAAAGAGCCTTAAAGGTGGTTTGAAAGCTCACGCAGGACACCTCCTTATTAAAACTTTAGAACATTTAGAAGAATATCTAAATGTATGCTAGCAGCAGAAACCTAAAAAGTCAAGTACATTTAGATGGATTCCTAAATGTTTATAGATTTGTGTTTTTTTACCTGCGCCATTATAATAGCCTTACATTAACGACAATTAGGAGGCGTTTGAATCCGATTTTTAACGCGTGTAAACTTCGGCATATCACTTAAGATGACGCAATATCTTACAAGAACGGCAAACCGCTTTTGTGATAGACTGTGTAACAGAGAACGACGAAAGGCGGGGCAATCATTGAATCACGAAATCCGAACGGTTATATTTGATTTGGCACTTCAGGTCGAAGCGCTGCATTTTCAAGGTGTTATGCAACCTTTTCCCAACCACTTTCACGCCTATTATGTCATCGGCTTTATTGAAAAAGGACGGCGCCAACTATCCTGCAAAAACAAATTGTATACGTTGGAACCGGGGGACATGGTGTTATATAATCCCGGAGACAATCATGCTTGTGCGCAGATTGACGGCAAAGCTTTTAATTACCGCAGCATTCATATTCAGCCGGAAGTGATGCGCAAAGCGGTCTTTGAGGTGACCGGACAGGATTATTTACCCGTATTTGCGCCACAGGCCAATTTTCGTAGTGAGCTAGTACCGCTGCTCAAAGAGCTGCATCAAAAGCTGATGCAGGGGGCAAGCGACTTTAAAAAAGAGGAGCTATTCTATTTCTTATTAGAACAGCTTTTGATAGATTATACAAAACAAGAGACACCTGCACAGCAGCCGGCACTGGGTCCAGAGCTGCAGGCTGTCTGTGAATTTTTAGAGTCGCATTATATGGAGAGCATTACATTAAATGATTTATGCTGTTTAACCGGCTTGCGCAAATATACGTTGCTGCGTGCGTTTACCAAGTGGAAGAGCATTTCGCCCTACAGCTACCTGGAGACGATTCGCATTGACAGGGCTAAAGAGCTGCTGGCTCAAGGGGTTCCGCCGCTTGAAACTGCTTTGCAGACAGGTTTCAATGATCAAAGCCATTTTTCAAATTTCTTCAAGAAGTTTATCGGCCTGACACCAAAACAGTATATGAACATTTTTAGTACAGATGCGGCTTTAAAAAGGCACCATGATTTTAGCAGAGCATCTTTGTCGGGCCAGGATGAAATAGGTGAGCAGGAACTCGCTGACGTCAGAAGCATTTAAATCGAAAATACGATGCAAAAAATGAATATAACTAAACAAGGAATAGAGAGGCTTTTATGGAAAAAAAGAATGTGTTAACCGGTCATCTGACAGCACTTATAACAGTTTTTATCTGGGGAACCACCTTTATATCGACAAAAATATTGCTTAGGGATTTTTCACCGGTAGAAATATTATTTCTAAGATTTTTCACCGGGTTTGTGGCTTTGTGGTTAGTTTGCCCCAAAAGGCTTAAAATTGTGGAAAGAAGGCAGGAGCTGTATTTTGCGGCTGCAGGCCTATGTGGGGTTACCCTTTATTTCTTGATGGAGAACATTGCGCTGACCTACACCTTTGCGTCTAATGTCGGAGTTATTGTGTCAATAGGCCCATTTTTTATCGCGCTTCTGGCGCACTTCTTTCTGGATGGCGAAAGGCTGCAGGTACAGTTTTTTGTTGGATTTGTCGTTGCACTGACCGGTATTTTTCTTATCAGCTTTAACGGCAGCACCGTATTAAAGCTCAACCCCATCGGAGACATGCTGGCTGTACTCGCGGCGATAGCATGGGCATTCTATTCGGTGCTGACCAGAAAGATCAGCCACTTTGGCTACAACACCATTCAAACAACACGCAGGGCTTTCTTTTACGGGTTGGTGTTTATGTTGCCCGCGCTGTTCATATTGGATTTTAGCCCCAATACCGCCCAGCTGCTTGTTCCGGTGAACCTGTTCAATCTCCTGTTTTTAGGGCTGGGTGCTTCGGCGCTATGCTTTGTGACGTGGGGTGCCGCAGTAAAAATGCTGGGTGCCGTCAAAACGGGTGTCTACATCTATGCGGTTCCGGTGATCACGGTTGTAACATCCGCCCTTGTATTGCGTGAAAAAATTACCGGGTTGGCCGCATTTGGTACCGCGCTGACGTTGGTGGGGTTGTTTATCTCGGAAAGCAAGCGCTTTTTGCCTAAAAAGGAGGCTTTGACGCATGAATAACGCGTCGACAGGAGCGTCGACAGGCCCTCGGCAGTTTTCGTATTGTGTAGAAGAGCACGGACAAAGCGTAGAGGAGCGGTTATTGGCCGAGGGCTATTCCAAACGGTTGATTATTGTGCTCAAGCAGACTGAAGATGGGCTTTGCGTCTCGGGGCGGCGGGTTCGCTCAACATATATATTAAAGCGGGGCGAGATATTGACGGTGGCGCTGCCCCAACCGACAGTTAAGCGTTCTGTAAGCAGCGAAATTGTGCCGGTACTGTATGAGGACGCCGACATCATTGTCTACAACAAGCCTGCGGGGCTGGTGTGCCATCGGTCCGGCAGCCATTATGCCGACACGTTGGAGAACACAGCCGAAGGTGTATTTCGCGCTATGATCCGGTTGGATCGTGATACCAGTGGTGCGCTGGTCGTAGCAAAGCACCAACTTGCGGCGGCGCAGTTGTGGCAAAAGATTGACAAACGTTATTTGGCGGTGGTACAGGGACGAATCAAAGATTTACACGGCTTTATAGAGTTGCCGCTCGCGCAGCAAAAGCCTTATGAACCGCGTCAGGTTGTGCGGGCGGACGGCAAGGCGGCACGAACCGAATACAGGGTGCTTGCGGCTAACGAAAAGCTGACTGTGTTGGAATGTATTCTGCATACAGGGCGCATGCATCAGATACGCGTACACTTCTCCGCAGTTGGACATCCACTTTTGGGAGATGCATTTTACGGTGGGGAGATAGCTGATATTCAAAGGCAAGCGCTGCACTGTACCAAGGTGATGTTTATCCATCCCATAACCAAAAAACAGATGTGTCTATTTGCGCCCTTACCCGATGATATTACTAAAATAATTAAAAAGCATGGAATACACGCTGAGGTACACCTGATAAAATAGTGTTTGGAATTCCAACGGTCTTTTTTAACATACAATCCGTCATTTAGAAATACAAATAGAATGTAATTGTTTGAAATGTGCAAAACATCTTTTTATTGAAGTTGATACTGCTTTTGCACGTAGTTTTTTGTAATTTTTGCATAGATGCAAGCATTCGGAATTTGGAGGGTATTAGCATGAAAAAGATCGTATCGCTATCGCTCATAGCTGCCCTGTTACTGGCACTGAACGCATGCGGCGGTTCTTCTTTGACAGCTGTCCCTACATCATCAGGCGTTGTTTCCACTTCCCAAACTCCTACTGATGTCATCAAGATTGGCGTTTTCGAGCCTGCTTCTGGCGAGAATGCTGCGAGCGGAAAGCAGGAAACCCTCGGGATTCAATATGCAAACAGCCTTGTTAACACCGTTAACATCGGCGGCAAGGAATATCCCGTTAAGCTGGTTATTGTCGATAACCAGTCCTCCATTATTAAAGGCCCACTGGCTGCTGAAGCGCTTGTAAGATTAGGCGTCCCCATAGTTATCGGCTCTTATGGCTCCGCAGTTACCATCGCAGCTTCCGACGTTTTTTCAAAAGCCGAAATTCCTGTACTCTGTGCCACCTGCACCAATCCGCAGGTCACTCTGGGCAATACGCACCATTATACTCTTACCTATCTTGATCCCTTCCAGGGCGCTGTTCTTGCTGATTTTGCCACCAATGGTTTAAAGGCCAAGACAGCTTATTGCTTGGCAAAGTTGGGCGATAATTATTCGGTCGATTTATGTTACTACTTTCGTAAGCAGTTCGAAGCGCTGGGTGGCAAGGTGATTTATTGGACTTTCCATGAGGGCACCACAGACTTTCGCCCTTACCTTAATACCGCTAAGAATAGTGGCGCAGATGTTTTTTTTGCTCCTGTTTCAATACCGTTGGCGGAAAGGATTATTGATCAGGCTGATGCGCAGAATTTTACAATACCGTTGCTGGCGGGCGACTCTTGGGATTCTAAAGCTGTGCTCAATGCCGCAAAGGACACAAACCTTGACATCTATGTAACCACCTTTTTTGATGAAAATATCATCAAAGATAAGGATTCAGAATTTGTTAAGGGCTTCAAGAAATGGATAAAATCCAGCTCTACCAACCTTAAAAACAATGGCGGCGATGACACTATTTCAGCAGTATCTGTAATGGGCTATGATGCCTACTTCACCGCTCTCGAGGCGATAAAGGCTGCTGGCTCGATAGACCCTAAGGCTATCAATGAAGCGCTTTTAAAGGTACAGCACGAGGGTGTTTCCGGCCCTATCATCTTTGACAAAAACGGTAACGCAATACGTAATGTGGCTTTCATCAAGAAGGTTAATACCGAAACCGGGGAGTGGGAAATTGTGGCTGAAACGGAGCATAGCCCAGTAAATAAATTATCATAAGGCGGATGCCTAAAAAAGAAAATAGGTTTGGCGGGGACACTTAAATATAGCTGTACCCGCCAAACTTTATAGTATGTAAAGGTTTGTCAATATAACCAGCATCTTTCGCATACACTAGGGAAATTCCGGTTGGCAGACAGCGTACACCGATGGAAAATCCGCCAGCGCAAAATTGTGTGTAAGCACAAAATGACAGTCTGTCAGTTGTGGAATGCACTTTGCATAGGGGACATGAAGCAGATTAGCCGCACTTTTCTGTGGTGGGACATCCACTGGTGGGCGATGTATTCTATGGTGGAGCGACAACATGCATAAAAAGATAGGCGTGATACCGCAAAAATGTGCAATTTCACCACCTTGTAACAGGGGAATGCATGCACATTGAAGTGTCAATTCTAGCCAATATTTCAGAAATATTTGCCATAAACGGTTTTTAATTGTGGTTTAGGGGTTGAAATGACGGATAAAACTGCAAAACCGTCATAATTAACATACAATCCACCGTTCAAAAACAGAAAATCACCTATAATTAGAAGAAATGTACATTCGACTAAAATAACTGCTTTTCTATTGAAATCTGTATTGCGTGCGCGTATAATTGTATTTCAGCGGAAGAATTATTCCGTAAGCCCTGCATAAAAAATGCGGGTATCCTTAATTTGGAGGAGATTTGTAATGAAAAAGGTTATAGCGCTGTCACTGGCACTCGCACTGCTGCTGGCTTTGACTGCCTGCGGCGGTTCCACTTCTTCGGCTGCTCCAGCTTCCTCTGCTGCTCCGTCCGCTTCGGGCGATGCTGCTGTCGATGTCATTAAGATTGGCGTATACGAGCCTGCCTCTGGCGATAATGGCGCAGGTGGCAAGCAGGAGACGCTGGGCATCCAGTATGCAAACAGCCTGGTTAACACCGTCAACGTCGGCGGCAAAGACTATAAAGTCGAGCTTGTGATCGTTGATAACGAGTCTTCTAACGACAAGGGCCCGTCGGCTGCTGCTTCACTGGTCAGCTCCGGTGTTTCCATTGCATTGGGCTCCTATGGTTCGGGCGTTTCCATTGCCGCTTCCGACGTGTTTGCTAACGCGGGCATTCCGGTTATCGGCGTCACCTGCACCAACCCGCAGGTTACCGAAGGCAATACACACTACTTCCGCATTTGCTTCCTTGATCCGTTCCAGGGCACCGTTCTGGCGAACTTTGCTACTGACAGCTTCTCGGCTAAAACCGCTTACAGCCTTGCCAAGCTCGGCGATGACTATTCGGTAGGCCTGTGCTACTACTTCCAGCAGGCGTTTGAGGCGCTGGGTGGCAAGGTTATTTACGAGACCTTCCCCGAGGGCAACAGCGACTTCACCCCCTATCTGACCAAGGCGAAGAACGAGGGTGCCGATGTTTTCTTTGCCCCTGTTTCCACCGAAGCTGCGGCGCTTATCATTGAGCAGGCTAATGCACAGAGCCTGGGCATTCCCATGATGGCGGGCGACACATGGGACTCTAACGTTATTCTCAACGCTGCCAAGGGCACTAAAACCGATCTTTATGTGACCACCTTCTTTGACGAAGGCACCGACGACGAGCAAGGCGCTGAATTCGTCAAGGGCATTAAAGAGTGGATTAACGCGAACCCCACCAATCTTTCTAACAACGGCGGAGACGACACCATCGCGGCGGTTTCTGCTATGGGCTACGACGCTTATTTCACCGCGCTTGAGGCCATTAAGGCTGCCGGTTCTGCCGACCCCAAAGCTGTTAATGAAGCATTGTGGAAGGTCGATTACACTGGTATTTCTGGCAGGATTGTTTTCAATGAGACCGGTGATGCTATCCGTGACGCGGCCTTCGTCAAGAAGGTCAACACCGAAACCGGTAAGTGGGAATTTGTCGCGATTCAGGGCGTTAATTAAAGTGTTAAATCTCAAGAAAGACGCCTAAAAAGAAAATAAGCTTGGCGGGGGCAAATAGCACATATCTGTTCCCGCCAAACTTTGTATTATGTGGGGGTTCCGGAACATGAAATTTTTTAACGAGAATCTGCCGTACATATTGGCAGGAATCTCGGTTGGCGGGCAGTATGCGCTGATTGCCATTGGTTATACAATGGTTTACGGTATTTTGCGCCTGATCAACTTTGCCCACGGCGATATTTTTATGGTGGCAGGCCTAATGATGGTCTACTTTTCAACTGCCATGCCGTTGTATGCCGCCATACCGCTGGTATTGGCACTCACCGTTTTGCTCGGTTTTGTCATTGAGCGTGTGGCCTATAAACCACTGCGTAACGCGCCACGCATGTCCATTATGATTTCGGCCATCGGTGTTTCTTATCTGCTTCAGAATATGGCGCTTTATGTCACGGGTGGTTTGGCCAAGCAATATCCGCCCATTCCGTGGATAAGCGATATTATAAACATTGGTACGGCGACCACCAAGCGCGTCACCGTCATCACTCCGGTGCTTACCATCGTATTGGTGGTCGCGCTGGTCATATTGATAAAGTATACGAAGATCGGTATGGCGATGCGTGCTGTCTCGCGCGATTTTGAAACAGCGCGACTGATGGGTATCAAAATCAACAATGTCATTAGCACCACGTTTATCATTGGTTCGTTGCTGGCCGGCGTGGGCTCGCTACTTTACTTTACAAATTACACCGGCGTCGTACCGACGGCGGGTGCAATGCCGGGCCTCAAAGCGTTTGTCGCCGCGGTATTCGGCGGTATCGGGTCCATTCCCGGCGCCGTGGTTGGTGCGTTCATCATCGGCATCTGTGAAAGTCTGATCAAGGGCGCTGGCTGGACCACCTTCTCGGATGCTTTCACCTTTGCGTTGCTCATCGTCATCCTTGTGGCAAAACCCACGGGGTTGTTCGGTGAAAAAACGACGGATAAGGTTTAGGTGGCTGCCATGGATAAAAAGATGAAAAGCATTTATTCCCTCATTGCTGTGGCGGCGCTGTTTGTATTTTTATTTTTGCTTGAGCGCACGTTACCCTCTACTTCAATGTTGTTCACGGTACTTAAAAAGGGTGCCATCTACGCATTGGTTGCCGTTTCGTTGAACCTTTTAAACGGCTTCACAGGGCTGTTTTCGCTCGGTCAGGCAGGCTTTATGCTCATCGGTGCTTATACATATGCAATCTTTACGATTCCGCCGCAGGCTAGAGCACAGGTTTATCAATACTTTGATGGTGGCATTATTCAGTTTGCACTACCGGTACCGGTGGCGTTGGTCTTAGCCGGACTTGCAGCGGCGACATTTGCCTTTTTAATTGGTCTGCCTGTGTTGCGTTTAAAGGGTGATTATCTTGCTATTGCCACGCTGGGATTTGCTGAAATTATTCGCGCCATCTTCCAGTGGGATAAGCTGGGGCCCATCACGAATGGTTCCAACCTACTGCGCAAATTCCCGGCGTTTTCGTCGGTGCTGTTCCCGTTCGCGGTGTCTGGCATCTGCATTGCATTGATCGTACTGCTGATCAATTCTTCATTCGGGCGGGCTTTCAAAGCGATTCGTGAGGATGAAATCGCGGCCGAGGCCATGGGCATCAGCTTGTTTAAGCATAAAATGCTCTCATTTGTCATCAGCTCGTTTTTTGCGGGCGTCAGTGGTGCGTTGCTGGCGATGTATCAAACCACCGTTCAGGCTTCGGCCTTTAAGTCGGCTATGACCTATGAAATTTTACTTATCGTGGTCATAGGTGGTATCGGATCGGTCACCGGTAGCTGCCTCTCGTCCTTTCTATTCATCGCTTGCAGCGAGTGGTGGCTACGCTTTCTCGATGCTGAGACTGTCATCAGTGGGTTTCATGTGCCGCTTTTGCGCTCAGGATTCCGCAAGGTGGTGTTCTCGGTCATCATTATGTGCGTCGTACTTTTCTACCGTCAAGGGATTATGGGCGACCGCGAATTCTCGTGGAAGGGCCTGATCGGTTTATTTAAAAAGCCGTTTGCTAAAAGGGCCAAGGCGAAGGGCGGTGCGGCACATGAATAATAATGTATTGCGTTTAGAAAACGTCACGATGCAGTTTGGTGGTGTCGTGGCAGTCAACGATCTCTCGCTGGAAATTAATCGTGGCGAGATCGTCGCGCTCATCGGTCCCAATGGTGCGGGAAAAACCACTGCTTTTAATGTGATTACCGGCGTTTATACCCCCACAAACGGCGCGATTCACTTTAATGGCGAACTAATTGTTTCAAACCATCCGCAGGGTGCGATGAAAAAGCTTTACCAGGGCAGTGATGCCGATAAATTCAGTAAAGTGATGGTTAAAACGCCCGATGCGATTACCAAGCTGGGTATCGCTAGAACTTTTCAGAACATCCGACTGTTTAAAAACCTAACCGTGTTTGAAAATGTTCTTATCGCGCGGCATATGCGCTCAAAGGCCGGTGTGGTTTCAGCTATGCTGCGCCTAAATCGCGCCGAAGAGGCGGCTATGCGTCAAAGAACGCTGGAGCTCCTGCAAATTCTCGACCTTGAGAATCTAAAGGATGAAAAGGCCAACAATCTGCCCTATGGCAAACAGCGTCGTCTTGAGATTGCGCGTGCATTGGCCACGGAACCCACACTGTTGCTGCTCGATGAGCCGGCTGCAGGCATGAACCCGCAGGAAACCGAAGAGCTGACTGATTTTATCAAGCAGATTCGAGATGATTTTGGTCTGACGGTGTTTATGATTGAACACCACATGGATCTGGTTATGCGCATTTCTGATCGCATCTACGTGCTGGATTTTGGTAAGACCATCGCTTCCGGTACGCCAGGCGAAATTCAAAACAACACACGCGTTATAGAGGCGTATCTGGGGGTGGCGGCCGATGATTAAGGTCAACGATTTAAAAGTCAATTACGGTGGCATTGAGGCTGTCAAGGGCATCTCATTTGATGTTCCGGAAAAGAGTATTGTAACACTCATCGGTGCCAACGGTGCGGGCAAAAGCACTACACTGCGCGCTATTGCGGGACTTGTGCCGATCAAGAATGGCGAAATTACATTTTTGAATGAAAAGATCAGTGGTCTACCTACCGAAACGATTGTCTCGAAGGGGGTCACACTAGTACCCGAGGGGAGACGCGTATTTGCCGATTTGACAGTGCTTGAAAATATCAAAATTGGCGCTTACCTTCGGCACGACAAGTTGGATGACGACATCGCATGGGTGTACGATTTGTTCCCGCGTCTAAAGGAACGTCATTGGCAGGCGGCGGGTACCCTTTCTGGCGGTGAGCAACAGATGTTAGCAGTGGCCCGCGCACTCATGAGCCGCCCGAAAGTGTTGATGATGGATGAACCCTCGCTGGGATTGGCGCCCATTATCGTGCGCGGTATCTTTGATATCATCAAGGAAATTAACCGCCAGGGCATGACGATTCTTTTGATTGAACAAAACGCCAACATGGCGTTGCACACCGCCGACTATGCTTATGTGTTGGAAACCGGACGCATCACCATGTCTGGAGAGGGTAAAAAGCTGTTGGTTGACGAAGAAGTTAAAAAAGCGTATCTGGGTAGATAATAAAGCGAAAAAGCGACCCGTCAATCGGTGAGATTGGCGGGTCGCTTTGCACACAATGGTGGCACTGATTAGGCATTAACTTTAAAAATAGAGGTCGTAATAAACTGCTTAATACGTTCTAGCTTGTTTAGCATTGGTTGGACTGCATCTTTTTCCACTTGCGTATCTTACTGCGAAAGGATTTAAAAGGGGCAACAGTATTGATGTGAACCCATTTCCATACAGGCCAGTTGCAGGATGTCGAAGCCGCCCACTTTCTGCCGCCGGGGGTAAATATCACCGTTTCTTCAAGGCTATCGACCCAAGTGGTCAGTTCAAAAACTGTTGCAGCAAAAGTCTCTCTGAGCGCTGACAACGATGCTTGTCGATAGCGGTCATAAAAGCTTTGATACAGTCCGCCCAACTGATTCCACTTATAGCCGGGTGCAGGTGTGATGACAATTTTGCCCTGCTGTTCGTCGTGCTCCCAGCCCAACAGCAAATGCATCCAACCTAATTGGTAGGCAAGCATTTCCTGTGGTGTGCGGTCTACGCCGTCGAAGCACAGGTCTTTCTCCGCTTCCGCAATGCCGTCAAATTCCGAGATGAATTGGACGGCTGTCTTTTCGATTTCTGCGATGAGAGCCCTTTTATCCACATATCCCTGCATTATATACACCACCATACAGATTCTATTTTTAATACGGGTATGAGAATCAGTATACAAGCTTAATTCTGACAACAGTATGTCACATTTATAAGAATAGCGTCGATCCACTCCTTCTTGACTGGATTTGCTATAAGCGACGCGCTAGGCGCCGCTCATATCGCTACATTCCCCCGCATGCTCCGCTGTTACCGTACGCTAATTTCGCCAGTGAGATTTTGGGCAAACAGTGCTGAGACTTCCTTGGGTGAGGCGGTATTGGCCAGTGCCCACATTAGCTTGGTAACGGCGGCTTCTGAAGTCATATCGCCGCCGGGAATGACGCCTTTTTGCAGCGCACGCCGCCCCACTTCATAGGTGGTCATATCGCTGCGCTCATACAGGCATTGGCTGCACACCACGACCGAAACACCGTGTTCCACCAGATACTCAAGTGCAGTCACGAGATCGCGGCGCAAGAAGGCCAGCCCCCCCGAACCGAATGCTTCAAGCACCACGCCGTGACAGTCGAGTTGAAGTAGCGCTTCAAGAAAGCGGGGATCCAGCCCGGGAATCAGCTTGAACAATGCCACGCGGTTATCCACTTGATCGGCCAGCGTGCAGAGGGTACTTTTTACGGGCAGCAGCTGAGGATTTATAACAAGTCCATCCGAGCTGACCTCCGCCACCGGAGGCAGGTTGACGCTGTCGAAGGCATCAAAGCCGGTGGTGCGAATCTTGACTGAGCGACAGCCCAACAGCACTTTGCGGTCAAACGCTACAAAAATACCCGGGACACCGCTGACCGCCATGGCAAAGGCGGTGCGCAGGTTGTCCGGCGCATCGGAAAGCGGATGAAAAATCGGTAACTGGCTACCGGTGAGTACCACTGGCAGGTCGATACCCGGAAGCATAAAGCTGAGCATCGAGGCCGTATAGGCCATCGTGTCGGTACCGTGGGTAATAACGATGCCGTCAAATTCACCGCGCTGCTCAAATACTGTGCGGGCAATCAGCTGCCACTCTTCGGGCTGAACATTGGAGGAATCAAGAGTGAGCAGGTCGCGTATCGTGACATCATAGGTGAGCGGGCCGGCCAGTTCCAGCAGCCCCGCGCCGGGTGCTGTCGGGCGCAGACCATCTTCCGATGGGGTTGAGGCGATTGTTCCGCCCGTTGTGAGTAGTAATAACTTTTTCATAATGTCATTTTACCTCCCGTCAGAGTATGGAATAACGCGGGGCGATTGCGCCCGCGTATCTCATTCGTTTTCACTTACCATAGCGCCAAAGTATTCAGGGATAAAAGTTTGCCCATCAAAAGCATTGTACAACTAAGAGGTAGAGTCGTTTAGCTTTTAGTTCACCTTTTTGCGGTAATTTTACCATAATCAAATGGAAAATTAAAGCCCATTACTACAAGCTTTACCATGCTGGTTTTAATGGCTTCGGAAAAAGGGGATAATGCTACAGAATTATTACAGCTAGTTAATGGATGACACCACCTGAGCGATTGACACAAAACTATCTGGTGGTATAATAATTAGGTATAGAAAAATGTGTTTAGAGCTGTGCCGATGCGCTGTTAAGCGGTGGACGGACAGTTTTTTCTGCCTTATTTTTAGTGGGCGGAAGGCTTTAAAACAGGGAGGTGAGGCCGGTGCGGCTTTTAGCGCTGCTTTTATCATTACTGCTTTTAAGCGCTTGCAACGGCGTGCAGCTCGGCGTCAACGAGCTGCTTGAGCCGCCGCGCTTGACGACGCAACAGTCAGCCATCTACGATGCAGTTGAGCTGGCTGTCGGTACCAACACCTTTAAGCTGCGATATCCCCGCCGGGGCGATAATCTTTCAGCTTGTGTGCTCGATGATTTGGATAAGGACGGGCGGGATGAGGCCATTGTTTTTTATGAGCTGACCGTTAACGGCTTGACTTCTTCATGGATGAGCATTCTCACGGAGAATGATGGTGTTTGGAAAAGCCGTTATCAGCTTCCTGGGGAAGGCGGCGAGATTGATTTCGTCTCTTTCGCACCCATTGAAAACGCCGAGCGCAACAACATTATTGTTGGTTGGACTATTGCGGGTAAGGATAATTTAGTTTGCAAGGTTTACTCTTATTCCAATGAAAGTGCTGAGACGCGATATGAGGGCAGTTATAACGAAATTTTAATCGACGATGTGGATGGCAACGGTCTTGCTGAGATGATACTTTGCACCAAAAATCTGACCAAATCAGCGGTTATGTCGCTGATAAAATATCGTTCGGGGCGTATTGTGCGCACCAGTGAGGTTAAAATGCCCACCGCTATGACTGACTATGCCAAGCTTTCATATGGCAAGTTGACAACAGGGTTGAATGCGGTGTTTGCTGATATCTATCTTGGTTCTGACGAAATGACCACCCGTATTGCAGTAGTAGATGATCAAAAGTCTATTATTGAGGCGCTTTCCAACGAAGATCTTGGTATTTACGAGTCGTTTGACCGGGCAACCCCAACGCTGACCTGCGCCGATGTTAATGGTGATGGATTGATCGACATACCGGTTTCTTCACCGCTTCCGGGCTATTCCACTACTGATGAGCGCGAGGTGGTCTATCTCACTGAATACATGAGCATTCTTGAAGGTGAGCTGCAGTGTGTGCAGCGTTCGGTGGTCAATTTTGCTGCGGGTTATCAGCTTAAACTGCCCGACGGCTGGAAGGACGCCGTAACGGTACGGCGACAGTCTGATACGGGCGAGTGGCGATTTATGCTGTTTGATAAATCACTTGAACATTCGGATGTTGAGCTGTTGCGTATCCGTGTGGTTAGCCCCTCAGATTATCAGGATAAGTTTGAAACGACGCAATACAGCGTGGTGGGCACCAAGGGTGCTAATAGCTACCAGATTTATATTCCCGAAGAGGGTTACCCGGGATATTCGATAACCTATGAGCAGGCGCAAAGCTTGTTTTCATTGCTCGATTTACAGTAACTGCACTCCCACTAAAGAGTAGACATTTACGGCAATGTGTAAATTGTCTATCCCTTTAATTAGGAGAGAATATCAGAGCAGTAACAGGATGCAGTTCTAGAAAGGAGCCGCTATGAAAAATATTCTGATTGCCGAGGACGAGGACGCCATTCGCGACTTTGTGGTCATAAACCTCAAGCGCGCGGGCTATTCGGTCACCGACGTAAGCAACGGGCTGGATGCTATTGCCGCTTATGATAATGCTGAGGAGGGCTTTGACGTTGTCATTCTTGATGTTATGATGCCCGGACTTGACGGGTTTTCAGTCTGCAAAAAATTGCGCGAACGCTCAGATTCGCTTGGCATCATCATTTTGACTGCAAAGAGCCAGGAGATGGATAAAGTCAACGGGTTGATGCTCGGCGCAGACGATTACATTACCAAGCCGTTTTCTCCGTCGGAGCTTATGGCGCGTGTCGATGCTATTCACCGCCGCGTGTCTATGTCCAACCCCAAAAAGCCGGATAATGAGCTGACCTCGGGCCCATTTACCCTCAATCTTAAAAGTCGAACCGTCACCAAAAACGGCGAACCGGTTGAGCTAACTCAGGTGGAATTTCAGATTATGGAAATTTTTATGAAAAACCCTGAAACGGCAATGGAACGCAGCCAGATCCTGACGGCGGTGTGGGGTGAGGACTATTTCGGCGATGTTAAAATTGTGGATGTCAACATCCGCCGCCTACGCATGAAGGTGGAGGAGGAGCCCTCAAATCCGCAACACATTACGACGGTGTGGGGCTTTGGGTATAAGTGGATGCCCTGACGCCGCATTAGGCGCCTATTTGTCGGTGCGGTAATTTAAAGGCGGCCTTATGGCTGTAAAACACTATTAGGAGGAGGCCCATGGCGCAAAAAAAGATAACCACCCGCTGGCTCACGGGTAGCCTTGGGATTATCCTTGTCATATTGGTGCTCGTCGAGGTCGCGGTCATACTGGCGGTGCGCATGTTCTATTATTCCTCGGTGCAACAGACGCTAGTTTCTCAGGCGAACACCGTCAGCACGCTGTTGTCAAAATATTCTATCGATCCCTCAGCCGACTACCAGCGTGAAGTTCGAAGTCTCATCGAGAATTTTGAGCAGCGCGACCGCATGGAGCTGATGGCGGTGGATGCTTACGGTGGCATTACCACGACGTCGTCGGGTTTTCCGGTGGCCGAAAAAATTGAGATGCCCGATTTTGAGGAAGCGCTTGTTGCATCCGATGGCATGGGCAGATTTCAGGGGCGTATCGGCGAGGAAAACATTATGGCGGTTAGCTGTGTTGCACCTGTCAATGACGAAAGTATTACGGCTGTACGGTTAGTGGTATCGCTCGCCAAGGTGGATAGCTTAATTTTTTCAATTATTACCGTTGCGGTGGTATTTGGTGTTGCCATCATATTTTTTATGGTGCTTTCGGGCTCTTACTTTATCAGTTCCATTGTTATTCCGGTGGGGGAAATAGGAAAGACGGCGCGAAAAATTGCACAGGGAGACTTTGCAACCCGCTTGGTTAGCCGAAACGACGACGAAATCGGCGATCTGTGCGAGACCATAAACTATATGGCGGAGGAATTGGGAAACTCCGAAAAACTAAAAAACGAGTTTATTTCGTCTGTCTCGCACGAGCTTCGAACACCGCTCACCGCCATAAAGGGTTGGAGCGAGACGATACGCGACGCCGACGCGGGCGACCGCGAAACAGTGCAGAAGGGTATGCAAGTCATCATCAGCGAAACCGACCGTCTGGCGATGATGGTGGAAGAGTTACTCGATTTTTCGCGCATGCAGTCGGGGCGCTTTAAATTGGTCATCGAACGAATCGACCTGTTGGCCGAACTTGAAGAAGCGGTGCTAATGTACACTGAAAAGGCACGTCGCGAGGAGATCAAACTGACCTATGACGAACAGCTCGAGGCGGCTGTGGTCATGGCCGACAAAAACCGGTTGCGTCAGGTATTTATCAACATCATAGATAATGCTATCAAATATTCCGACGCGGGCGGCAGCGTCAAGGTGGCGGTCCAGCAGCAGAATGGTTACTTTGTCATTTCGGTGACAGATTCGGGTTGCGGAATCAGCCCGGAGGATCTGCCGAAGATCAAGAAAAAGTTCTACAAAGCAAATTTAACGCGACGTGGTTCCGGTATCGGGCTGGCTGTTGCTGACGAAATTGTCGCGGCGTTTTTAGGCGTGCTGGAGGTAACATCGGTTTTGGATGAGGGCACAACCGTCACCATACGCATACCCAACGCCACACTTTATGAACAGCTTAAACACAAGGCGCCTGAACAGGGCGGGGAGGAACAACCATATTGAGCAATACAAACGAGCGTAAAAAGACCTCAATAGGCGGCAGCGCGCTTATAGAAGGCGTAATGATGCGAGGGCCCTATACCACCGCTATGGCGGTGCGTAAACCCAATGGTGAGCTAGATATTTCCGAATGGAGAACCGAGGAAGGCTCCAAACCTTGGTATAAAAAAACACCTATTATACGAGGCGTATTTAATTTTTTTGACAGTATGGCTGTCAGCTATAAATGCCTAATGAAATCTGCTGAGATTTCTGGTTTTGAAGAAGAGCCCAGCGGTTTTGAAAAAAAGCTGATGGACTGGTTTGGGGAGAATTTCTCAAAGGTTTTAGCTGGAGTCGCCGGGGTGTTCGGTGTGTTGCTGGCAGTGGCATTGTTTATGGTGCTACCAACCTTTCTTATCGGGCTTATTCGTCCGTTTGTCGCTACGCGGCTATTATTGTCACTGATTGAGGCAGTTGTTAAAATCGGTATTTTTTTAGCTTATTTATTTTTGGTCAGCCGAATGCCTGAAATTCACCGTGTGTTTGAATACCACGGGGCCGAGCATAAGACCATCGCCTGCTACGAGGCGGGTGAAGAGTTGACACCTGAAAATGTGATGAAGCATTCGCGTTTTCACCCGCGCTGTGGCACCAGTTTCATTCTCATTGTACTGGTGGTTTCAGCACTGGTTTTTTCGCTTGTAACCTGGGATAATCTCATCGTGCGCATTGCGTTAAAGCTGGTCTGCCTGCCGCTGGTGGTTGGCATCGCTTATGAGATCATTAAGTTGGCGGGGCGCTATGACACCCCTTGCACACGGATTATCTCCGCGCCGGGGTTGTGGCTGCAGCGGCTGACGACCAATGAACCAGATGTATCAGAAATCGAGGCCGCTATTGCCGCGATGAGGCCCTGCATCCCGCAGAATCAGGAAGACGATAGGTGGTAAAGATGACCGTTTCTCAGCTATATCTTCAATGTCGTAAAAAACTGACGCATGATACGGCAGATTTTGATCTTTCACAACTTTTTTATGCCCAGTTTGGGGCACAGGCACAGCATACCCGGCCGAATGATGAAATTGCTGCCGACGATGCACTGATTTTTTCTCAGAAGGTCAAGAGGCTCGTCGATGGCTATCCGTTACAATATCTGCTCGGTGAGTGGGAGTTTTACTCCATACCACTTAAAGTTGGTGAGGGGGTGCTGATTCCCCGCCCGGACACTGAAACACTGGTGGATGCTGCGCTGGGCCTTTTATCGCAGGAGCCTTTGGCCAAGGTTGCTGATTTTTGTGCTGGAAGCGGCGCGATTTCGCTGGCGGTAGCACAGAATTTGCCTCAGTGTGAGGTATATGCGCTGGAACTTTCTAAGGAAGCGTTGCGTTATCTACGTGAGAATACCAAAGATTGTCCGCGCATCAGCGTGATGGAAGCCGATGTGCTCGGCGATTTGGCACCGCTCGGGTTACCAAAACTGGATATGATTATTTCAAACCCGCCTTATCTCACGGCCAAGGAGCTGACAGAGCTGCCGCAGCCGGTGCGCTATGAGCCTAAAATGGCGCTGGACGGCGGTGAAGATGGGCTTGTTTTTTATCGAAGTATTTCGCAGAGTGCCAAAATGCTGTTGGCCCCCAATGGCATGCTACTGTTTGAGGCTGGCTGGCAACAGGCACAGCAAATTGCCGACATTATGTCAGGTCAGGGCTATCATAGCATTGGCTTTGCCAAGGATTTAAGTGGAATTGACCGCTGCGTTTACGGACGTACGCCGTCTGTAACCGACGTTTGAATAAGTGATTTCAGGGAGTAATTATTTTGGAACAGAAAAAATTGGACCGCATCAACGAATTTGCCCGAAGGGTAAAAGCGGGTGAAGCGCTAAGCCCTGCTGAACTGGCCGAGCGGGACGCATTGCGCCGGGAGTATATTGAAAGCTATCGCCGCAGCCTGGTCACCCAACTTAACCATACCTACGTCGTTGACGAACAGGGTAACAAGACGAAACTCAAGCGAAAGGACGACGATTTACCGCCATGTTAAGGGGTAATGTATCCAAGCTTTGAAATATCAAAATAACGCCCGTCTGCTTAAAAGCGGACGGGCGTTGTGCTTATTTTAAAAGAATAGTGTGCAAAAATAACAATAAGCGATTATAGGGCGTGAGTTGAGCCTAACAATTGTCAGTACAAAAATAAAGGAACAAAGACGGTCTGAAATAGGGTTTTGCAAGAGAATCCCACGAATAGGGTTTGACGCATATTCTAGACACATATATTTTTACTCTAGTAGCAACACACCCAGTTCCGGTACCGTTTCAACTATGTACTTAGCTCCAGCGGTCATCAACTCGTCGTGGCCGCCAAAGCCGTAGGCAACACCGATGCAGTCCAGTCCGCAGAGTGCTGCACCCTCGACATCATATTTTCGGTCACCGATCATGATGGTGTTATCGCGGTTAAGCTGCGGCTGAATTCGCAGAATCTCTTGTATTACATCTTGCTTTTCAAATCGGCCTTGCATTTCGTCAGATCCGCAAATAACGTCAAAATAACCTTCAAGTGCAAAGTGCGCCATAATCTGCCGCGCAAAATGCTCCGGCTTTGAGGTGGCCAGCATCAGACGAAAATTCGCGTTCTTCAAGCGCTCCAACAGTTCGCAGATGCCGTCGTAAGGGCGGTTTTCGAACTTTCCGACTGCATCAAAGCGCTCGTGAAAAGTATCGATGGCTACGGTTATTTGC
Organism: Oscillospiraceae bacterium MB24-C1; assembly: GCA_030913685.1. Taxonomy (NCBI): domain Bacteria; kingdom Bacillati; phylum Bacillota; class Clostridia; order Eubacteriales; family Oscillospiraceae; species Oscillospiraceae bacterium MB24-C1. The sequence continues at coordinate 1,164,477 of CP133187.1, read as the reverse complement.
CCCTCTGTAAAGTTGTAAATCTGCTTATAAGAAGCACTGAGCGGCGGGCCGATGAAACTACGCAGTACGACCGGGTCATTTTCCTCAATGCCAAAGGGACGCAGGCTGTGTTGAACGCATTTGACGATGCCCTCTTCTGAGTCGGTCAATGTTCCATCGAGGTCAAACAGCAGGGTGGTGTATTTAAGTGCCATAGAAAACTCCTTTTATAAAACCGTTCGGTAGTAAAGGCCGCGTGTGTAATCTTTAGGCGGCGCTGCGTCGGCCCGACCCGCATAAGCGGCGGCGATATGCTGACACTGCAATGGGGATTCGCCGGTAAACCAGAGCGTCACAAACGAAAGACCGATAAGCTCATCTCGGCGGTCAGCCAGATAAAGCGGTACCGAGTTATAAAGCGCGCTCACACCGGTCTGCGCATCACAGGGGTCACAACGCACCGCAAAGGCGACGTCCTTGCGGTCGGTGAGTGTTTGCTTACGGTCACAGCGGGCGCAGCCGATTTGGGCACGCACCGGACAGTTGCGAAACGTCATGAGCGGCAGTGAACCATAAGCGATAAGGCCCAGTGGCATACTGCTACGCAAATGCATTGCCTGAGACAGTGACAGTTCAAAAGAAAGCTCGGCATCGGATAAGCCCACCTGAGCCGCTGTTTGCAAAGCAAAGGTATTGGTGAGATTTAGTGACCAACCACCGCAGACAGACAGTCCCGCCTGTTTCGCCAGCCAAACAGCACCAACATTGCCACACCATGCGCGCGTGACGCCTAGCGTGCGTAGCATTTTGAGCTTCTGGGCGACCTGATCTTCATCCGTAAATAAAATACGAGGAATTTCAGCAATAATGCGCTGGGGCGTGACCCCCAACCGGATGCCTTCAGCAACCTCATTAAGCGGTAGAATAACGCTTTCGCAGCAATCGAGCAGGGACTTTGAAAGCTGATTGGCCTGGCAGCGAATGCGCAACGCGGGTTGCGACGGAGGTGCTATGGCCGTGGCGGGGAGAGGGGGGCGATCGGGGTAAAAGCGGTGGGGGTGCGGCGCGCAACGCCGGGCAGAGAGTTGTTCAAACGCTTCACGTCTCAGGGCGTTGAGTTGCGACACCGGAATCATTAGCCCGTCTGATAGTGCGATATCCAGATCGATGAAGTGGAAAGGCGTACCACCGGTTTTTAACAGGCTCTGGCGGACGCGTGCCTCATCGGTGGGTTTGGTGTGTGCTGCCTGAGGAACATCTCCCTCGACAAAGACGTTGTTTTTATCTCGATCTCGCAAGGCCAGCGAAATCGGTTCGTCTTCAAAGGCGGTGAAGGCGCCCTCCACCGGGACCGCGCCAATATCACGCCCGGCTAACTGTGCCAGCTCGCCGAGCACACTCGTGGCGGCAGTGACGTCATCCTTTTGCCGAATGCCAAACATAAATCGGTCACGCTTGCTGTCAAAATATCCGGTTGTAAAGCCACTGCGTGAAAAAACTGACCGCAGACGGTCGATATCAGGCTGTTCGCCATCGAGTGCCTGACGCAGTGCCGTCACGGCGGCGGCGACATATTCCGGGCGTTTCATACGCCCCTCAATTTTAAGGGAACTGACACCGAGTGCGGCAAGCTCTTGGACGCGCTCAATCAGTGAAAGATCTTTTAAAGACAACGCATGACTGCTGCTTGCGCAGGCAAAGGGAAGGCGACAGGGCTGTGCGCACAATCCGCGGTTGCCGCTGCGCCCACCTAGCATGGATGAGAGATAGCACTGTCCTGAGACGCTCATGCACAGCGCACCATGCACAAACACTTCGGTTTGTGCCGAGATATTCTGGACGATGTGTGCAATTTCTCCTGCAGACAGTTCTCGAGCCAGGACCACACGTTTGCAGCCCATTTCTTCCGCCATTTTAGCGCCCGAAAGGTTATGCACCGCCATTTGGGTCGAGGCGAAAAGTGGAAGTTCCGGCACAGTGGCTTTAAGCAGTGACAACACGCCCCAGTCCTGAACAATGGCAGCATCAACACCTAGTTTTGCAGCAGTCTCCGCAGCGCGCAACAGGTCGTCAATCTCGTTATCGAACATAACAATATTAAGCGTTTGCAAAATTTTAACGCCGTGCAGATGCGCGTAGCAAACCGCTTCGGAAAGCGCCACCTCGTCAAAATTGCCAGCATTTCGGCGGGCATTGAGCGCCTTTGCACCGAGATAAACGGCGTTAGCACCGCAATTGACTGCCGCCTGTAGCGATTCCATGCTACCGGCAGGGGCGAGAATTTCAGGTCGGTTCATAGTTACTCCTAACTTTTCAAAAATATAGCTTTATCTTATTTTTTATTATTGTAGCATGAATGTTCAGGTTTCATCAAAACCTATCTTGCGGTGCAACTTCTCAGAAAGAGAAGAAGTTCGGGTATATGCCCGCCTTGGAAGCGGGATTATTGCTACTGTGTGCACATTATAGCATATTGGAAGTAGAACACGCAAAAATACATTCTGAAAGATTTTCTTTGACCTGTTTGCTGGGGTGTGTTATACTTTGTCACAAATAAATTCAAAATGGTTATTAAAATGGGGTGGATTTATGTTATATACGACACAGACCAGACAGGCAATGCTGCTGGCCTATTCGGCGCATCATGGCCAATTGGACAGAAGCGGCGTTCCGTATATTTTCCATCCACTGCACCTTGCTGAGCAGATGCACACTGAAAGCGAAATTGTGGCGGCGCTCCTGCATGATGTTGTGGAGGACACAACCGTCAGTTTTACCGATCTAGAGAAGGCGGGATTTTCAACTGAGGTGATGGACGCGGTGCGACTGTTAACTCATGACAAAAGCACACCCTATATGGATTATATTAACGCGTTAAAAGAAAACCCAATTGCGCGGGCGGTGAAGCTGGCGGATTTAAAGCACAACAGCGATGTGGCTCGACTCAAGGATCATTCTGAAAAGACCCAGGAGCGCCTGAGAAAATATGCGGCGGCGCTGAGAATATTAGAATAAAAGGGGCGGACGACGGATAAAAACCGGCGTCCGCTTTTTGTTTAACAGATTCAGGTGCTGTTAGCTTAAAGCAGTCATGAGCTGCAGCAGATACCACGGAGGAGATAGGTATTTCAGCGTGCTAAAACTGCCAAGGGCTTCGGGTGTGATGATCGCCCCGGAAAAAATAACCGAGACGGCTGCCCATAACATCATGACCAGCAACAGCACGGCGCTTGGGCGAAAACGCGAAACAATAGGGACAATCAGCGCCGCTAACAACGCCAACAGGACGATCAACGTAAGACGTGCGGCTGGCGCATAACCTGCATCAATTCCCCAAAGCAGAAGTAACACCTCGCAGAGCGTGGATAGTACAGCGAAAAGGAGGACCTGTGCCAGTGCCGAAGCGGTAGCGGGCAACCAGGGACGTGCCGAGCAGCGCAACTGCAAAAGGGCCATCAGCTCTCGTTCGCGGCTCGGAGCCAATATGGCCGAAAAGGCACAGCAGAGCAGAAATAGCGGTATAAGCACCGCATAAAGCAAAGGGACTAGTCCGCTGCTGTCCGCTGGTTGTGGTGCCGTGGAGGCATTTAGTGTCAATAGCAGTGTCAATGGACTGTTCTGTACCTGTAGCCGCTGCATTTCTGCGACGATGTGCTGCTGATCTTTAAGGCCTAGCTTTTCAGCGATTGTGAGGGTAGTTTGAGGTAACTGCGTTTCAAACCACGCGGCAAATACTAATTCATCAGTGACAGAGGTAAGAAATGCGCCTTCGTTTTCATAGACCGTGATTGGTGGATCGTTCTGAGGGTTGATGTGGTAGGCGCAATGCAGAACTCCAGTGCGAACATCCTGTTGCATGGTGGGCAGCGCCTCGGGCGGGTAGTAGATAAAATATAACGTGTCAGAGGCTAACAGCGGTTCACAAGCGCTCTGCAAAGGAATGTCGGTAGTGTCATACATCAATCCGATCTGCGCTGAGGCTGGACGTTCTACCGGGCAGAGCAGTGCAAAGCTGCCAAACAGCAGCAATAGTACTGCAGCACCGACCCAAAAAGCGGCGCTTTTGAGGCGGTACTTTAAAAACAAGCCCAGTAGACTTAAAAACTTGGGCAAATCACACCGCCTCCTTTCGCGACCACAGCAGAAGCGCGCCACCGGTAAGCAAGATGCACCAAAGCAGGGCGACTCCGGTGTCCGAAAAGCCAGCTCCAAACGCCGCGTCGATGGTCAGGCGGCGCATCAGCGAAAGCGGTAGCAGGCGACATAACGGTATCAGCGGGGGTGGCATCAGCGCTTCGGGCAGCAGACCGCCGCCAAATAGCGTTTGAATCAATGCCAACCCAGTAACTGCCGCACCGCAGGCAGCGGTTGAAGAAAAAGCTGCGGCGCAAAAAACCAGTAGCGATGCGCAAAGTAAAATTAAGAGAAGGCCGCTGACACCCAGAAAATTTTGAATCGGAGAGCCCAGTGCGACAACGCCCAGAGGGCAGAGAAGGGCAAACAGCGTTATGGCAGTCAAAGTACAACTGGTAAAGGTTTCGCGCCGACGCTGTGAAAAGGCTGCAAACTGCCGCAGCGCGTAAAGTGGTGGAAATAGCAGAAACAAGAGGGAAAAAAAGACAAATGAAACCGCAGAGCTACCGTAATATGCTGCGACTGCAACATCTCCAGTGGTGTGCAGCACCTGGCTGTCAAACAGGCCCTTTCGGGCCAAATAGCTTTCCATTAAAGCCATATCCGCCGAAAATAGTTTCTGATTGATTTCGTCATCGGATAGACCCTCGGCATACATGGCTGAAAGCAAACCGCCTACGGCGTTCTGCGCACTCAGCAGCGTGCGGCCGGCGGATTGGGCCAGCTGACGTATCCAGAGTCCCTCTAGTGGTGAAGAGACGTTGACAGTGAGCGCAGGGGCGAGATTTTCTCCAGTCATAATGCTGTTCCAAAAGCCCTGTGGTAGCGTTAACACAGCGGCATAACCATTGGTATTTTCATCTGGCTCAAGCAGAGTTACTGTCGCGACCCCCTCAAAACTTGAGGCCATCACAGAGGCGATTAGTGTAGTGGGCATTGAGGAGTCATCGAGACTGACAACAGCCAACTTGACCGGCTCAGGCATCGGTGCGGCGCTCAGAACGGCTAACGCCGCTGTAAAAAGCAGCGCAAGGCAAATCAGAATGCTTAGCATTGCGCCCAGGCTGTGTCGCAACGCGATGCGCCAACCCTGAAAAACCAGCTTCACGGTGTTTCACCCCCCTTTTCTGCCATTTAATCACAAAGCTATCATAACTCTTACAAACCGGCACAAAACGCCCCCTTTCGCTCGTATTATGCGGCGCGAAAAGGGGCGTCTTACCGAAAGGTCAGAATGTGGCCCGGCGGTTAAATCAGCCCATTAGCAGACTGTAAAGCTGGCCGACAAGGCTTTCATACCCGACGGAATATTCATTGTTTAACTGTTCAAGCTGTTGCGCATCCAACTCAAAGAGCGAGGTGCTTTCGGGCGCGGTCAGTGCTTCGGTTAAAGGCGCATTGGTGTAGTCAATGTCGAACACCAATGCTCCGACTGCAGTGTCAGACGCCGAAGCATAAATGCGGGAATCGGGTAGGCTCACAGTAAGCGCGTCGTTTTCAAGTACGGCGGTACCGTTAAAAGCAAAGCCAGCATTAACAAGATCACCGTCTGCATCAATGTTCATATCGGCGACGCAGCTGTAAGCACCGTCGGCTGCAACACTGATATTCAGCGGCATATTAAACGTGATGAAGCTGGACTCGACCCCTACAGTCATATCCGTCGCATAGGTGTCGTTTGAGAAAGTGGAAGTGGCATCCATTGTTATGTTCATTGCATCTTCAGTTGCGATGACCAATTTTGCGGTATTGACTGCATCGTCGAAGGTGCAATCAAAAACAAAGCTGTTCACTATGATTTCAGGTACCTCGGCGCTTTCAGAAGAGGAGGCAGCTGCAACGGGGGTGCAAACCAGATTAGCGGATTTAATCAGGCCGCTTTTAATATCCAGCGTCAGCTTAGCGTCCATATCCGGGAGGCTTTCATCAATGCTGGAGATAGCTTCGTTCATCATGCCCTCATAGGTCATACTGGGATCTGCGTCGATCGCAGAGGTAACCATCTTTTCAATCGCTACGCCAAATTCTGATTCAAAATAAATATAGCGATAGTAGTCAAGCACGGCGCTTTTCAGGTCTTCGCCAGGGATATCGACCACATATTTTTTGTTTTGTTTGTCGTATGTATAGGTCGCATTGGTCAGCGCATTTTTAAAGATGGGGGTAATGTCAGCCAACATCTTCTCGTAAGAAATCGCGCTGATGGCGTTGATATATTCAATTTCTCCGGTAATGACGCCCTGCATCATATCGAGCGACTGCGCATCAATCGGGTAGACAGCATTGAGTACGCTTCCGGTATAATCCTGCGCAAAGGTGGTGGGGTTAATCGAAAGAGCTGTCTGGCTAAAGGTGGGTACGCCCGCGACAATAAGTTCCGGCGACATAAAGGCATGAGCTTCAATCATCGGCGCATCCTTGAGATAAACCGAGGCGTTAAAAGCGGCGGTCTGCTGCGCAGGATCGCTGCTGGCGCTACCTCGGATGCCGGCATCCTTTAGAATAGCGTTCGCAAAAGCAGCGTAAGGGTTATCTTCAATGGCGTTTAACTTAAAGTCAAAATCGGTGGTCATGGCGCCGCTGCGGCCTTCGAACATCAGCTTCGCGGCAGGAATCTTTTGGTATATCTTATCGACAGCGATCTGTTGCTGCTCTGCGGTTGCGGTGAAGGCCGCTTCTACCGTCGTCTTGGGGTCGGGGGTAGAAGAAAACTTGATAACTGCCGCAACAGCTGCAATCGCGCAGACGGCAGCAGCCCCTATAAGTAGCTTTGACTTGCCCGCTTTCTTTTGCGGAACAGGTGGCGGCAGGGTGGTGACCGTCTCTGATGCGTTAAAATTCGCTCCGTTGTTTTCGTTCATGAAAATCCTCCTGTTATTCTCTTGTGGCCATTATATAGCTTGGTTATACATTATAGCGCGGTATTGAAAAGTAAGGCTAAAACGCTGGATTCGCGCTGTTCCTTGGAAATATCGCTAAGTGTTAGCGTCCTTGAAAGTCGCCCGTCCTGAAGCAAAAAGACATCATCGGCGAGAGCGGCAATCTGTGCGGGCTCGTGCGAGGTGAACAAAATGCCAATGCCTTGGGCTTTTAAGCGGCAAAACAGCAATGACAACTCATGGCAACCCGGTGCATCTAACGCTGCAAAGGGTTCGTCAAGCAAAAGAAAGTTAGGGCTGCCCACCAGCGCCGTGGCGATTGATAGGCGTTTTTTTATCCCGCCTGAAAGTGCGCCGGCGCGCTTTTTGCGAAAAGGTAACAATCCCAACGCTGTTTCAGGTGACTTTTCGGCAAAAAAAGGGCCATCTAATCCCTGGGCTGAATACCACAACCTGAGATTATCCAACACCGTGAGTTCCGGCAGCAACACGGGTTCCTGGGGGACAAAAGCAATTTTACCGCTGCAGCTGACAGTACCCGAATCTGGCAAAAGCAACCCGGAAGCCAAACGCAACAAGGTGGTTTTGCCAGTGGCATTTCTACCAGCGATGCAGATGGCTGAACCTGGCGCTAGCGAAAAGGTGATCTCTCTTAAAACAGGGCGCTTCTTATCAAAGCTTTTTTGCAGTTTATAGAGCTTTAACACAGCAACCCCCTCTTTTCACGTCGGCGACAAATAGCGTTGGCATAAGTAGACCGGAGCCGAAAGTATCATCCGCCGAAAAGGCGAAAGAATCAAGGACAAGCCTTCTAAACACCAAAAGGCGCTTTCGTTGACGACACTATAACCGTAACGTATCATACATCAAACGCTCAAAGAATGAAAGCCTTTTTGAAAAAAATTCCCAGTAGCACAAGCCCCTTTTGCTATCTTTATGAGCAAATACTAAGTTTCATTAATAATAGAGTGTGAAGATAATTGCATTTTTTTGCCTCTTGACTTAAATTTTAGCACAATGTATAGATTTACGCATTGGCAACAGATAAGTTTAGTCAAAGAGCAAGAAGGCCTGATTTACCATACCGGTTGCGCTGAAAACTGTTCAAAAGAGTAAATTGGGTATTGTGTAGCTAGGGGAGATAATGTGAGCAGTAAAGCTGTTAAGCCACGCAAGCATGCGCCGGATTGACGATAAAACACGTAATTACGTGTTCTGAGGAGATTGGGCTAAACCTAAGCGACAAGAAAGCTTTTCGACAAATTAAGGCTGCCGCAATTTGGCGGCAGCCTTGTGTCAAAACAAATATTTGTGTCAGTTTGGGTGTACGATTATCTTCCGCAACAGTGCTTATATTTTTTACCACTACCACAGGGGCAGGGGTCGTTTCTGCCGACCTTTTTAGTTTTGCGCTGCACCGGCTTAGCGCTGCCATCCGGCACAGGTTCGGTGGGCTTTGCCACCTGCTCGCGCTCGACGGGCGCTTCAATGCGCACGCGCACGGTTAACAGCATTTTAACGGTGTCCTCCCGGATGGCCTGTACCATGGCGTCATACATTTCTGAGCCTTCAACACGGTATTCCACAACTGGGTCACGTTGGCCGTAGCTGCGCAGATAAATGCCGCGGCGCAATTCGTCCATAGCGTCGATATGATCCATCCAGTGCACATCGACGTTTTTAAGCAGAATCATGCGCTCAAGGTCACGGGTAAGGTTTTCGCCCCACTCCTTTTCACGCGCCTCATAACGGTCGTGCGCCTTTTTTTGTAGCTGCTCACGGATGGCATCACGCCCGATTCGGTCCAGATCGCCCAGCGTATAGTTAAGGTCGTCCTTGTCGGTAACCCATCCTAAGAGATAATCGCGCAAGCCGGTCAGATTCCAGCTTTCAGCTTCGGTGGCACCTGGCAGATAAGAATCCACCGCATCGGTGATGACGCCGTCGAACATGCGCAGAATGGTCTCTTTGATATCCTCGCCGTCGATGACCGAACGACGCTGGGAATAGATCATCTCGCGCTGACGATTCATGACGTCGTCAAACTGCAGAACGTTTTTACGGGTGGAGAAGTTTCGACCCTCGACCCTAGACTGTGCTGATTGAATAGTTGAAGATAAAAGCTTGGCCTCAATTGGCGTTTCCTCGTCAACCTTCAGGGTTTCCATGAGGTTCTGTATCCGGTCGCCGCCGAACAGACGCATGAGGTCATCCTCCAGCGAGAGGAAAAAGCGAGATTCGCCAGGATCACCCTGACGGCCGGAACGGCCGCGCAGCTGGTTATCAATACGGCGTGATTCGTGCCGCTCGGTACCGATGATAAACAGGCCACCCGCCGCCTTAACCTTTTCGGCCTCGGGTGCAATTAATTGACGGAATTTATCATGCAATTGGGCATATTGCTTCCTCGCCTCAATAATCTCGTTATCGTCAGTATCTGAGTGACCGGTGGACTGCTCAATCAATTCCTCAGAGAAGCCCTGGCGGCGCATCTCATTCTTTGCCAGAAACTCCGCGTTGCCGCCGAGCATGATGTCAGTACCACGACCCGCCATATTGGTGGCAATGGTGACAGCGCCAAACTGGCCGGCCTGTGCAACAATAACTGCCTCACGCTCGTGATATTTGGCGTTTAGCACCTCGTGCTTAATGCCGCGCTTTTTAAGCATCGACGAGAGCAACTCGGATTTATCGATGGTAATTGTACCGACCAGCACCGGCTGACCCTTTTCGTGGCATTCCACAACCTGCTCAATGACGGCGTTATATTTGCCCTGTTCGCTGCGGTAGATCACGTCGTCATAATCCTGACGGATAACCGGGCGGTTGGTGGGGATCACGATGACATCGAGGTTATAAATCTCACGAAATTCGTTTTCTTCGGTGAGAGCGGTACCGGTCATACCGGAGAGCTTTTTGTACATTCTGAAGTAGTTTTGGAAGGTGATGGTCGCCAGCGTTTTGCTTTCGCGCTCAACCTTGACGCCCTCCTTGGCCTCAATAGCCTGATGCAACCCTTCGTTATAACGACGACCGATCATCAGGCGGCCGGTGAACTCGTCAACGATAATAACCTCGTCGTCTTTGACGACGTAATCTACGTCACGCTGCATGATGCCGTTGGCTTTGATGGCCTGATTAATGTGGTGAGACAGCGTGATGTTATCGGCGTCGGTGAGGTTTTCAATGCTAAAATAGCGCTCGGCCTTTTTTACGCCCGACTGGGTAAGGGTGGCAGTGCGGGCCTTTTCGTCAACAATGAAATCGCCTTCAAGCACTTCCTGCTCCTGTTTGTCGTCAAGCTCGGTCACCTTAGTGCGGGTCAAGCCTTTGGCAAACTTGTCGGCGCGCTCATAAAGGTCGCTAGATTTGTCACCCTGTCCCGAAATAATCAGCGGCGTTCTTGCTTCGTCGATCAGGATGGAGTCAACTTCGTCGACGATGGCAAAGGCATGTCCGCGCTGTACCATCTGCTCTTTGTACACAACCATGTTGTCGCGCAGATAGTCAAAGCCAAGTTCGTTATTGGTGGCATAAGTGATATCGCAAGTATAAGCTTTGCGCTTTTCGTCGTTATCCATACCGGGCACGGCCAGACCGACGGTCAGCCCCATGAAACGGTGCACCTTGCCCATCCACTCGCTATCGCGGCGGGCCAGATATTCGTTGACGGTCACGATGTGAACGCCCTCACCCGAGAGCGCATTGAGATAAGACGGTAACGTGGCGACCAGCGTCTTTCCTTCACCGGTTTTCATCTCGGCAATGCGTCCTTGATGAAGCACAATGCCGCCGATAATCTGAACAGGGAAGTGCTTCATCCCCAGCACGCGCCACGCTGCCTCACGGCAAGCGGCAAAGGCGTCGGGCAAAATGTCGTCAAGCGTTTCTCCAGCTTGCAGGCGAGCCTTCAAAGCAGGTGTTACGGCCTTGAGCTCTGCGTTGGTGAGAGCTGCATATTTGCCTTCCAGCGCCATAACGCTGTTGGCAATAGGCCGGATGCGCTTTAGTTCCTTGTCGGAGTAGTTTCCGAATATCTTGTCAAAAATGCCCATCGGCGATACCTCTTTTTTATCTTTAAATTTGAATTGTTTCCTCTTAATTTTGTCCGCATTTGGCACAGGCATAAGTGCAACATGTCAGCGACGATAAAATTTAAATTTATTGCCGACCTTCTGCCGATACCATTTAGTATTGTAGCCTGAAAATGTCTCGATGTCAAAGAGAAAGCTGTAAACGTTTGACGAATTCTTAATTTAAAATATGAACATTTACCTTTGTAACACCTGCAAAAGCGCGGCGAACCGACGACGCGCTTTTACGCAGGTATTAAAAGGCAAACTAAATATTCAAATACTTTCTGTTGACAAAGCCGATATTATTGTTGTAAGAGACGCTGGCCCACTCAGGCAACAAACCATAGACCGTGACTTTGGCACCGTTCGGAATGCTGCCGATGACTGCCGCTGAGGTACTGGGACGGGCGCGTATGTTCAGATTTGAACCCGAGGTGGACACTGTTGCCTGCTGCGGCTGAATCGGGCTGACAAACGGCTGCCCAAAATATTCTGCAAGTGTCTGACCAATCGTTTTGGCAATGGTGTCAAGATTCTCGGTTACCCAATTGGCATCTTCCTCGTTGTCATGGTACCCAATTTCAAGGAACAGTGCGGGAGCCTTGACCTTGTCGACCTCGCCGAGTCTCGTCGTGGTAAGTGCGCGTACCTTGTCTGGCAGCGGATAAATTTCCTTAAAGCGCCGGACGGCGATATTAGCCGCACGCTGCCCCGAATAGCTGCCGGGGAAATAGTAAATATCCACGCCGCGCAAGGTGCCGTATTCGGGCGCAGCGTTGGAATGAAGCGCTAGATGCAGTGCATAATCCCCGGCGTTGGACTGGCGTATGATTGAAACAACAGTTTGGTTAGGATTGTTGCGGGTAAAGCCGATGGCGTTTGCCCGTAAGTATGGCTCAAGTGCATCGGCCAGTTGGTTCATATGGTATTCCTCTGAGCCGCCGGTGACATAAAAGTTGCCCTCTTGTGTTGAGGGGCTCAAATATATTTTTGGCATAACAAACCTCCTGCATGCTTTTTACAGTAGCATGATATGACAAAAAACAAAAAAGGTGCAAAAATCAGGCTATATTGCATCAATTTAATGCAATATAGCCTGATTTTATAAAATACTTTGTATGAACTCCCGAATACGCGGGTCTTTAGGGTGATCAAAAACTTCCTTGGTGGTACCCATCTCAACGATGTTGCAATCACACATGAACATCACTTTATCAGCAGCCTCTCGGGCAAAACCCATCTCATGGGTAACAACGATCATGGTCATGCGCTTTTTCACCAGCTTTTTCATCACCGCCAGCACCTCGGCAGTCAGCTGAGGGTCAAGTGACGAGGTTGGTTCATCGAACAGCAATAGATCGGGGTTCATCATCAGCGCGCGGGCGATGGCCACACGCTGTTTTTGTCCGCCCGAAAGCGCTGAGGGGTAGACATTGGCCTTATCCAAGAGCCCCACGTCACTCAGTAGCGTGCGGGCGCGCTCGGTAGCCTCGGTTTTATCTTCTTTGCGCACTATTGTCGGTGCCGCAATCAGATTATTGAGCACGGTCATATGCGGAAAAAGATTAAAGCTTTGGAATACCATACCCATTTTAGCGCAAGCCTTACGCATCTGAGCGTCGCCGACATAGACGCCATTTTGCATGAGCGGGTCGCCTTCGATGATAATATCGCCACCGTCTGCACGTTCTAAACCGATCAGACAGCGCAGCATGGTGCTTTTGCCTGAGCCGGAGGGGCCGATGACCGCAATGGCTTCTCCCTTTTCGACCGAAAAGGAGACACCGTCGAGTACTCTTACATCGCCAAAGCTTTTTTTAAGGTTGCGTACTTCAATAATACTCATAATATTAGCGCGCCCCCCTTAAAAGCTGTATTTGCGTTCGAGATAATCGAACAGCTTGGTGATGATATAAGTCATCAACAGATAAAACACCGCCGCCACGGGATAAGCGGTGAACACCGCCTGACGGTTGACCGTCGCCTTGGCAAAATACAGAATCTCGGTGACGCCGATAACCGTGACCAGCGCCGTATCCTTAACCAGTGTAATGCTCTCGTTGGCGATGGAGGGCAGCGACACGCGCAACATCTGTGGCAGTACAATTTTAAACAGCGTTTGTACTTTGGAAAAGCCCAGCACGCGGGCAGCTTCATATTGACCCTTGTCCACCGAAATGATGCCACCGCGGAAAATCTCGCAGAAATAGGCCGCGTAATTCAAAACAAAAGCGAGCATCGCCGCTGTTAGTCGGTCGAGCACGATGACGTTTTTCATGCCGGGAATAAATGGTAGGCCATAATAAAAGAAGTAAAGCTGTAACAGCAACGGTGTTCCGCGCATTATGTACACATAAAAGCTAGTTATACCACGGAGAATGGTACTTTTTCCGATGCGCATAAATGTGAGCAACAACCCCAGCGGCATCGACCCAACAATGGTGACCGCAAAAAGCGCAAGGGTATATTTGACACCGTCAGTCAGCAGTATGGCGATGTCAAAAAAATTTTTTAGCATTGATTTACGACCACCGTTTCCGTTTTAATTATCGGGCGTTCTGTGCGATGACATATCGACCCACAACAGAGTCTACAACAAAAACGTCTATTCGTCCAGCTTGTAAATCCATGTAAGCCGAGACGTTATCGGGATACTCCACAATTTCCTTGACTTTGTCACCAATGGGGTCAGAGGTGAGCGCTTCAAGCGAGGAAGAACCTTTTTGCAGGCCGACAATCTTGCCCTCAAGCTGCGTCTTAGTGGTGATACCGGACGAAGCGGGGACAATGATGATCTGCTGGTTGGCAATATAGGGCTTGGTGAAGTACATATTTGCGACGCGCTCGGAGGTAATGGTCATACCATTCCAGATACAGTCGATTTTTCCTGCGTTGAGCTCAAGCTCTTTAGAATCCCAATCGATGGGCTGGAACTCAACTTCGACGCCCATACGCTTGGCAACTTCTCTGGCGAGGTCGATATCAAAGCCAACAATCTCATTTTTATCATCGCGGAAGCCCATGGGGGGATAGCTGTCGTCAAGGCCGACGATGAACTTGCCTTTAGATTTGATGCTTTCAAGCGACTTGTCGTCGGCGGGCGCTTCGGATTCCTCAAGGAAACCCTTGTCCTTAAAAAGTGCGTCGGTATCAAACCACTTCTGAGAAATTTCAGCGGCGGTGCCGTCGGCAATCATCTCGTCTAAGTATTTTTGTACCTCAAGGCCAAAGGCGATGTCACCGTTGCGAAAACCTACGCCGTATTCTTCGGCGCCGAGGTCTTCGGTCAACTCGATATAGGTTTCTTTAGCGGGGGCGGCGGAAGAAGCAGCCGATGCCTCGGAGGAAGCGGGAGTTGAAACACTGGAAGAAGCGCCGCCGCAGGCAGTCAGAGCAAGCGCCATTGCGGCTGCGAGAGTTGCGCAAATAATCTTTTTCATGAGGGTCCATTCCTTTCACATGATATTTGAACAGGTCTCATTATAACAGTTTAGCAAGGTAAAATGCTAACTAGAAAAAGCGGCGACAAATCCCCGAATTTTTAAATTATAGCGATTATAGTCTGAATATCTTTATATTTCGCATTTAGACGCCGGTTTTCTTCAAGATCATTAAGAAATTGTAAGCCCTTAATCGGTTTTTTCGCATTTCTAAGCGTTACAATGGTGTTTAGTAAAAAAAATTTAAAAAAGTGGGACAAACCCCTTGCTTTTTTTAGTTTCGTGTTGTATAATTGCCTACGTCGCTTGAAGTGACATGGACGATTAGCTCAGCTGGTAGAGCATTCGCTTGACGTGCGAAGGGTCAGCGGTTCGAGCCCGTTATCGTCCACCAGAAAAAACCGCATTGCTAAGCCGTTTTCGGCGGGCAGTGCGGTTTTTGTTTTGCGTTGAAAATTTTGACGACAAAATAGCGTTTTCCATTCTTGCTATGCCCAATACCTTTTGCCTTTGAAATAGAACCCAGACAACAACGACGGTGGAAATAATATTCCATACAAAGACGCTTTTTAATTTAAAATGTGATACCGTCAGGAATTGAAGTGGCGAAGAAAGATAAAATAAGACCGCATGGTCAAGCTGTTTTAGCTGCAATGCGGTCTTAATCTCAATATTTGCTTTAGGGCGTTCTGTTCCTTAGCAATTAATAAACCGTCGGTAAAGGTCAGGGTAGCGCTGGCCTCCTTGGTACCAATACCTTCCCAGGTGTAGATTACGGTTTCGTATCCTAGAACATTAACGCGATAATTTTCGATGCCGTGGCTGCTGATGATAGCGCACGCCTCTTTGTAGGTCATCCCAAGATCAATGGCAGTAAACTCTGTCAACGTTATCTCATCCTCGGCATTGTTAAAATCTGCGGCGTTTTTTACCCATTTATCAGGATTGATTGGATTGTCAAAAATTAGCTCTCCGTATCCCCGATCTTTAAAGAGTCTGTCTTTAGCGATAATAGTACCATCGCTGCCTAATGCATAACGCATGTTGTACAGTATTTTGTCACTCAGCTGCAGCATCAGATTTGCTGTTGTTGCATCTCGGGTGGCTCATTGGTGGGGCTTTCACATTGCGACACAACGGGCTGACCGCAGTACCGGCAGAATTTGCTGTTTCCAGGAATCTCTTTAACCACAATGTTTACATAACACGTCCATCATCCTTTTGTCAAACATTTCCTCCATACTTACTATAGATGGTAAGGTTTGTAAACATTAAATGCGGTATCGGGATGTACATCTTCTTTAACCAGATATGACGGTATGAAAGAATGACATTTATATATCATTAATCATGCTCCAAAGGTGGTGCGGTTGACGTCATCACGAGAGCAGTTTTGTTTACAAATGACACATGCAATGCTCATAAAAACGACGCTTGACTGCTTGTTGGAAAGGGCTGTCTATGCTATAATAAGTCAGATATACCCATTTACGACAAACAAGGGAGGTAAGCCGATGGTGGTATTAGGCATAGACCCAGGGTATGCCATTGTCGGTTGCGGTGCGGTTTCTTACGACCGCGGCCGATTTGCCATGTTGGAGGCGGATGCAATTACCACGCCGCCCAAGGTTCCGTTTGAAAAGCGACTGGCGTCCATTTACAGCGACATGTGCGCGCTGATTGAGCGGGTACGCCCCGACGCCATGGCGATAGAAGAGCTTTTTTTTTCGCAGAACAAGACGACAGGCATCTATGTAGCGCAAGCCAGAGGGGTCATTTTGCTAGCGGCAGCACAGTATGACATTGAGCCGTTCGAATATAATCCTATGCAGGTCAAGCAGGCAGTGGTTGGCTATGGCAAGGCCGAAAAACGTCAAGTGATGGACATGACCCGGCGGCTATTGTGTCTGCCGGAATGTCCTAAGCCGGATGATGTCGCCGACGCGTTGGCCATAGCGATTTGTCACGCGCACAGCGCATCGGTTTCAACGATGCGGCGCGCGGTGCTAAACGACAACAACAGGAGGAACCGATGATTTATTCACTTAGAGGGGAGCTCTTGCTCGCTGAGCCGGGTGGCGTTGTGGTGGAGTGTGCTGGTGTGGGTTATCGTTGCGCCGTTTCACTCAACACCCTAACTAAAATGCCGTGCACAGGCAGCGAGGTGCTTTTGTTGACCCATATGGTGGTACGTGATGACACGGTAGACCTTTTTGGTTTTGCTGACGCGCAGGAGTTGGCGAGTTTTCGGTTGCTGACCACGGTCAACGGGGTGGGGGCTAGATTGGCGCTGACTCTGTTATCTGACTTTAGTTCCAGTCAGCTGGCTTTAGCGGTGGCTTCCGGTGATGCTAAGGCGCTGACTCGTTCGGTGGGTGTGGGCAACAAGCTTGCGCAGCGCATTGTTTTGGAGTTAAAGGACAAGCTAGGCGGCTTTGGTTCGGCCGATACCAAGGTGCTGGAGGCAGTTTCAGCTTCCACGACTAAGGGCGGCAACCTCAGCGAGGCGATAGCCGCTTTAGCGGCGCTGGGCTACAGCCAGTCGGAAGCGGCAGGCGCGTTGGCTGACTGCACCGATGAGATGTCGGTGGAAACGCTGGTCAAGCGCGGCTTAAAAAAACTTGCGCGCTTCTAGTGCTTTAACCACACTGCCACAACCATAAAAAGGAGGTCTTTTCTTGCTGCGAAATGATGAAACTGATTTTGAAAATCGCATCGTTGCGCCGGAGTATACACGGCTCGATTCTGAAACCGAGCTGTCGTTGCGCCCGCGCAGCTTGGACGAATATATCGGCCAGACCAAGGTCAAGGAAAACCTTAAGATATTTTTAGAGGCGGCCCGCCTTAGGGCGGAACCGCTGGATCACGCGCTATTCTACGGCCCGCCAGGACTGGGTAAAACCACACTGGCGCAGATTATAGCCAATGAGATGGGGGTACAGATCCGCGTCACCTCCGGTCCGGCGCTTGAGCGCCAGGGCGATCTGGTGGCGCTGCTGACCAACCTTGGCGAGGGCGATATTCTGTTCATCGACGAAATACATCGTCTCAACCGCTCGGTGGAGGAGGTTTTGTACCCCGCGATGGAGGACTTTGAGCTGGATATCATGATTGGCAAGGGGCCATCGGCGCGCTCTATCCGGCTCGATTTGCCGCGTTTTACACTGATTGGTGCTACGACTCGTGCGGGGCAGCTTTCCGCGCCGTTGCGAGATCGCTTCGGCGTACAGATGCGCCTGGAGCTTTATAACCCCGAAGAGTTGGCCGAAATCATCGTGCGTAGCGCCAAGATTCTAGACATTCCGTGTGAAGCGCAAGGTGCCGTCGAACTGGCACACCGTGCAAGGGGCACGCCGCGTATCGCTAATCGGCTCTTAAAACGCGTGCGAGATTTTGCGCAGGTCATGGGAGACGGCGTTATCACCAGTGATATTTCTGATATTGCGCTTTCTCGGCTGGAAATTGACCGGCTGGGACTGGATGCAATTGACCGGCGTATGCTCACCGTGATCATCAAGAACTACAACGGTGGCCCCGTCGGGCTTGAAACGCTTGCCGCCGCCACTGGCGAGGAAGCCATCACCATCGAAGATGTTTACGAGCCCTATCTGATGCAGCTGGGCTTTTTGGCGCGAACGCCGCGCGGGCGCTGTACAACAGCGCTGGCGGTGCAGCATCTCGGCCTTATTTCTCCACAAAATGATTCGGATCAGACTAGCTTACTTTGAAGTGTGACAACATATCAATAACTTGCGGGGCTAAACCAACTGCCCGGCAGGGGAGGAATTACTTTGGGAAGAATATTTGGAACCGACGGCGCACGCGGTGTGGCCGGAATTGAACTGACAACCGAACTGGCCATGAATATTGGGCGGGCGGCAGCGATGGTGTTAGCGGCGGAAACGCATAAAAAGCCGCTGGTGGTCATCGGGCGCGATACCCGTATCTCTGGCGATATGCTGCAGGCCGCAGTGACGGCAGGCCTGTGCTCGGTCGGAGCGGATGTCTTGCTACTGGGAGTGGTGCCTACGCCAGCGGTGGCATATCTGGTACAGCACTATAAAGCGGATGCGGGGGTCATGCTTTCAGCCAGCCATAACCCGTATGAATTTAATGGCATCAAGCTGTTCGGCGCAAGCGGCTATAAGCTAACCGACGCTGAGGAGGCCGAGATCGAAGCCATTATCTTGGATGGAACCAAGCCTTATGAGTTTAAAACCCACAACTGCATGGGCCGCGTGAAAAGCGCCGAGGATGCCGTGAGCAGTTACATTAATTATATCGCTAATATTTACGCTGGCGGATTTTCGGGCAGGCTGCTGATAGACTGTGCCAACGGCAGCGCTGCTGCGACCGCAAAAAGATTGTTTGATGCGATGGGTGTTGAGGCCGATTTTCTGGCCGACAAGCCGGACGGCGTAAACATCAACGACGGCTGCGGCTCCACCCATATCGAACGCTTTGCGCCGCTCGTGACAAAGGGTAGTTATACTGCGGGGCTTGCCTTTGACGGCGACGCTGACCGCCTGTTGGCGGTGGACGAAAAGGGCAATTTGCTTGATGGCGACGTTTTGATTTCGATTCTTAGCGCCTATCTTTCCACCCAAGGTAAGCTGAATGACGATACCGTTGTGGTCACTTCAATGACTAATTTCGGATTTTTTGAGTTGATGAAAAGCCGCGGAACAAAAACCGAAATCACAAAAGTAGGTGACCGTTATGTGCTGGAGGTTATGCGTGAGAAAAACCTTTCACTAGGCGGCGAGCAGTCGGGTCATATGATATTCTTAGAGCACGCCACCACGGGTGACGGTCAGCTTTCAGCCGTGATGCTGCTCAATGCGTTAGCCGCTGCCCACAAGCCGTTGTCGGCACTGGGCGGCGAAATGAAGCGATTCCCTCAGATTATGCATAACGTGAACGCGACCCCCAGCATGAAATCCGCACTGGAAACCCATCCGGCGGTTTGCGGCGAGATTAACCGCTGGCAGAAGACGTTACAGGGGCGGGGCCGTGTGGTCGTGCGCGCCTCCGGTACCGAACCGTACATAAGGGTGATGGTTGAGGGTGAATTGGCCGACGAAATTGAGAAGGCGGCCAACGATATTGCCACCGCCATCAGCACACACTTAATTTGAGATTGTCCCATTCAAGAGGGGCCTGGATTTTCAATTAATAAGGAGAACCGGATGAGATTTTCTGCCGACTGGAAAGATTTTGAACTGATAGATGCGAGCGGGGGCGAAAAACTTGAGCGTTGGGGCGACGTATTGCTCGCTCGCCCCGACCCCCAGGTGATCTGGAGCACGCCAAAGGGCGCGCGCTGGGAGAAGGCTGACGCCCGTTACCACCGTTCCGCCGAGGGCGGGGGTAGATGGGAACAGCGGACGCTCAAAAAGGCCGAATGGGCCATCAGTTATAAAAACCTACGCTTTTTGATACGCCCAACAGGGTTTAAGCATACCGGCCTCTTCCCTGAGCAGGCTGTAAACTGGGACTATATGGCCGACGCCATCAAAAAGGTGAGTCGCCCGGTCAAGGTGCTTAATCTCTTTGCCTACACCGGTGGCGCAACGCTGGCTTGCGCAGCGGCGGGCGCTTCGGTTGTACATGTTGATGCGGCCAAGGGTATGGTGCAGTGGGCGCGCGACAACGCAAAGCTGTCGGGTCTAGAAAGTGCGCCGATTCGCTGGATTGTTGATGATTGCAAAAAGTTTATTGAACGCGAAATTCGCCGCGGCAACACTTACGACGGCATCGTTATGGATCCGCCCTCCTATGGGCGGGGGCCGGGCGGCGAGGTTTGGAAACTGGAAGATAATATCTTTGAGCTTTGCAGTCTTGTGACGCAGCTCCTATCTCCCGACGCACTGTTTTTGTTGTTGAATTCCTACACCACTGGGCTTTCGCCTTCGGTGATGCAATATCTGCTCTCGGTGACTGCGGGCAAAAATAACGGGACATGTACCGCCTCTGAAATCGGTCTGCCGGTGTCATCAAACGGGCTGGTGCTGCCGCAGGGTTCCACCGCTATTTGGGCTGGACAAGCATGAAATACCCCATTCACTTTCGGGTTCCACCGCTGTTAACGGGCGGGGAGCACCAAGAAGCAAAGAAGGAGTACTATGGAGAACATTATCAGCGCTCAGGATTTGGTTTTTACCTACCCCGGCGAGCATGAAGCTGCGCTGGACAGGGTGAACCTGACTGTGCGACATGGAGAAATGGTGGCGGTGCTCGGGCATAACGGCTCGGGCAAATCGACCTTTGCTAAGCACTTAAATGCCATTTTGCTGCCACAGGGTGGCGTTTGCTACGTAGACGGCATCAATACCGCTGACGAGGACAGGCTTTTAGATTTACGCCGCACGGCAGGTATGGTGTTTCAAAACCCTGATAACCAGATTGTCGCTACCATCGTCGAAGAGGATGTGGCGTTTGGGCTTGAAAACCTCGGCGTCCCGCCCGATGAGATTCGGCAGCGGGTGGATGAAGCCCTTAATGAAGTGGGGATGCATGACTACCGTCTGCACGCGCCGCACCAGCTTTCGGGTGGACAGAAGCAGCGCATCGCCATTGCGGGGATCATCGCGATGATGCCAAAGTTGATTATTCTCGACGAGCCGACCGCGATGCTCGACCCGCGCGGACGCGAGGAAGTTATGGAGACAATTACGCGGTTAAATCACGATTTTGGCGTGACCATTATTTTGATCACGCATTACATGGACGAAGCTGCCGCCTGTCAGCGGGTGGTGGTTATGGATGGTGGCAAAGTGCTGCTTGACGATACCCCAAAAGTGGTGTTTTCACACGTGTCGTTGCTCAAACAAGTCGGGCTCGATGTGCCGCAGGCCACCGAAATCGTCTACGAGCTGCGCCGCAGCGGCATCGACTTGCCTAAGGATATCATTACCGACGAAGAATGTGTCGAAGCGCTCACGAAGCTGCTTTCGGCCACAAAGGGGGCAAAAGCATGATTGCGGTAAAAGTCGACCACGTCAGCTACGTCTATTCCCCCGGGACGCCGTTTGAAAAAATTGCGGTGGACGATTTTTCGTTGGAGATAGAAGAGGGCGATTTTGTTGGGGTCATTGGGCACACCGGCTCGGGCAAGTCGACTTTTATCCAGCATTTAAATGGGCTGCTTCGCCCGACCTCCGGCACCATTTCGATCTTTGGGCGGGATATTTGGGCCAACCCGAAGAAGATTCGGGAATTTCGCTTTCTTGTCGGGCTGGTGTTTCAGTATCCTGAGTATCAACTCTTTGAAGAGACGGTTGAAAAAGATATCGCCTTTGGCCCGACAAACATGGGTTTGTCGGCCGCGGAGATCAAAGATCGCGTCCATGAGGCTGCCGGATTTGTTGGCCTTGATCCCGATGTGATGCAAAAATCACCGTTTGAGCTTTCGGGCGGGCAGAAGCGCCGCGTTGCCATCGCGGGTGTGCTAGCCATGCGCCCGAAGGTGCTGATTTTAGACGAGCCTACTGCGGGGCTTGACCCCAAGGGGCGCGAGCAGATTTTTGGCCAGATAAATCAATACCACAAAAAAACCGGCAGCACGGTGCTGCTTGTTTCGCACAGCATGGAAGATGTCGCGCGCCACGCTAAGAAAGTGCTGGTGGTTAACGACTCGAAATTGTTTGCCTATGGTACGGTTGAAGAGGTGTTCTCGCGTACCGAAGAGTTGGTAAACATGGGTCTTGCGGCCCCGCAAGTGACCAAGATTTTTATGGAACTTAAAAACCGAGGATTTGACGTTAGCACGCAGGTTTATACCGTTGAGGCCGCGCGGCGAGAACTGTTGCGCGCGTTGGGAAAGGCGGGTGGCGCACATGCTTAAAGACATTACCATCGGCCAGTATTTCCCTGGCGATTCGGTCTTGCACCGACTTGACCCGCGTATGAAAATTATCATGACCATGTGCTATATCACGGCGTTGTTTATTACCAACAACATGGCGGGGCTGCTACTTTGTGCCGCCGTGGGGCTGGCGGGCTATCTCATTTCAGGCATCCCGCTGGTGATGGTTAAAAATAGTCTCAAGCCTGTGGTGCCAATTATTCTGTTCACCGCGGTGCTCAATATGATATTTGTTGAAGGCACACCAGTTTATGAACTCTGGATTATAAAAATAACGCGCGAGGGTGTACTGCTGGCAGTATTGATGGTGATTCGCATCATCTGCCTGATTGCGGGTACATCGCTCTTAACCTATACCACCTCGCCGATTGCGCTTACCGACGCGATTGAGCGGCTGTTGTCGCCGCTGAAGCGCTTGCGCGTACCGGTACACGAACTGGCCATGATGATGACCATCGCGCTGCGCTTTATCCCGACGCTGATCGAAGAAACGGATAAAATTATGTCGGCGCAGAAGGCGCGTGGAGCCGATATGGAATCGGGCGGACTGATTGACCGGGCCAAGGCGCTAATTCCGATTTTAATTCCGCTGTTTGTGTCGTCGTTTCGGCGTGCGGACGAGCTGGCGTTGGCGATGGAATGTCGTTGCTACCATGGCGACGAGGGCCGCACACGCATGAAGCAGCTTATATATGCTCCGCGGGACTTTTGGGCATTGGCGTTCTCACTGCTTATGGTGACGTTGGTCATTGCGCTGAACTTTATATTCCCGTCGATGTACTGAGGTTGATTTTTATTGATTGAGCCATGAGGTGTTGTTTTGCGAAATTTACTGGTGACGCTGCGGTTTGATGGTCGGACGTTTTGCGGCTGGCAGGTGCAGAAGAATGCCCCCACTATAATGCAGACCTTTCAGGATGCGCTGGAAGCGGTATTAAAGCACCGCCCCGACGTCAAGGGCTGCTCCCGCACCGATTCTGGGGTCAGTGCCGCGATGTACTGTGTTTCGTTTTTTACCGACAACCGTATCCCATGCGAGCGGCTGGTGCCAGCCTTAAACGTTAAGTTACCACCGACCATTGCAGCGACAGCTTGCTGCGAGGTACCGCAGGATTTTCACGCGCGCTATTCCTGCAAGGGCAAACGCTACTGCTACCGCATTTTGAACAGATCGGTTCGCGATCCATTTTATGAGGGGTTGGCGCTTCACCTTCCTTATCGCCTGGATGTCGATTTTTTGCATGCGCAGGCGCAACAATTTATTGGCACCTTTGATTTTGCTGCATTTCAGAATAGCGGCTCATCGATTGTGGACACCGTACGCACAATTTTTGACTGTTCGGTAACGCGTTGTGGTGATCTCATAGAATTTTCGGTCGCGGGCAATGGGTTCCTCTACAACATGGTGCGAATCATGACCGGCACGCTGCTGGACATTGCGCAGGGCAATCTTGAGACTGATAGTATCCCTGATATCATCGCTTCGAGAGACCGTCGCTGGGCCGGTATGACAGCACCTGCGCGTGGGCTAATGCTAATGGAGGTCTATTACGACGAATTATTTTCGGCTGTCGACAAAGCCGACATATAAAAGGATATTTAGCCAGTGGCGAGGCTGATTATTTCTTTGTGTTAGTTTTTACCTAGTCCTAACTTGTAATGGTACCTGAAAGGAGGCGCATGCGTGGGCAGAACCACCGATTTTGAAAAAGAACGCAAGAAATATGCCTTGAAGAAAACCGTGCGGCGCTTGTTTGTGGTGGCGCTGGTTACTACGGTCGCCGTGGTAACCTACGCTCTGCGTTTTGATATTGCCTCGCACGGCTTTGGCGTGATTCTTTCGGATACCATCGCTATGCTTTTTGACCAAACGGGCTATCCCATAGAAATTACGTCTGAACCGCAGCAGCTTACATCGGTTGGCCATCGTGCTGTGTTGGTGACCGAAAACGCGCTCTCGGTGTACAATCAGGCGGGCAAGCAGGTGATAGACGAGCGCACGGTGGGCAAAAACACCCTGGCAGTTTCTGCCGGACGTTATCTTTTAACCTATTCGCGTGGCGGATATGATTTAGAGGTGCGGTCGGGAGAGACAGTGGTATTTTCGCATGAGTTTGACTACCCGATTTATGCTGCTGTCATTTCCCCCACAGGTGCTTGCGCCGTCTCAACGGCGGCTTTGGGCGATCAGTCACAGGTTATTGTCTACGATTCCAACTATACACAACAGTTTTTATGGGTTTCGGCCGAGCGGATTATCTACAATCTGGCACTGGACAAAAATGCGCGCTATATTGCGGTGGGCGGTGTGGGTGTAAACGGCGGCGAACTTGAATCGGTGGTGACCACTTTTGAAATTTCAACCGGTCAGGAGCGCTGCACCCATGTACTTTCGAATGAGCTTCTATTGGCACTCTCGCTATCCGAAGGAGTAGGGGCCACCGCGGTCACCGACCGGGCAGTACATAGTCTGTCCGCCATAGGCGGAAAGAAAAACAGCTATTCGTTGTCGGATGAGCACATCGCAGGTTTTGCCATTTCGCCTGATGGTGCCGTGGCACTGGCTGTCGGTGACTATGAATCGGCGCATACGGTCAGACTGGTTTTGTTAAACGAAAACGCAGTGCCGACGGCGGAGGGTAGTTTTGACCGAAACATTAAAAGTCTGCATTTTTATAACGACGGGCTGATCGCTTTTTTGGGTGACCGGGCGGTTCGCTTTAACGCACAGCTACAAAAGGAGGAAATCACCGAAACGCAGGATGCGATTTGCGCGCAGGTGGTAGGAAAGAGACTTTATTATGCAACCATGCAGCAGATCAACCATGCCGCCATAAGATAGGATTAAGAAGTTGAAGCGATGGCGCATAGTTTGGCGTACACACATCAACTGGTTGGTGATTATGTTAGCCGTGGCAGCGGTTTAACAATATTCTATTTAGGTATCAATGATACATAGGAGGCTAGCCTGTTGATTCTATCGGCGGTTTTATGACATTGGGGAGACATTAAAGCTATGCAGCTGGTGCTGCGGGCTTAGCGTAACGAAGCTGCCCGGACAGAAAGGAAGAAATTCGGATGTCGTGGATTTTGGATGCGCTGACGGTAGGAATTATTGCCGCTTTTGCTATTTCCTCTTACCGAAAAGGCTTTTTAAACACTATTGTCGTATTGCTCGGATCGCTGGGGGCCATGTTTATCGCACTTACCTACAGCCAGCCAGCAGCGGAAGTTATTTACCAGCATTTTTTTAATGAAAAAATATCTACTATGGTGGCAGAACATCTTGGTTCTTTCACCGCTGCCGATGCGGCGGCCTTTGCCAAAAGCATAGAAGATTTGGCAGGTGAAATGCCCGCAATGCTTTCCTCAGCGCTTGAATCCGAGCTGGGAATTTATGTTGGGCAGTGGTATCAGCAGCTGGCTACCAGCGATGCTGCAACGGTAACCGCCGCTATAACCAATACCATTATTGCGCCGATTGCCATCGGTCTGCTGCGGGTAGTGGTGTTTTTTATCATGTTCAGCTTGTTGATGATGTTGGTCAATATCGTTGCAGGGCTTTTGAAAACTGTCAATCATTTACCGGTTATCGGCATGTTCAATGAGCTTCTCGGAGGGGTATTAGGCGCAATACAGGGTATGCTGTATGTGTTCGTTATCTCAGCTGTGCTGTGGTTTTTAATTTCGGCCTCGGGCGGTAAGTTCGGGCCAGTTTCGGCCGAAATGATTGAGCATACAATCATTTTCAAACATTTTTATACAGCCGGGCCTTGGGTCAATTCGACGATAAAACTCATATAAATAAGAAAAACGTAAAAGCTTGCTTCATTGCCAGTTCACAACTGACTGCTAAAATAAAAACAATTCTTATAACATATATAAAATTCCACAAAACCGGGGTGATATCCAATGAATATGCTGTGCAGCCGCTGTAAGCAGCGAATGGCTATGATATTTGTCAGCAAAATTGAAAATGGGCAGCCTGTCAACGAGGGATACTGTATTCAGTGTGCTCGTGAACTTCATATTCCTCAGGTGCAGGAAATGATCGACAAACTGGGCATGTCCGAGGATGACATAGAAAATATTTCCGACCATATGAGCGAGCTCTTTGGCTCGGAGGGTGATTTTGAACCGGGCGGCGCTATGCCGATACCCGGCTTTTTACAGAATTTTATGACCTCATTAACCGGTGGAGAAGCCGCCGCCGAGGAGAATGAGCCGACCGAGCTGGTTGAGGCTACCCCTCCGACGAAAAACACCCGTGAGCGGGAGCGCCCCAAGCGTGAGAAGGCCAAAACCCGCAAATTTTTAGATCAGTATTGTGACGACCTGACCCAAAAGGCCAGAGACGGTAAATTAGATCGCATTATAGGGCGCGACAAAGAGGTTTATCGCGTCATGCAGATATTAAACCGCCGCCAGAAAAATAACCCTTGTCTCATCGGTGAGCCGGGCGTGGGCAAAACGGCTATTGCGGAGGGCATTGCACAGCGTCTGGCCTCGGGCAGCGTGCCGCCCCGCCTGATGGATAAACAGCTTTATTTGCTGGACCTCACCGCGCTTGTTGCCGGGACGCAGTTTCGCGGTCAGTTTGAAAGCCGTGTCAAAGGGCTGGTTGAGGACATCAAGGCCGAGGGCAATGTGATATTATTTATCGACGAGGTTCACAATCTCATCGGTGCAGGGGATGCCGAGGGCTCGATGAACGCCGCTAACATCCTAAAGCCCGCCCTCTCACGCGGGGAAATTCAGGTGATTGGTGCGACCACTTTCAACGAGTATCGAAAGCATATTGAAAAGGACGCTGCACTGGAGCGACGCTTTCAGCCGGTGACGGTTAACGAGCCTTCCATTGAGGAAACGGTGGAGGTGCTCTCCGGAATCAAGGGCTATTATGAAGCGTTTCACCGTGTTAAAGTGTCGGATGAGGTCACACGGCAGGCGGTGGAGATGAGCGAACGCTATATCACCGACCGTTTTTTGCCTGATAAGGCGATTGATCTGTTAGATGAAGCCTGTTCCTGCTGCACACTGGATAACATGGAGCTGGCAGAATATGAGCAGAAAAACCGTGATTATGAAGAATTGCGCCAACAGGAAGCGCAGCTGACCCAAGCGCAAGAGGTTGATTATGCCAATCTTGCGCAGATACGCAGCGAGCTTCTGCGGTTGGAGGCTGCTATCAAAGCGCTGGAGCCGGTGGCCTTGGGTCGCGCTGTGACGGTGGACGATCTCGCTCGCGTCATTGAGCTATGGACCGGTATTCCTGCGGCTAAGATCAAAGAAAGCGAATTGGCCAAGGTTTCGCAACTGACCGACGCGCTTAAAAAACATGTCATTGGGCAGGATGAGGCGGTTGACCTGGTGGCCGCAGCAGTACGCCGCACCCGTGTTCAGCTTTCTGACCGGCGGCGCCCGGCTTCGTTTATCTTTGTCGGTCCGACCGGCGTTGGTAAAACTGAGCTGGTCAAGCGGCTTGCCGAGGCATTGTTTGACACCACTGAACCGCTCATCCGCATCGATATGAGCGAATATATGGAAAAACATTCGGTCTCACGCATTGTCGGTTCACCGCCCGGCTATGTCGGATATGACGAGGCGGGGCAGCTGACCGAAAAGGTACGCCGAAAGCCCTACTCGGTTGTGTTGTTCGACGAGATTGAAAAAGCACACCCCGATGTGCTCAATATCCTGCTTCAGATTCTCGACGAGGGACGCATCACCGATGCACAGGGCAGACGGGTGTCGTTTGAGAATACCGTTATCGTCATGACCTCTAACGCCGGCTCCAATATCAAGGGCGGCTCGGTCGGCTTTGATAAATCGCCCAACGAGGTCTCGCGTGACCGGGCGATGAAAGCCCTTTCAGATTTTTTGCGCCCCGAGTTTCTCGCGCGTATCGACGAAATTGTAGTGTTCAAAAACTTGCGTGTTGAAGATTTCAGGCGCATCGCTGCTTTAATGCTCGACGAAATTAAGGCTCCGTTGAAGCGGCGCGGCATTACGTTTGGCTACGATGAATCTGCGCTTGAGCTGATTGCACAGCGCGCTTTCGGAAAGAAAGCGGGCGCGAGAGACATTCGCCGGGTTATCCGCCGCGAGGTCGAAGACCCGCTGACGCGATTGATTGTGGATGCCGGTGCAGATGTCCCCGCATTGGTTAGCGTCACCGCCAAAAATGAAAAATTAACACTGTTAACGGCATAACATTAAAAAAGCCGGGACAGAAAGTGTAAGGCTTTCTTGTCCTGGCTTTTGTGTTTCGGCAACAAAACTCTTTCAAAGTTTAGGCAATGTCCCCTAGAGCGCTTTCCCGAAGAAAATATTTTATGTTAGAAAAGCTGGTCTTCACTTAGCGTATTGAACCCGCCCTTTTCCAACAGCGCAATGGCTCTTTGGTTGTTATCGGGGCGTAGGATGACCACGGCATTTTTGGGATCGCGCCCCATGAATGCATAGCAGTACTCCACCACCACTTCAGTACCGAGCGCAGCCAGTGCTGCGGACAAACCACCGGGACGATGCGCGATGGCGACAGCGATGACTTCAGTGGTCGAAACGGGGTAACCAACGCTGTGCAATGTTTGGGCAGCTAGTACAGGATCGTTGACAATGAGACGCAGCACACCGAAATCGGTTGTGTCTGCCACCGAAAGAGCTAGAATGTCGATGCCGGCGTTACCAAGGGCGGAGGTGATGTTCGCCAGAATTCCGGCGCGGTTTTCCACAAAGACAGAGATTTGCTTGATGGTCATAACAATTTCCTCCTTTAAAATACGCGTTTGTCAATGACACGTTTGGCTTTACCCTCGCTGCGGGCAATGGTGCTGGGAGAAACGAGCGTTATTTTAGCTGCTATGCCCAGTGTCGACTCCACCGCGTGGCGGATGGTTTCTTCCTTCTCTTCAATCAGGCGTACGGCGTCAAAGGTCATTGAGGGGTCCATTTCCACCTGGATTTCAAGTGTGTCAAGCGACCCCTTACGATTAACAATGAGCAGATAGTGCGGCGGCATACCTAGTTCGAGCAGCACCGACTCCACTTGCGAAGGGAAGACGTTGACCCCGCGGATGATGAGCATGTCGTCACTTCGGCCCGAGACTTTATTCATGCGGACGAACGTGCGTCCGCAGGTGCATTTTTCACGGGTAAGGGATGTGATGTCACGAGTACGGTAGCGAATGAGCGGCAGTGCCTCTTTAGAAATCGTGGTGAATACCAGCTCGCCTTTGGCTCCATCGGGTAGCACCTCGCCGGTGACGGGGTCGATGATTTCAGCGATGAAAAAGTCCTCATGGATGTGCATCCCGCACTGAGCGCTACACTCATAAGAGACACCGGGGCCCATAATCTCAGACAGGCCGTAGATGTCATAAGCCTTAATTCCCAGTAGCGCCTCAATGCGCAGTCGCATTTCCTGCGTCCAAGGTTCAGCGCCGAAAATACCGCATTTGAGCGATATTTCGTCCAGCGAAATACCGGCCTCCTGCAGTGCTTCACCCAAAAACAGCGCATAAGAAGGGGTGGCGCACAACACGGTGGAGCGAAAATCTTTTAGAATTTGAAGCTGTCGCTTGGTATTGCCGGTTGAGGCCGGAATGACCGATGCACCAATCTTGCCAGCGCCGTCGTGCAGGCCTATACCACCGGTAAACAGTCCGTAACCGTAGGAGACATGCACAAAGTCCCTTGAATCGGCGCCAGCGGCCGTTAGCGCGCGCGCGACGCACTCGCTCCACACATTAAGGTCATTTTGAGTATAGCCTACAACCGTCTGCTTTCCTGTCGTACCGGACGAGGCGTGGATGCGCACGACCTTATCCATCGGTACGGCGAACAGCCCATAGGGGTAGTTGTCGCGCAGATCCTGCTTGTAAGTGAACGGCAATTTAGAAAGGTCGTCAACGCTTTTGATATCCTCGGGAGAGATACCGGCTTCGTCAAACTTTGCTCTGTAAAATGAAACATTTTCATAGACGTGTCGCACCGTTTGCGACAGGTGTAGTGACTGCATCGATTTTATCTCGTGTTGGGGTGCGGATTCCATCTGGTTCCAGAACGGCTTTTTCATGTTGATATCCTCCTCGATGCCAAGTTTACCGCGCGTAATACATCCAAATTCCAGCGCGTCGACCTGCGCATATGGTGCTAGTCAGCTAACTCTCCTCGGAAAAGCCTGATGACTGATATTTAACATTTACTATAACACTTTAAAGCGATATGTCAATACAAACAAAGCATGAGTGGTACTTAGCTGATAAAGTGAGACTGGCGTTATGTCCCTCCTTGCGATCAAAGTACCTAAATGGCAGTGCTATCACAGTTGATCTTTAAAAATACGGCATACATTGTCGACCAAATGCATTAAGTATTAAATTGTCGTGAAACGCCCACAATAGTGTCAAACAGTTTTGGAGGCACAACCCTTATGTATAAGCGTTTTCTTGCGGTGTTTTCACTGATAATTCTGCTATTTGGCCTGCTCATTGCGCGAATTTCACTGTTGGCGGTCACTGAGCCGTTGATCGAGGCAGCTCATCAGCAATCGGCAACAGTGCTAAAGGTCGCCGAGACACGCGGTATGATTTACGACCGCAAGCTACGACCGATTACAGGTATCAACACCAAAAACGTGGCCGCGGTGCTGCCCAATGAGCAGGCGGCAAATGTGCTGATGCGTGCTACACCAATTACTAAGCGTGCCGAGCTGCAGCAGCAGCTGACCAAGATGCGCCCGTTTTTGTGGGAGGTGGATTCCGCCTCACTTTATGCCAAGGGGCTTGAAGTTTTTCCAGTACCACAGCGTTATCTTGACGAGCAGCCCGCCGTACACATTATCGGACAGATCGACCCCGCGACGGGGAAGGGTGCCTCGGGACTTGAACGCGCTTACGATTCGCTGCTGACTTCGGCCGGCGGAGTGGTGCAGATGCGCTACGCCACCGACGCTTTACAACGCGGCATTGAAACATCTCCGCCTGAGATTATGGACAGTGGTTATCTAAACGGCGCGGGGCTGGTTTTGACTATCGACCATGACATTCAGGAAATTGCCGAACAGGCCGCTAAAGGTATCGATTGTGGCGCTATTGTAATTATGGATCCCTACACCGGCGATATTCTTGCTTCGGTCAGTGCTCCTGTGTATAACCCAAATAATCCCGCCGAGGCGCTGACCGACGAACGCATGCCGTTTTTTAACCGCGCTTTCGCTGCTTACAGTGTGGGATCCACCTTTAAGATTCTCACGGCTGCTACTGCGCTAGAATCGGGGTTTAGCCCCCGGAGAACTTATTTCTGCCCTGGAAAGATTGAGGTGGTGGATCAAATTTTTCACTGCCACAATCTCAACGGACATGGCACGTTGGATATGCAGGAAGCGCTGAACCATTCCTGTAATCCCTATTTCATCTCGCTTGCGCTGGAAATCGGCGGACCAGCGCTGGCTTATAAGGCGCAACAGTTGGGGTTTGGCAGCCGGTTTGAAGCAGCACCGGGCTATTTTACTGCCGCAGGCGGCCTGCCCACCTTACAGGAGCTTAGCGCCCCGGCAGCGGTGGCCAACTTTGGTTTTGGGCAGGGTGTGCTAACCGCCACACCGATTCAGATGGCCACATTGGTATCGGCTATTGCCAATGGCGGAGGCGCTGTCACCCCGAGGCTGGTGGCAGGCACCACCACAGACGGTAAGGAGATCACAACCGCCACGGCGACCTATTCTCCTCGCTTTGTTTTTCGTGAGCAAGCTGCACAGCAGGTTAAAGACATGATGGTCAATGTCGTGAACGAAGGCAGCGGCAAAAACGCCCAGCCCGAGCACGGTGGAGCAGGCGGAAAAACCGCCTCGGCGCAAACAGGTCAGTTTAAGGATGGTGAAGAGATTGTCCACGCATGGTTTTCAGGTTTTTATCCCGCCGGGCAGCCACAGTACACCATTGTGGTGCTGGTCGAGGGGGGAGATTCCGGCTCGGATGTAGCCTGCCCAGTTTTTAAGGAAATTGCCGACGGACTTTATGAACTAAAGCAAAAATAAAGTAGGCTCTAGGTGGGCCCGCGTTACAAGAGGTAAGTAGGCCGGCTGGTCTTATTCGCACTCTAACAAAACTAAAACAGGCAGTATGAATAACTTTTTGCGGGAGAGAAGCAGATTTTCCGGCACCTTAATATATTATTAATAAGAGGGATTGGGTTAAAAAGCTCTAATATTCAAAACTCTCAGTATAATTATGAACCAAGTTACATTTAATTGTGTCTTTAGACTGCGCTTTATCCGGTAATTAAGGGAAAATTGACACTTAAATTATAAAGATCGGCGCTAAAGATTGGAAAAAGTGACGAAGCCATATGGCTAAAATATGATAATATGTAAATTTTGTTTTCACATGCGGGTTTTGTATTGAGATTTTATGAGAAAGTTGCTATAATAGCTCACGTTAAAGAGAACAGGACAAATATCAATTATTTTTATATGGAAACGGTTACCATTCTAGTTGACTTGATTTTCATGACCAAAAGAGGTATATTAAACTATACCGTTTCCTAAACTTTATACAATTTGGAAAGGAGAGGGTGCTTTGAGCGACAAAAATCGCAGAATTGCTGAAGATCATTCTGCTGAAGCAAAGCCTGCGCAAGCATCATCTTCAAATAAGTTGCAAGCGCTTGCGCAAAAAATGCTGCAAAGAGTTTTGCGTGTTTTATGCTTTATCGGGCTGCTGCATATTCGAAAATACCGTTTCTTCAAGCGCGGCTTGCGAAACGTCAGAGATATGCTTGGACTTTTGCTGCGTGCCATAGGTCACAGGCTTTTTTGTAGTGTGCGCATTTTTTCGGTACGAAACAGCTTGTCGTTTGACTTGACCATCGACCTGCTGCGAACGTTAAAGCGTGGCAGCGCTGCTGCCCGAAAACGGGGCTTGGGCACATTGATTGGTTATTGGGCCATGGTGACAGCGGCATTTATCACACGGGCCGTTGCGCGGTTGTTCAGTTCAATTAACTATGTTGCGCCGGTTTTGGCGGCTGCCGTATTCCTTATCGTGATTAACGGCGCCCTCAACATGACCTTTGCTTTGCGCGTTTTCTACAACGGCGAGGAAATTGGCTATATTGCAGACGAATCGGTGTTTGAAAACGCCGAAAAGCAGATGCTGGGCCGTATCGTGTTTGAGGATTACATTAAACCTGAGGATACCATACCGGAATTCACCATTGCCGCTGTACGCGAAGGAGATTTGCTCTCTGAAGACCGGCTGACCGACGAATTGATTAAGGCTTCTGGTAACGAGCTGGCGCAGGCGACAGGATTATATGTTGACAACCGCTTTTTAGGGGCGGTTACCGAGCGTCGTCAGCTGTTGTCGTTACTTGATACCATTAAGAACCAATATCGTTCGGACGACGAACAGTCTAATGAAATGGTGGAGTTTGTCAAGGATGTCGAGGCTCGTGACGGGCTCTATCCGGTGACTTCAGTGGTGAATATCGGTGAGATGCAGGATGAGGTTAACCGTGAGGAAGAGGCTCAGCGTATTTACACCACCGTCCAGGGTGACGCGCCCATCATCATTGCGCAGAAAAACGGCATTCCTTATTCCCAGCTCAAGCAACTCAACCCCGATATTGAAAAATCGCTGTTGGTCGGGCAGGAAGTGCTGGTCAAAAAGTCGGTGCCGGTGCTTGAAGTCAAGGTTGTCCGAAAAGAAACGGTCGAGGAAGAAGTTAATTTTAAGATTGAACAAATTCAGGACACCAGCAGATACCAAGGCTATGTCAAGGTGACCCAAAAGGGACAGAAGGGTACTTCGCTTGTAATCAGCGAGGTTACCTATATTGACGGCCTTGAGGTGGATCGTACCGTGCTAGATACTCGGGTGATCAAAGAACCGATCAATGAGAAAGTCGTGGTGGGTGGCAAGACGCCGCTTGCCCAGCTACCCTCTTCGGCGCACAGTACCAGTTCCAACTTTATCTGGCCGGTTGCCGGCGGCTATGTCAGTTGTGGCTTCTATGGTTATTGGGGCCACACCGGAATGGATATCGCAGCTAACACCGGAACTGCGGTTTATGCTGCTGCGTCTGGAACGGTGACCAAGGCGGTCTATAATTCAACCGGTTATGGTTACCACATCATTATTAATCACGGCGGTGGCGTTGAGACGCTTTACGGCCACAACTCCAAGCTATATGTTAAGGCTGGTGACTGGGTTGAGCAGGGGCAGCTGATTGCCGCTATCGGTCGTACCGGACGTGCGACCGGACCGCACTGCCATCTTGAGGTGCGAATTAACGGTAAGTATATGAACCCCGCCAACTATATCGGCACCCGCAACCCCTATTCGTGATTTGGCGTTTGCAAGAATATTTAAAACGGCGCAAGGCTGATGCCTTGCGCCGTTTTATGTGGTAAAAGAGGCCCGCTCTATGTCAGAGTTTCTTTTCGTACAGATAAAAGAGGCCTTTTCTAAAGGTGGTTTCGCCAACTTTTATGTAATCTAGCTTTTCATAAAGCTTTATTGCATTTGAATTTTTAGGGAATGAATCAAGCCGGAGAACGTCAACTCCTTCGCTTTTTAGAAGCGTTTCGATATATTGTATGGCTTGCTTGGCGACGCCCTTCCCCTGATAGATGGGGTTGACGCACAGCCGGTGCAGGACTGAGAAACATAGGCTAGAGTATAACCAATTGCCACCTTCATAGCCTTCCCATTGTTCGTCGTTGAGAACAAAAGCGCAAGCAATGATACCGTCCATCAGGCCGAT
Organism: Oscillospiraceae bacterium MB24-C1; assembly: GCA_030913685.1. Taxonomy (NCBI): domain Bacteria; kingdom Bacillati; phylum Bacillota; class Clostridia; order Eubacteriales; family Oscillospiraceae; species Oscillospiraceae bacterium MB24-C1. The sequence continues at coordinate 1,129,334 of CP133187.1, read as the reverse complement.
AGTCATTTCACCATTGGCGATATCCTGTTCGATAACTGCTTGTGTGGGGTAGATATCATCCCACTGATCAATGCCGGATGCTTGCATGCGGATGATTGCTTCACGATAAATTTTAAAAACTTCGGATGTCTCTGAGGGGACCGCCTTTCTGAATTCCATGGCCTAACCTGCTTTCTACAACGGATTTATAGCGCTATTATGGCACAAAATGATTGATTCGGCAAGCCAACATATATTTTGTAGGCTAGAATCCTGATCGTTGATGTCAACCTCTTACACTGTTTCGGTTGACGGAACGGATGGGAATAGGTATAATCAACGGTATCAAAGCAAGGGGAGGCTTTAATATGTCGGTAAAAAAAGCGGTGCTGGCCATGTTGGAAACGCACCGCGCACAGGATATTTCAGGTGAGCAGATGGCGCAGGAGCTGGGCGTTTCCCGCGCGGCGGTGTGGAAAGCAATCAACAGCCTTAAAGCGCAAGGGTACCCAATATCGGCAACCACTAACCGCGGTTATCGGTTGGGGGAACAGTCCGATCTGCTTTCGGCTGAAGGTATCCGGCCCCATGTTATGTCTCAGTTAAGCGAAAGAGATATTTTTGTTTTTGAAACGATAGATTCTACAAATCTTGAAGCAAAGCGCCGCGCTATGCTGGGTGGCGGGCACTTTACCGCAATCGTTGCCGATCAGCAAACAATGGGACGTGGGCGGTTTGGGCGCAGTTTTTTTTCACCCCCGGGCTGTGGCGTCTATATGAGCTTGTTGCTAAAGCCCACACCGCAGCAAATTTCAGACGCAACGCTGCTTACCACGGCAGCAGCGGTGGCGGTGTGCCACGCCATAGAAGCGTTGACCCCGATGCGCCCTGAGATTAAGTGGGTCAATGACATTTACTTGGACGGTAAAAAGCTTTGCGGCATTCTCACCGAAGCAGTTACCGACCTTGAAAGTGGCGCGATTGAAAGCGTTGTTATCGGCTTGGGCATCAACTTTAAACAGCCCGAAACTGCGTTGCCTGAGGAGGTGGCGGCGGTAGCGGGTACGCTTTTTGGGGCAGAGCAGCCCAGCATTTCACGAAATCGCCTGGTCGCCGAGATTATCAACAGACTGTTTACATTATGGGGCGAGCTTTCTACCCGCGCATTTTTATCCGACTACCGCAGTCGTTCCATGTTGCTCGGTCAGGAGATCGTCTTTTCGCGTGCAGGCGAAAAATTCGCCGCCATTGCCGAAGAAATCGACGATGACGGCGCGCTGGTTGTGAGGATGCAAAATGGGGAGCGGGTTACCTTGCGTTCTGGAGAGGTCAGCGTTCGGCCTGTTAATGCAGCGTCAACCCTGCCGTTTGTAGGCGGGTGCGAAGAACCGGCGCAATAAGCAGTGCGGCGGTCGCTTTTCCGATATCCCCTGGAATAAAGGGGATAACGCCTGCGGCAAGCCCCTTAGTGAAGGTGAGACCCAGTAGGTGGCTAAGCCAGAGTGTACCTATAAGATAGCAGCAGACGGTGCCAAGGATGATGCCTGATGCATGAATCAGGCGGTTGTTTGGAAAACGCTTGATTGCCAAACCCTCAAACAGAATGATGAAAAAATAACCCAGCATATAGCCACCGGTCGGCCCCAGAAGCTTTGGTAGGCCGCCTGAATAACCTGAAAAAACGGGTAGCCCGACTGTGCCCAGCAAAATGTAGATCAGGCAGCACAGCGCGGCTCTGCGGGTGCCGAGCAGATAGGGATAAAAATAGATGACCAGCGTACCCAGCGAGATGGGTACTAGCCCCGGTAGTGGAATGGAGAGCGGGCCAAGCGCACACATAATGGCGGTCATCAGCCCCATAAAGGTCAATTCACGCGTCGTAATCTTATTTTCAGTCATGGGGATCATCCTTTACAAGCATATTTCTGAATTGCAGTATACGATAAAAATGGAAATATGTCAACCTTATTTATCGAAAGGTTTACAATAGCGCTAAAAACAACAATGCACCGGCTTTAAAAGCCGGTGCATCATTAATTTTCTAACGTTATCATACCACAATTTGAACCAAATTTCAAGACTTGTAATTGACTGTAACGGTGCATATGATAGAGTCAGCAGAAAACTAAGTTCATGCTACAAAGAAAGGGTGCGCATAACTATGGATAACCAGCATGCACTTTCACTGGTGACGATGCAGAAGTCTCAGGCGATGGCAGAATTAAGGGATAGTAACCATCTCGCAGGGCGATACGGCTTGTCGCTTTCTGAGACACAAATCACCAACCTTGTCGCGCAGCGTTTTGAGGTGTTGCAAAGCACAGGGAGAATCGAATTTGGGGTCGGTGTTCTCTCAAAACTGGTTGAGGCGTTTTGCGATTCGGTTTATATCACGCAGGAGAATTATGAGGAGAGTATTGCGACGTTGCAGGAGTTATTTTATTTTTATAAAAATGAGTCGCTCGATACGTTCTCTGACGATGAGCTGATTGAATTTATGCGCAGTAATTTTGATGGACCCTGTCAGGGTTCGCTCGATTATCTGGGTGACACCTCCCTAGAGGCACTTTGTCGCAATGCCCGATATGCCAAGAACGGCATCATTGGCTCATATGAGGAGGATGATGAGGGCATCGATGAAGATGATTGGGACGAGGAGTATTGATCAGCCGAAAGGGAGGAGCGAATTCCATGCACGAAAACGAGGGGCTGATGCAGCTTTTTGTGCCTGAAGAGTTACCAGCGCGTAATGCTGTACAAACAGGCGGAGATTTTAATGCAGCACTGCTTAAACTGTTAGCTATGCGTACTGAGCGGTATACCATGGGAGAGAGCAGCTCAGTAACGGTGGAAATGGCGCAGACACTGCTTGAATCCATTCGCTATACGCTGGCATTGGGGTGCGAAGCGCAAGGGTTCAATCTAGCTGCGCTGCCGGCGGATACGTCGCTACCTGCGCTGTTGCTGATCGGTCAGGCCGAGGCCGAGCGGCGTGTCAAGATGGGGCAAAAGCTTTTCAAGCACGCAAAGTCGCTACTGTCGGATATTGATGATCCTGCGCTGCAAGAGACACTATCGGGTATTGGACAGTTTTTTAAGCGCTATGACCTGTGGTTTTTCGCGCATGATATCCCCTGCGCCATTGATTATATTTTAGACACACCCATCTCGGAAGATTTGCAGGGCATCGATTATGTCAACACCTATCTCAGAGCGCTCATGGTCGAGGGGCGGGCGGTGCCATTGCGGCGCAAAGAAGAGGAAGCGCGCCTGAACGCGTTACTAGCGCAGGAGGAGTTTCAGTATACTGAAGGCGAAGTAGCACATGATGACGCGCTGCGGTCGCTTATTGAGGAGCTAAATGACTGCCGCTGTGCCGGTGAGAAAGCGGCACTGGTCACATCCACGGTACGTAGCTTGCGCGATATGACCGAGGTTTTAGACGTTTGCTTCTGGGAAGATGAAAGCATCGCCGTTTTTGAGCTGATGGGAAGGTCTGAACTGGCACTGCTTTATCGTTTTGTGCAAAACAGGTCAAAAGAAAAGCGCTCGCCCACTGGATGGGAGCAAGCGCTTACGAATTATATTTCGGATAAAATCAAAACGTCTCGCCGGACAAAAACGCCTTGATTTTCTTTTCCGCAGCGATGGCGTCGTGATAACCTAACTGCGCAGCAGCGCTCAACCGATGGGGGTCCTTTTCAAATCGCCCGATTTCAAGCGGATTTTCAGGGGCGATGATGAGGGCATCCCCCTCGGCTTCGAGTGCGCGCAAATCCTCTAGTGTGCGATTATAGATGAGATAGCGGCGATCCATCAGCTCAATGAGTGCGGGATAATTGCGGTACATCACTTTGTAGAGCGAGCGCAGTTTTTCAGGCTGCTTGCGGTAGGCACGATCTCGAGTCAGTACCACGACCAACCGATCGCAGCCGTCGGCCAACGCTTTTTTAAACGGGATGGGGTCGGAGGTACCACCGTCGAGATACTGTTTACCGCGAAATGACACCATTGGTGAAAAGCAGGGAATAGACGATGAGGCGCACAGGGCGGTGGAATCGTGGTCAAGTGCTTCCTTGGTGAAATAATCCGGGCGACCGAGATTGACGTCGGTTACCCCAACGACAAACTCGGTGGGGCTCGCTAAGAAAGCCTCATAATCAAAGGGATCCAGCTCATCGGGCACCGTCTTGAACAGAAAGTTCATGCCGAAAAGTGAGCGTTCGTGTACTAGGTTTGAAAAGCTTATGTAGCGCTTATCCAGAATATGGCGGGTATTAATGCGGTAGTTTCGGCCCTTTTGCTGCGCAACGTAAGAAACACCGTTGCAGGCGCCCGCCGAAACACCGATGACATAATCAAAAGAGATATCGGCGTTCAAAAAGCGGTCGAGCACACCGATGGTGTACATGCCACGCATGCCGCCGCCTTCTAAAACCAGTCCGGTCTTCATCAACAAAACATCTCCCTGTTTTAAATATTCCTTGTGTCAATATAATAGCATATTTTGAACAAAAAAGCAGCGAAGATTTCGGCTTATAGCAGAAATGCCTTGATTACAACTCGCCAGACTGCCTATCCATCCGTAACTGCAGATTCAAGGCGAATACTCCGGTGGAAAAAGAGAAGGGGAAACGGTTATGTCTTTATTTGGCATCGATTTCCATGAAAAGTGCGCAACCAGTTCCTGTGCTGTGGCCGGTTCCGGGCGGTCAATCAGCCCGACGAGAAAAGCGAGACGACCCAAAAGTACCGGTGCCGTAAAGCGCTGTCGCAGGACCCCCATATCCATATCGCGGTCGCGCTTTGAAAGGCGTCTGCCATCGGGGGACAGCAACAGCGGCAGATGACCAAACTCAGGTGGCTCAAACCCAAGCGCACGGTATAAAAACAGCTGACGTGGGGTAGAATCAAGAAGATCACGTCCACGCACAACCTCGGTGACCCCCATCAAAGCGTCGTCTATGACAACAGCCAGCTGATAGGCAAAAACACCGTCAGAGCGTCGGATGATAAAGTCTCCGCAGTCTCCGTGCAAATTTTCTGAAAACAAACAACCATTTTTGTCCGTAAAAGAAAAGACTTCGTCCGGTGCCACAATGCGCAAAGCGGGGCGGCGGTTTTCTAAAAGCACCGCTTGCTGGGTTTTGGTCAGGCTGCGGCAGCACCCGCTATATAACAGACGCCCGTCGGAGCGATGTGGGGCTGAAGCCGCGTGAAGTTCATCACGGCTACAAAAACAGGGGTAGAGCTGTTCCTGCTCGGCCAATTGGGTGAGCACCCGTTCATAAATCGCACTGCGCTGGCTTTGGCAGTAGGGCGCGTGCGGGCCTGCCGCATGAAGACCACCCTCGTCCCATGGTAGCCCCAACCAACGCAGGTCATCTTCGAGCTGTTCAGCGTAGGAAATGCGGCAGCGTGCGGGATCAAGATCCTCTATGCGTAGCAGCAGGCTTCCATTTTGACTTCTGACCGACAGCCATGCTAGCAATGCACAAAAAACATTGCCAAGATGCATTCTGCCGCTGGGGCTTGGGGCAAACCTGCCTTTTATCTGTGCCATTTACCGTCGCTCCCTTTTGTTTTATGCTTTAATTTTAAGATCGGTGGGCTTTTGTGTCAAGCGGCTACCAGCCAGAGAATAACAGGGACTGTTGTTATTAGGTGTTTTGAGTTCGGCGAATGGTATTAAACCGATATATGTCGCTTGGTTTACATTCCAAAAAGTTTATAGCTCAGTTTAAAAATATTCACACCGTCAGGTTATAATAATTATAATACAATAACTGCGGGATACTAAAGGGCAACAATCTTGCCGTTTGCCCGAAAACGAAAGGAGATGCTTTGCATGAAAAAATTATTACTATTGGCCGCTGTGGCGGCTGCCGCTGCACTGGTTGCCAAAAAACTGATGCCCACTCAAAATAAGAATGACGCCGAAATTGTCACTGACGTCATTTATGATGACGCTGCCGAGGCGCCAGTAGAGACAAGTGAGCCGTCGCCAACCGCCACCGATTCATCGCCTGAAACGGAAGAAGAGGTGCCACCAGAAACGCTAATTGACATTGAAAATAGTTAAAACCTATAAGAAACAGCGTTGATTCAGCTTTAACATTGTTGCATTTTTCTCTTTTATCTTGGATGCGATCTGTGTTATCATATTTACAATTCCTTCATAGGAGCGTAACACCATGAAACAAAACCTGTCTACAGTAAAATACTTTTATTATTACTTTAGCTTTGCCTTTTACTTTTTTGGCAAGGCTTATTCGTATTTTGCTGCAAACAGAATTCCACAAGGTGTTCAGCCGGTTTTAGATTAAAACGGTGTGAAATTTGTCGAGTGTGGGCTTCGCAGTGAAATACTGCGAAGCCCTTTTTGTTTCTAAAAAATACCAAAAAGTCACAATGCGTGATTAAAATGATTCGGAGGGAACACAAATGGTAGTGGTTTTAAAGCAGAATCCCGACCCCAAGCAGCTGGAGAATTTGATCGCATGGCTCAAGAGCTTGAATTTACAGATACACCTTAGCGAGGGTAACAGCTATATCGTTCTCGGTCTGGTGGGAGATACCTCAGACGTTGATATCGACCTGATTCAGGCGCTGGATATTGTGGCCTCGGTCAAACGCATTCAGGAGCCGTATAAAAACGCCAATCGCAAGTTCCACCCTGACAACACCATCATCACCGTCGGAGAAGCGGTGTTCGGCGACGGTAGCTGCCCGATTGCCGCGGGCCCCTGTTCGGTGGAGTCGGAGACTCAGATTATCGAAGTTGCTAAAGCAGTCAAGGCTTCCGGCGCAAAACTGTTGCGCGGCGGTGCTTTCAAGCCGAGAACCTCCCCCTATGCCTTTCAGGGCATGCGGGCAGAAGGCATCAAACTCCTGATTGAAGCCAAAAAGGCGACCGGTCTGCCCATTGTATCCGAGTTGATGGATATTTCTCAACTGTCATTGTTTGAAGAGGTTGATATCATACAGGTGGGTGCGCGGAATATGCAGAACTTTGAACTGCTTAAAGAGCTGGGCAAAACCGACCGGCCGATTTTGTTGAAGCGCGGGCTTTCAAACACTCTTCAGGAGCTGTTGATGAGCGCAGAATATATCCTGGCGGGCGGCAACGAGCGGGTAATCCTTTGTGAGCGTGGCATCCGCACCTTTGAGACGGCTACGCGCAATACACTTGATCTTTCAGCGATTCCGATGCTTAAAAGCATGACTCACCTACCGGTGATTGTCGACCCGAGTCACGCCTGTGGCATTGCCAGCCTAGTCAAGCCGATGGCAATGGCGTCGGCGGCCTGCGGCGCAGACGGGTTGATTATTGAGGTGCACAACGACCCGGCACACGCCAAATGCGACGGCCCACAGTCACTGACACCTGAGGCGTTCGAAGACGTGGCGAAATGTGTCGCCAAAATCTTACCCAATAGTTTTAAAATTGCGTAAACCGTTTTAAGGAGATATGACATGAATATTGCAGTGGTAGGCATGGGCCTGATAGGCGGCTCATTTGCCCGGACGATCAAACACAAAACTGAGCATACGGTATTTGGCGCGGACGCCAACATGCAGGCGTTGTATCAGGCACGGCTGGTGGGGGCAATTGATGACATCCTCGATGACGAAAAGCTCTCTTCCTGCGAGATGGTGATTATTGCCCTTTATCCGCAGGCGGCAATTGACTGGCTGGCGGCCAATGCCGGGCATATTGCCAAAACCGCCATCGTGACCGACACCTGCGGCGTTAAGCAGGCGGTGTGCAGCGGATGCCACGCCATTGCGCAAGAGTATGGCTTTTGCTATATCGGCGGACACCCGATGGCGGGTGTTGAGCACAGTGGTTTTGATCATTCGCGCTGCAACATGTTTGAAAACGCTTCAATAGTACTGACACCGCTGAAGGGGGTGCCAATTGCCGAGGTGGACCGTCTGAAGAAATTTATGCAGACACTGGGCTTTACTAAAACGGTGATTACCGACCCCGCTGAGCACGATCGAATGATTGCTTACACCTCGCAGCTGGCACATGTTGTTTCAAGTGCGTATGTACAGTCCCCCTGTGCGCTGGGGCACAAGGGCTTTTCAGCGGGTAGCTACCGCGATATGACCCGTGTAGCGACCCTAAACGAGGATATGTGGACGGAATTGATGTTAGATAATTACGAGCCGCTGGCTGAACAGCTCGATGCTTTGGTTGAGCGACTTCAGGAGTTTAGTGTTGTAATAAAGGCCAGAAATAAAGATAGACTGCACACCATGCTGCGTGCAGGACGCGAGCAAAAGGCGCAGGCGGACGGAAAGGTGCTGTGAAGCCATGAAAAGTGTATCGGTGAAGACCAGTCATCCCTATGAGGTTTTGGTGGGAAACGGGCTGTTGGCGCAGAGCGGTCAACTCATTGCTAAAAGGATAAAGCCCTGTATCGCCGCTGTTATTGCCGACGACACGGTTGACGTTTTGTTTGGTGACACCGTTGAAATGTCACTGAAAAAGGCCGGATTTCAGGTTTGTCGCATTGTTTTTTCACATGGAGAAACGTCAAAAAGTCTGTCGACGCTCTCCGCTGTGTTGGAACAATTGGCTGAAAACCAAATTACCCGAACCGACTTGATTGTAGCACTGGGCGGTGGTGTCACTGGCGATTTGGCAGGCTTTGCCGCGGCAGTGTATCTGAGGGGCGTTCGTTTTGTACAGATACCAACGACCTTTCTCGCCGCTATCGATTCCTCAGTCGGGGGCAAAACCGCTGTCGATCTCGCGGCGGGCAAGAATTTAGCGGGTGCATTCTGGCAGCCCGAACTGGTCATTTGCGATTGTGAATCGCTTAAAATGCTACCTCAGCAATATTTTCTCGACGGCATGGGCGAGGCGGTCAAATACGGTATGGCATTCGACAAGACATTGCTGCCGCTGTTGGGAGACGATGTTTCAATCCGACTGCCTGAGATTATCACTCGATGCGTTGCTATTAAAGCCGATGTTGTTGCGCAGGACGAACGAGATATCGGACAACGAAGAAAGCTCAATTTTGGTCATACCGTGGGGCATGCCATCGAGCGCTGTTCAAATTTTTCTATCACGCACGGCCAGGCGGTCGCCATCGGTATGGTTATTATCACGCGTGCCTGTGTCAAAAAGGGGATAACATCCCTCAAAACGCTGGAAACACTGCTCAACACCCTGACCGCCTGCGGGCTGCCGATGGTCTGCGAATATAACGTCGAAGCGCTGGCCGAGGCTGCACTGGGCGATAAAAAGCGCCACGGTGATCGGCTGGCACTCATTCTTCCCACAATGGTGGGAGATTGCACTGTGCAGGATATTGCGATAGACGCGCTGAGAGAGTGGATTAAACAGGGACTATAAAAACGGATGCGCTGACTTTGATAGCACAGCCAAAAGGAGTTCTTTTATGGATATTAGGATTACGCCCTCACCTCTGCGCGGCACATTGCGGGCTATTGCTTCAAAATCTGATGCGCACCGGTGCCTGATTTGTGCGGCGTTGTGCGATACCCCCACTGAGGTGGTTATCAGCGAGTTGAATCGCGATATAGAAGCGACCATGGGTTGTCTTTCTGCACTTGGTACTGGCTTTTCCCAGATTCAAGAGGGGGTGTGGCGGGTAATGCCCATCGCACAAAAGCCAAAGCAGGCGGTGTTGGATTGTTGTGAGAGCGGTTCGACCCTACGGTTTTTATTGCCGGTTGCGGCGGCACTGTGCCAAACCACACGGGTTGAAGGCGCGGGTAGGCTGCCGCAGCGTCCCCTCTCTCCGCTGCGCGAGGAAATGGAATTCCACGACTGCTCCTTTGATGCCGCACACCTTCCTTTTACCATGAAAGGTACTTTGACGGCGGGGGAATTTACCCTGCCAGGCAACATCAGCTCTCAGTATATTACAGGACTGCTGTTCGCGCTGCCGCTGCTGGCGGGCGACAGCAATATCCTTCTGACTACACCGCTGGAGTCAGCGGGTTACGTTTCAATGACGCTGCGTACACTCGCGCGTTTTAACATCGACATTACCCCGCTGCCAAATGGTGGCGGTTACCATATCAAGGGTGGGCAGCGTTATTGCTCACCGGGCCGAATCGCCGCAGAGGGCGACTGGTCCAACGCAGCGTTCTGGCTGGCGGCGGGGGCCATGTGTGCACCTATCACCGTGACAACGCTGGACGCCGATACCGTGCAGGGCGACAGCAAAATCGTACCACTGCTGCGGCGCTTTGGCGCTCAGGCTGAGACCGACGGAAGCCATGCCGTTGTCTCGCCACAAGCTTTAAGTGGTATCAACATCGACGCTACTGAAATACCCGATCTTGTGCCGATTTTGTCTGTGGTGGCCTGTGCGGCGGTCGGCACTACCAAAATCACCAACGCGGCACGGCTGAGAATCAAAGAAAGTGACCGGCTACAGACGATCGCCAAATCGCTCAATGCGCTTGGTGGCAAGGTGTTAGAGCTGCCGGACGGACTGATTATAAAGGGCACAGGTGGACTTCGGGGAGGCCTAGTCAACAGCTTTAACGATCACCGAATTGCGATGGCAATGAGCATCGCCTCCGCCATTTGCACCGGGGATGTTATCATCCAAGATGCTACCGCGGTGGAAAAATCATACCCGAGATTCTTTGAGGACTTTAAACGACTGGGAGGGAAAGTCGATGTCATCTAGTTTTGGAAAGCTCTTAAAGGTCACAATATTTGGCCAGTCGCACAGCGAGGTGATCGGTGTGGTGCTCGATGGTCTGCCCGCAGGAGTGCGGTTGGACATGGAGGCCGTCCATCGATTTATGGGGCGCCGGGCCCCCGGCGCGAATCGATTTTCTACTGCTCGTAGCGAGGCGGATATTCCCCAGATACTTTCTGGACTGGTTGACGGCGTCACCTGTGGCGCACCGCTATCTGCCATGATCCAAAACAGCGATGCAAGAAGCAAGGATTACGATAAGCTACGCGATCTGCCACGCCCGATGCATGCTGATTACCCCGCCGCTGTCAAATATAAAGGCGCAAACGACATCCGGGGTGGGGGGCAGTTTTCCGGCAGGCTCACAGCGCCGCTCTGTTTTGCGGGCGCGGTGGCAATACAGCTTTTGGCGCAAAAAGGCATCACAGTTGGTGCGCATATCGCTACCATCGCCGGTGAAGCTGATACCCCATTCGATCCGGTTACCGTTTCAACCTTGGAGCTTATGATGCTCTCGCAAAAGGCATTCCCTGTTATTTCAGATGAGGCGGGGTTGAGAATGCAGGCACAGATCGACGCGGCAAGAGCCGAGGGTGACTCAGTGGGCGGCATCATTGAGTGCGCCGTCGTTGGAATTCCGGCAGGGCTGGGCGAACCGCTGTACGAGGGCCTTGAAAACCGTCTGGCTGCCGCCATTTTCGGCATTCCCGCCGTCAAGGGCATTGACTTCGGCGCAGGCTTTGCCGCCGCAGCGATGCGGGGCAGTGAACACAACGACCCATTTGTCATGAAGGATGGTGGTGTTATGACTCAAACTAACAACCACGGTGGCATTTTGGGCGGCATATCAACCGGCATGCCAATTACATTACGAGCGGCATTTAAACCGACGCCGTCGATTGCAAAACTACAGAAAACAGTTAGCTTTTCGGCACAGGAAAATGCCCAGCTTGCCATCACGGGTAGGCATGACCCCTGTGTGGTGCTGCGTGCTGTTCCATGTGTAGAAGCGGCGGTGGCGCTGGTGTTACTAGACCTGCTGATTGAAGAGAAGGGAAGGAACCAATGGATATAAATACGCTGAGAATGAAGATCGATGACATTAACCACCAGATGGTCAAACTGTTTGTTGAGCGAATGGACGTTTCGATGGATATTGCCCGATATAAAGCCGAAAATGGTCTACCTGTGCTAGACAAAGAGCGTGAACGCACAATTTTAAATCGTATGGCGCTCGAAGCAGGCGAACCGTTTGAAGATTATACCCAAGTCCTGTTTCGCACACTGTTTGAGCTGAGCCGCTCTTACCAAAGCAGCCTGATGATAAACGAAAACAGTCTTGCTGGCCACATTAAAGATGCTATGAAAAACACGCCGCAGCTTTTCCCAAGGCGGGCGGTGGTAGCCTGTCAGGGCGTGGAGGGCGCCTATTCACAGCAAGCCTGTGACAAACTATTTCCCCACGCTGAAATTGTCTATGTTCAGAACTTTGATGGCGTATTTCAGGCGGTGGAGCAGGGGCTGTGCCGCTACGGTATTCTACCGATAGAGAACAGCTCATTCGGTTCGGTCGGTTCGGTTTATGATTTAATGAAAAAGCACCATTTCAGCATTGTCCGTGGGACCCGTCTGCGCATCGCGCACACGTTACTGGCCAGAAAGGGCGCGGCACTAAAAGATATTCGCGAGGTTTTTTCGCACGAACAGGCCATCGGTCAGTGCGGCGAGTTCTTAAAGGCGCATCCCGAGATCAAGGTTACGGTCTGCGCCAACACCGCGATGGCGGCCAAGATGGTGGCTGAATCGAATAGGGACGACGTTGCGGCTATTTCATCACGTCAGTGTGCCGAGCTTTACGGGCTTGGGGTCCTCTCTGAAAATATTCAGAACAGCGACAACAACTTCACCCGCTTTATCTGCATCTCGCGCGAACTGGAAATCTATCCGGGTGCATCTAAGATATCGCTGATGATGACGCTTCCGCATTGCGCGGGCTCTCTTTCTGGCATGCTGTCACGCTTTTCGATGATGGGCATCAACCTTACAAAGCTTGAAAGCCGCCCGATCCCGGGCAAGGACTTTGAGTTCATGTTTTATTTCGACCTTGAGGCTTCGGTCTGTTCCGAGGCGGTTTTAAAACTACTTTGTGAGCTGCAAAACAATCCGGGAACTTTTGTGTTTCTGGGCAACTATATTGACGCATAGGACAGGATGGCGATTTTGATGGCAAATACCGAACGCTATGGCCTCATAGGAGAAACGCTGGGGCACAGCTACTCAAAACATATACACCACGCGCTTTGCGGCTATGACTATGAGTTGATGAGCATACCACGCGACAAAATTGAAGCATTTTTGTCTGCGCGACAATTTGCCGGACTCAACGTGACTATTCCCTATAAAAGGACGGTCATTCCGCACTGCGACCTGCTCACCGACGCAGCCAGAGAGATAGGTAGCGTCAATACGCTGATGATGCAGTCCGATGGACGACTGCTGGGCGATAATACCGACTACGCGGGCTTTTTATATCTCGCTCGCAAAGTGGGGATTTCATTCAAGAACAAAAAGGTGCTTATACTCGGTAACGGCGGCACCAGCCTCACCGCGCGTACGGCCATCCGTCACGAGGGTGCGCGGGAGATCATTGTGGTATCAAGAAACGGTGCCGTCAATTATCAAAACGTCTATGGGCAAGCCGACGCAGAGATTATCGTGAACACCACGCCGGTGGGCATGTTTCCGAATAATGGTGTGAGGCTGATTGAATTGACGCGTTTTCCCAAGCTTGGTGGTGTACTGGATGTGATCTATAATCCGCTTTCAACGGCGCTGTTGCTTGAGGCTAAACGGTTGGGCATCCCTTGCGGGGGCGGGCTTTCAATGCTGGTAGCACAAGCCAAATACGCCGCCGAGCGCTTTGGCAGAATGCCAATCTCCGACAGGCAGATCGGTGTCATCGAGCAGAAGCTGCGCAAGGAACTGACTAATTTGGTGCTGGTGGGAATGCCCGGTTCGGGTAAGTCGACGCTGGCGGCTGCCTGTGCCGAGAGTATGGGGCGTGAGGTTGTTGAGATTGACGATATTATTGTGCAAAAGGCTGGTAGGAGTATCCCCGAGATTTTTGCAAAATACGGCGAAGCACGTTTTCGTGAGATAGAGTCTGAGACGGTTGCCGAGGTGGGAAGACGCACCGGGTTGGTTATTTCAACAGGGGGCGGCGCGATACTCAGGGAACAGAATGTCGCAGCCTTGCAGCAAAACGGCCTGATCGCATGCCTTGATCGCCCGCTGGAGCTGTTGCCCACCGACGGACGACCGCTCTCAAAGGGTATTGATGCTTTGCGTGCAATGAAAAAGCAACGCACGCCAATTTATAAAAAAAGTAGCGATTTTACAGTGGAAAACAAGCAAGGAATAGAACAGGCAAAAGAAAGAATTATGGAGGGATTTTATGAAGCTCTTAGTCATTAATGGACCCAATATCAACATGCTCGGCATTCGGGAAAAAGACATCTACGGTAGCACAAGCTATGAGAGCCTTCTAGAAATAATCCAGAATACCTGTGCGGAAAATGATATCGAGGCTGAATGTTTTCAGTCCAACCATGAAGGGGCAATCGTCGATAAAATTCAGGAAGCATATGGTGCAAAAGATGCCATCGTGATTAACCCCGCCGCTTATACTCACACGAGTGTGGCGATACTCGATGCGCTAAAAGCGGTCGGCATTCCTGCTGTCGAGGTACATATTTCAAATGTCTACGGACGTGAGGAATTCCGGCACCACTCCTATGCTAAAATGGCCTGCGTTAAATCTTTTGTCGGTTTGGGGCTTGACGGATACCGCCAAGCGATTCTATACTTAAAACAGCATATAGCATGACAGCCCACGCCAAATGCGTTTGCCCGATTAAAGGCAGACGCATTTTTGGCAGGTGTCGTCTAATGCCTGGTAGTGTGGGTCATCATACAGTAAAGGGAGGCAGAATTTTTATGGAACCATTTAGCGAAAAGATCAGCTCAGTGCATGGGATGGAAATATTAGATTCAAGAGGCAACCCAACGGTTAAGGTGCGGGTGACACTTGAAGGTGACATGTCGGGAGAGGCCAGTGTACCGTCCGGCGCTTCGACCGGCAGCTTTGAAGCACACGAGTTGCGTGACGGTGGCGCGCGCTATGGCGGGAAGGGCGTGCTCAAGGCAGTAGCTTTGGTTGAACAAGAGATTGCCCCCGCCATCTGCGGCCTCAGCGCCGGTAATGTTTCCGAAATTGACGGCGTTATGATGCGTCTGGACAAGACCGAGAACAAGTCCCATCTGGGGGCAAACGCCATGCTGGGTGTTTCGCTGGCCTGTGCCCGAGCAGCGGCTGCACAGCACCGCATAGAACTATTTGAATTCTTGGGCGGTAAGTTTGCACGCATTTTGCCGGTGCCAATGATGAATATTTTAAATGGCGGCCGCCACGCGGACAACAACATGGCCATTCAGGAGTTTATGATTATGCCGGTTGGCGCGTCTAGCTTTTCTGAGGCATTGCAGTGGGGGAGCGAAATTCATCACGCGCTGGGCTCGCTGCTCAAGAGCAAGGGCTTAGGCTCAGGCGTTGGTGACGAGGGCGGATTTGCGCCGAACCTTTCGGGCGACGAGCAGGCGTTGGAGTTCATTATGGCTGCGATTGAGAAGACGGGACTCAATACCGATCAGGTCAAGCTGGCGATTGACGCCGCAGCTAGCGAATGGGTATCCCCCGAGGGCGGCTATGTTGCACTCAAGCGCGGTACCCCCTATACGACCGAGGCACTGTGTGACTATTGGGAGAAGCTTTGCAACAGCTACCCTATCCTATCACTTGAGGATTGTCTTGGCGAAGACGACTGGGAGGGTTGGCAACAGATTACGAAGCGGATAGGCGACAGGGTTCAGCTGGTTGGCGACGATCTTTTTGTCACGAACCCCATGCGGTTGGAGAAGGGCATCCAGACTGGTACAGCTAATGCCATCCTCATAAAACCCAACCAAATCGGCACCTTATCCGAGACGCTGCACACCATTTCGCTGGCGCAGTCTTGTGGCTATGCCACTGTGATTTCGCACCGCTCCGGCGAGACTGAGGATGCGTTTATCGCCGATCTGGCGGTGGCGGTGAACGCTGGTCAGATCAAAACCGGCGCACCCTGCCGCAGCGAGCGGGTGGCAAAATATAACCGCCTGCTGGAAATTGAACGTTTGCTTGGCACAAACGCCGTTTATGGCAGCCAGCTTTAAAAAAATGAAGTTAAGGCCACGCTTTTTAAGCGTGGCCTTGCTTTTCATTCCTTCGGTTTTGCACTGCCAACAATATTGCGTTTGCAAGCGCTCACGGGGTACCAGCTACAAGTAGCGCAAATATCGTCCATTATGGCTTCGGTCATTTTCGCGTCAATTTCCCTAACAATCTCTTGATAGATATAGCTTTTTTCCTCAAGACCAAAGTAGTCGATCATTTTTCTATCAAAGCGCTTTACCTTGTATTGATCCTTGCATAAATCGGTACTTATCATGTTTGGGCACTTTTCGCAGATATCATCTGTGGAGAAAACAATGTCAACCATGGCATTCGCTTCTTTACGCAAATGGTTGGTAATGACAGTCATATTTAAGACAAAATCGCTGCTGTAACCTTTACCGCTATAGCCTTGTGTACACAGTAAATGATGTGGGCGCAGTCTCATGCCGGCATCATCTCTTTTTCTAAAACATGCTTAACTTTTACGCCTAAAATCGCAGCCAGTACCATTTTAATAATGGAGGTGGGGATAAAAGGCAGAACGCAAGCGACGAAAGCAGTGGTTAAGCTACGAGAGGTGACCAAGCTGAACATCAACATGCCACAAATGTAGTTAATGACCGCACCCGCAATAAGCCCGCAAACCAACCCGGTGTTATTATTGCATTCCGACCCAATTCCTGCGGCCAGTGCCATGAGGGGGAACGAGAGAATAAAACCACCTGTGGGGCCGAAAACGATGCCAAGGCCACCCGTAAATCCTGCAAATACAGGTACGCCGAATGCACCGAGCAGTATGTAGGTTAAGGTAGACAACGCCCCTTTTCTAGCACCAAGAACAATTCCGGCGAGCGGTATTGCAAATGTTTGCAGCGTCATGGGCACACCGTATGGCATTGGAATGCTAATTTGCGCCAAGACAACAATAACGGCGGTAAAAATACCGATGAAACACAGGTCGCGAACCGACAGCTTTTTTGTACTCATTTTCACATCTCCTATTATAAGTGCTAGATGTCCAAAAGTGTGCCACTTAATGGGGGCTGTCTTTATTGGACAATTATGCCACGGCATAGTATGCGCTTGTGGAATAATATAGGCTTAGTATATACAGGAAAAGTTAAATTGTCAACCTATTAAAAAATAAAGTTTACAATAAATCTGTAACTAATTTATATCCAAATACGATTAAGCGCAAAAGTTCACGGGGCGCAAAGGTACGCCCCGTGACAGGATGATGGGTGACGTTCGTTCTAGGTTTTTGTAACAGTGGTCTATTATTCCGAAAGCATTCGCTCAGGAAGCGGAACAGGATTAACGGTAGATTCTGTCCGCGCCGATGCGGCGGTTTTGGCAGCAGGCCGCCTTTGCATCTCGGTCATGTGCTTCCAGTATCGCTTAGGCATATGGGTCATTTGGCAGCGGGGATTGATGCGTTCGCGGATGGCGATGGCGTCAAAATAAGTGCCCCACAGCTCGCGGTAAAACTGCTCAGTCTCATCCGCCTGTGGCTCGATGAAATCCTCAAGATCCACAATAGCCCACTTTGGCGGCTTGTGAATCAGTACGCTGCGGTGGGTTTTGTCATAGATGATAAATAGCTCATTGTGTAAGCGATCGCAAAAGTGTGGCGCAATGGTGGGCAACACCCTATTTTTGGGTTCAATCACCGAAACAAGACCCTTGTCATACTCCGAAAATCGAACAAACTCCAGATAGAGGTGACTTTCGCGCTTTAAAAACAGCACGGCCTTTTGCAGCGCATGCACAGTGGGATCGGTGATCAACTCACAAACCTTTTTCCCGCGCTCAAAGCCAAGGTGAATAAAATCCAATAGCAGCAGTTCTCGCTGCGGGTGGCAGGTGCAAAACCCATTTGTTACAAGGTAGAGCGCCTCTTCGGAGATTTTTTTGCCGATACCGTTTCTGACCCGCTGGGCACGCTGCATATCGGTTTCAATCCATTGCTGTGCCATCAAAGAAGGCTCACTGGAATCTTCTGACACAATATCATACGGACGCTGTTTACACAAAAAGCTTTCAAACACACAGCTTAAAAAGCCCTCAAAACTGCCGTCATAAAGATAGATTATATCTGACCGCTGATACACTTCACGACATCCTCTCTGGTGATCTGGTCGGAAAAAAGGCTGAGCTGCTCATAATTCTGGGAAGGCAACCGTTGCTTTTGGCTGTCAGAAATCAAGGCGTTGAGGGCATTATCTGGCGTAATGCGTACCCCCTGAGCAGTTTTGCCCTGACAGGTGATGAAATATTGCGCGCGCTTTAACACTACGCCGATGCGGCGCAGTCCGGAAAAATCCAATTTTGTTTCGCGCCTGGCACGCAAAATACGCATCGTGCTGTTGACGCCGATACCTGGTACCCTGAGCAATAACTCGCGCGGGGCGGTGTTGACCTCAACCGGAAACAGCGCCATATTGTTAATCGCCCAGTTGCATTTGGGGTCGATGAGTGGATTGAGAATGGGATGCTTTTCATCCAGAATCTCGTTAGCCGAAAAACCGTAAAACCGCAGAAGCCAGTCGGCCTGATAGAGTCGATGCTCGCGCAGCAACGGCGGGCTGATAGTGCGCGCCGGCAGCAGTGGATTATCGGAGACAGGGATATAGGCCGAAAAGAATACCCGCTTGAGGCTAAATTTTTGGTAGAGTGCAGCGGTGAGCTGCAAAATCTGATAATCGCTTTCGGGTGTGGCGCCGACAATCATTTGGGTGCTTTGTCCAGCGGGGGCAAACGGCTCGGCGTGGCGGTAGCGTATAAGATCGGTGCAGTTTTCTTTAATGCCATCACGTAACAGCCCCATTGGGCGCAAAATGGCGGACTTGCTTTTATCGGGTGCGAGCTTGTCCAGGCTCTGCTGTGAGGGCAGCTCGATGTTAACGCTCATTCTGTCGGACAGCCTGCCAAGCCGATTTAGCAATAGGTCGTCAGCACCCGGTATGGCCTTAGCGTGAATATAGCCTCGAAAACCATATTCCTCACGCAAAATGCGTAACGTTTCAATCATTTTTTCACAGGTGTAGTCGGGGCTTTTGACAACGCCCGAGCTTAGAAACAGCCCCTCAATATAATTACGACGATAAAAATGGATAGTTAAATCAGCAAGCTCACGTGGAGCAAAAGTGGCGCGTGGTACGTCGTTTGAAACGCGGTTAAGGCAGTAGGCACAATTATAGATGCAAGCGTTGCTCATGAGCACCTTTAAAAGCGAAACGCAACGACCATCGGCTGAAAAGCTGTGGCAGATGCCACAGGCTGCGGCGTTGCCAAGCTGTCCGCCTTTACCGTCACGGTCTACGCCGCTACTGGTGCAAGCGGCATCATATTTTGCCGCGTCCGAAAGAATGCGCAGCTTATCAAAAAGATCCAAAATAGACACGCTCCATAAAGAACAAATGTTCTAAGTGATGATTTTATTTTACCAGCTCGGATTATCAAAGTCAAGCGGCGCGGAAATTATTCCTTCAGAGAAATTTGAGGTGGCTTTAACTAAAGGCAAAAAATGCGATTTTTGATTCAGGACGATTTTAATAAAAACATAGAAAAAATCCGGTGCGCGGTCGAGAGGGCATTGAGTAATATTTTCTGAAACTAAAAACATATCAGGAAGATTATGCTCCCTTTGCGGCGATTTATTGCAACAAATTATTTATGGTGCTGCTCAGACTAAACTTGACTGATATTTACTTTTATCGAAACTCAAGGTGAACAAAAGCGGCCCCCACCGGTAATGGTGGAAGCCGCTCTGAATAGTTTTTTATTTAAAAGAAAGACCCTGCATTTCGAGAAATTCATCGTAGGTGCACATGCGGTCGATGCAGCCCTCTTCGGTAATCTGGATAATGCGATTAGCCACAGTCTGAATAAACTGATGGTCGTGAGACGAAAACAGAATGACGCCTTTAAAGTCAATCAGACCGTTATTCACAGCGGTGATAGATTCCAGGTCAAGGTGGTTGGTGGGCTGGTCGAGCATCAGGATATTAGAGCCGGAGAGCATCATGCGCGAGAGCATGCAGCGGACCTTTTCGCCGCCTGAAAGCACCTTAACTGGCTTGGTCACCTCGTCGCCTGAAAAGAGCATCCGGCCTAAAAAACCACGCAGATAGCTCTCGGAATCGTCGTTGGAATACTGACGCAGCCACTCAATAAGGTTTAGATCGCAATCATTAAAGAAAGTGGAATTGTCTTTGGGGAAGTAGGATTGTGAGGTTGAAAGCCCCCACTTAAAGCTACCCTCATCGGGTTCGGCTTCTTCAAACAGAATCTGGAATAGCGCAGTTGCAGCCTGTTCATTCTCACAAAGAATCGCAACTTTATCCTCGCGGTTGAGTCTGAACGAGACGTTGTTAAGCACCTTGACCCCGTCCACTGTTTTTGAGAGATTTTCGACCTGTAACGTCTCTTTGCCAATTTCGCGGTCCGGTTTAAATGATACCCACGGGTAGCGTCGAGAGGAAGCGGGCAGATCTTCAACGGTGAGCTTTTCGATGAGTTTTTTGCGCGAGGTAGCCTGCTTTGACTTCGATTTGTTGGCCGAGAAACGCTCAATAAACTTTTGCAGCTCTTTAATTTTATCCTCGTTCTTGCGGTTCTGATCTTTTAACATCTGCTGGACCAGACGACTGGACTCATACCAGAAATCGTAGTTGCCAACATACATTTTAATCTTGCCGTAATCTATGTCTACAATATGGGTGCAGACGGTGTTTAAAAAATGGCGGTCATGCGAAACAACGATGACGGTACCAAAAAAGTCGAATAGAAAGTTTTCTAGCCAGTTAATCGAGGCAACATCCAAATGGTTGGTAGGCTCGTCAAGCAGAACAATTTCCGGCCGGCCAAAAAGCGCCTGTGCCAGCAATACCTTAACCTTTTCGCCGCCCTGCAACGTGCGCATTTCGGCATAGTGCAGCTCGCTGCCCAGGCCTAAACCCTGCAAAAGCTGCGCAGCTTCGGTTTCGGCCTCCCAGCCATTTAGCTCGGCAAACTCACCCTCCAGCTCGGAAGCCTTTTCGCCGTCTGCGTCGGTGAAATCCTCCTTAGCGTAGAGTACTTCCTTTTCCTTCATGATCTCGTAAAGGCGTGGATTACCCATAAAAACGGTGTCCATCACCGTGTATTGGTCATATTGAAAGTGGTCCTGCTTTAGAACCGACATTCGAGTTCCCTCACCGATGCTCACCTCGCCGGAGCTGCTTTCCAGCTCACCCGAGAGGATGCGCAGAAAGGTGGATTTTCCGGCTCCGTTTGCTCCGATGACGCCGTAGCAGTTGCCCGGCGTAAATTTCAGGTTTACATTATCAAAAAGTTTTGTGCCGCCGAACTGCAGGCCGAGATCTGTCACCGTTATCACTATTTAACCGCCTTTTCTCATAAATTGCTTTAGATGGGACTGTTTTTG
Organism: Oscillospiraceae bacterium MB24-C1; assembly: GCA_030913685.1. Classification (NCBI taxonomy): domain Bacteria; kingdom Bacillati; phylum Bacillota; class Clostridia; order Eubacteriales; family Oscillospiraceae; species Oscillospiraceae bacterium MB24-C1. Next base: position 1,107,955 of record CP133187.1, on the reverse strand, counting down.
GTTGATTTGACGACAAAAATAGTCTATTTTCTGTCGTACACCAAGTTGCCATCCGAGTTAGAGCGCTCTGCTCTAATTTTGTTGTATTCATTGAGTTCACGTATAAATACTCACCGTAACAGCATAGCAAACCTCAGCGCACATGTCAAATATGAAGTAAGATATTGTAGCACATTTGCTAAAAACTACAACACAAAATAAAAGCACAGCGCCTTGCCGTGGCAAAGCACCGTGCTGTAGAGTCTTATATGGTATAAGTTAAACCTGGAGAGCCTCAAGCTCGTTGCTATCGAGCAGACGCTGAGCGTCAATGAGAAGCGCAACCTTCTTTTCAAGCTTTGCAATACCAGTGACATAGCTGTTCTTTGAGGAAGCCATCTTGGGCGGCGGGGCGATGAGGTCGTCTTCAATACCGGTGACCTCGTCCACCTCGTCGACGATGAAACCGACGGCCGAGTCGTGGATGCTGGTGACGATAATGCAGGTGCGCTCACTGTATTGGGCCTCGGGCTGGTTCAGGCGCAGGCGGATATCAATGACCGGAATGATCTGTCCGCGCAGATTGATGACACCCTTGGCGTATGCCGGAAATTCCGGCATGGGGGTAATTTCCTGCATGCCGACAATCTGTACTACCAGAGAGATCGGAATACCCAAAAGTTGACCAAAGGTCCAAAAGGTCAAATATTTGCCTTTCATTTCATCAGCCGACGCGCTGAGAGCAGAAATAAAATTCTCGTGGTTCAAAAGAAGTCCTCCTCTCAAATATGAGCACCTTAATGCCAAACAAAGCCCCGAGAAGGCTTGTGGTAAGTCACTTTATGTCATAATAGCACAAATATTGAGGGAACGCAATATAAAGTGTGACAAAAAAGGCAATAAAAGGTTTGTTTTAGAGGGAATATTACCTTTTAAAGGTATGAGACTAACTCTTCAACGGCTTTACGACGTGGGGCAACGGCAGGGCTCTTTGGGTAGCCAAGCGCGATGATGGCAGCCAGCTGTTGCCCTTCCGGCAAGTCGAACAGCTCTTCGACTTTCTGCTCGTCAAAAATACCTAAAATCACGGTGCCCAGCCCTTTGGCGTGCGCTGCAAGGCAGAAAGTCTGGGTGGCGATACCGGCATCGAACATCTCCCAACGGTCACCTTTAGAGGTGGAAAAAGAGCCGTCACGCTCAAAGCCCGAACGCCCAGTGACCATGGTGACCAGCACCAGCGCGGCTGCACGCTTCATAGTGGTGGCGTTTGGTGCAAAGCCCATGACGCACTGCTCGGCAAGCAAGTCTATTTTGTCCCGGCTTTCAACCACGATATAACGGGCAATCTGGGTGTTCTTCCAGGAGGGAGCAAAAGCGGCCGCGCCGACAATCTCCTCGATTAGCGCGTGTGGTACAGCAGTCTCCTCAAAATCGCGTATGCTGCGTCGTTCCTTAATGCACTCAAACACATCCATAAAACTACTATCCTCCGTTGTTATAAATTTCTTATATACTTATCAAAATCCTATCACAAACACGCATCCTCCGCAAGCACCGCGGGTTACAACCTCTTAAATACTTAATTTTTTAAATATCTACCGATAATCTCGGTAGAAGGTCATTACACCAACAAAACAGAAAGGAAGAATTCGCAATGATGATCAGTCAAGTTCAAGTCGGCAGCCATCACATTAAAGGCACTGCCGATTCGGGCACGGAAAAGAATGCAACCCGCAGCGTGGCTGGGCCAAAAGAGACCGAAGCCGGGCGGAGCCGAGAAGATGTTTTTATCAGAGCCGAGACAAACAAAAAGACGGCGATAGCCGACTATCGTTCAATGAAGAGGCTCAGCGGCAACCAGATTAAATCGTTGAAAAATCAGTGTGTTGAGAGCATGAAACAACTGGTTACCGAGATGCTGGGGAAGCAGAAGGCAAAGGCCAAAATGGCGATAAGCTTAGATTTTGAAGAGTTTTCCAGTGCGGCCGACAATGCTCAAAACGACTGGATGTCGCAGTTCTTAAACCCACAGGATACGCCGGAAACAGCGGCACAGGCCATTTCTAAGGATGGTGCATGGGGCGTCAACGCTGTGGCGACCCGCCTGTTGGACATGGCGGTCTCGCTTTCGGGCGGGGATGTTTCTAAAATTGATGAGCTTCGTAGCGCGGTGGAGGCGGGATTCAAGGCTGCTGGCGACATACTTGGCAGTGAGTTGCCGGGCGTTTGTCAGGATACCTATACCGAGACGATGAACCGCTTTGACTATTGGACCCAGCATGGTAGCATGGACGGGTACGTCATGCAGGATTGACTCATATGTACGTCTTTAAACAACACATTTGGTGTCGTATGTGATTGCGCTGCCACGGGGGCTTAACGCCTTGTGGCGGCGTGATTTGCAGCAGCGAAGAAAACTTTATTTACCGTAAGAATTGACAATTAGTCTTATTTGCAATAAAATAAGAATATCGAAAGTAATGGAGGTGACAATGAATGGACACAACAGGTGATCATAGTAGTCAGACTGGAAAGCCACCTTCACGATGGCACATTCATTGTCCTGTCATTGCAGATTAAGGATTAAATGTGCGTTATTCTGGTTCCCTTTCCAATTTGATATACATTGACGCCGATGACCGCAAAAATTTTTGAGGTCATTTTTTTGCTGCCCAAATAGGGAAAGCTTTATCTTGTAACCGGGCAGCAGAACGGAAAATGATTTGACTAATCGTGCGCCGCCGCGGCAAAACGATATTTTTGTGTTGCCGTGACGCAAAGAAGGGGAGGGAAGACCATTGGAAAGTTGCAGACCCTTTTAGGGCTAATTGATGAGAAAAAATTTCTTCAGGTTCGCCGCATTATTCAGGAAATGAACGTGGTGGACTTTGCCGAGGCTATCGGAGAATATCCAGAGGATTCGCGCGTACTGCTGTTGTTTCGGTTGCTGCCAAAGGAAATGGCGGCCGAAGTGTTTTCCTATTTGGAGCGCGATTTGCAGCAGCGCATTGTGGAGGGTATCACCGATAAAGAGCTTTCGAGCATTCTTGACGAGTTGTTCATGGACGATACGGTCGATTTTCTTGACGAAATGCCGGCGTCGATTGTCAAGCGCGTCATTAAAATATCCGACCCGGATACCCGCAGACAGATCAATCTGATGCTCATGTATCCCGAGGCTTCGGCGGGCAGCCTGATGACCATCGAGTTCATGGAGGTTGACCGAAATTGGGACGTCAAGCGCGCTATTTCGGAAGTTCGCCGTCAGAGCGAGGACAAAGAGTCGATCTCGCTGTTGTTCGTCACCAATGCAAGGCGAAAGCTTGAGGGTGCTGTCCGGCTGCGCGACGTGCTAGCCGCGCGCGACAATGAGATGATCGGTGACATCATGGAAAAAGACGTCATGTCGGTTAAAACTCATGATGATCAGGCTGATGTCGCCGAAATATTCAAAAAGTACGACATGTTTACCCTGCCGGTTGTAGATAATGAAAACCGCCTTGTCGGCATTATTACCATCGATGACGTCGTGGATGTTATGGAAGAAGAGACCACTGAGGACATCTATAAGATGGCCGCTATGGAGCCCATTGAAGAAGGTTACATGCAAACCGGGCCGTTTACACTGGCGCGCAAGCGGGTAGTCTGGCTGATGGTGCTGATGGTTTCGGCAACCGTCACCGGTCTTATCATCCAAAATTACAGCGACGCGCTGGCCGCAAATATTTTGTTGTCCTCCGCGATTCCTATGTTGATGGACACCAGCGGCAATGCAGGCAGCCAAGCTTCTGTTTCAGTCATTCGCAGTCTGGTGCTTGGTGAGATAAAGGCCTCAGATATTTTGGCGGTTATCTGGAAGGAGTTCCGAGTCGGACTTATAGCAGGCGTCTGCGTGGCGGTTCTCAATTATGTAAGAATCATCTTGATGTTCCATGACGCGGCCATTGCGGCAATTGTTTCGATCACTATCTTCTGCGCCGTGGTAGCGGCAAAGATTGTTGGCTGCACATTGCCCATTATCGCGACCAAGATGAAGCTGGACCCCGCCTTGATGGCAAGTCCTATGATAACGACTATTGTGGATGCTCTTTCTTTGCTTGTTTATTTCAATGTGGCAATTCGGTTATTGCCTGGCGTAGCGTGACAGATTAATCTTTAACCCAACAAAAAACCCGCTGTGGCAATGAAGTCACGGCGGGCTTTTTTCATATATCGTTGTTTGTACCGGTGCAATGTACATACCGGGGCTTAACAGAGTTTATCCTTTTCTTCCAGCTCGTCCAGGCGCTTGTTACGGAAATATAGTACTATATCGGTCGATACCATCACCAAATTGAGCAGATAAAGGTACATCACATAATCAGGCGCGTTAATTAGCTTGTTGATGATACCGCTGACATAACCCGTAGCAATAACGCCTAAAAACAGGACGCTTTTACCTTTTGCGCTTCTGGCAGTATAAGATTTGTAGATGGAAGCCGGCCATGCTGCGCCAAAGCAGAGTAGCATACCAATTTCAAATATTTTTGTGTGCAAAAAAAGTCGCCCCTCTCAATCGATGCGAATATGGTTAACCGATGGAATTCGGCCCTATGCTATATGAACTTGTTAAGGCCGATTACAGGGTCAGCAGCATTTGTTATGTCCTTCACGCGAAGAGGATTTTTATTGACAGCCTACTAAAATCCATTGTATCAAAAGGATTACTTTTGTAAAGCCAAAATTTTAGAAACCATTGCTTTCGCAGCAAAAAGCTTGCCCTTAAAATGGGGCGGGTAACGTAAAGGTAACTCTAGATGGGCAGGCTTTATCAGCACCGAACGTGGATTTGAAAAAGCGTCGAATGAGGCCTTGCCATGATAGCGCCCCATACCACTCATGCCGACACCGCCAAACGGCAGTCTGGGCGAAGAAACATGCATCACGACGTCATTGACACAGCCGCCGCCCGCCGAGGTCTGGGACAACACCCGTGCAATCGCCTTTTTATCAGTGGAAAAGTGGTAGAGTGCTAGTGGCTTTTCACCTTTTCTGATCAGAGCGATGGCCTCGTCGAGTGAATCATAAACCACGATCGGCAAAACAGGGCCGAATAGTTCCTGCTGCATACAGGGCGCTTTCGGCGAGACGGGGAAAAGTAATGTAGGTTCAAACAGGCGTTTCTTTATATCGAAGCCGCCGCCAAAAGCGATACGCTCACCCTTTAGAAGTTTGGCCAGCCGTTGGGTGTGCTGCGGCGTAATGATCTCAGGCCAGTCTGTGGTGAGGCTACCACCGGGATAATAAAGCCGCTTAATGCTACGCTTTAGCTCCACCACCAAATGTGCGGCGATGCTTTTTTGTACCAGTAGATAGTCCGGCGCCACGCAGGTTTGTCCCGCATTTAAGAACTTGCCCCACACAATACGCTTTGCCGCTTGATTCAAGGCGGCGGTTTCGTCGACGATGCAGGGCGATTTACCACCCAACTCAAGGATTACTGGGGTCAGATGCGCAGCTGCTTTTTGCATTACATGCCGCCCGACAGCGGGGCTTCCAGTAAAAAAGATCAAATCAAAGCGCTCGTTTAACAACGCGTCTGAAACCTCATGATCGCCGGTCAGCACCGTGACATGGCGTGGATCAAAGGCCGCCTTGACAATACGTCCAAGCAGCGCTGAGGTGTGTGGCGTATTTGATGAGGGCTTCAGCGCCACACAGTTGCCCGCGCCCACCGCGCCAATCAGCGGTGCAAGCGCCAACAGGGCGGGGTAGTTCCAAGGGGACAATATCAGCACCTTGCCCAGCGGTTCGGGGCGAATCATCGCCTGTGCGGGGGCATTTAACACGCCGGCGTTAACTGGGCGCACAGCGGCCCAGTGCGACAGCGAGCGAATGGCAAGAGCCAGCTCTTCTTGAATCATGAGGAACTCACAGCTCCAACTGTCAAAGGCGCAGCGGCCAAAATCTTTTTTTATGGCGTTATAGAGAGCCTGCTCGTTATTTTGCAGCGCACTTTTTAAACGCAGCAAAGCCGCTTTTCGTGTACCAACCGGCAGCGTAAGGCCCCGGCTAAAATAGTTTTGCATCTCAGTGAGCAGCTCAAAATAATTGCTTTGTGCCATAAAACCGCCATCCTTATCATTATTGTTTTAGGTCGGGAACACTGCAGTGTAATTTATCATAACATGAAAAAGGAATAAAAGCTTGTAGAAAGGAGCAAGACCATGCCACTTGTGAATATTAACTATGATCGGCGCGCGGCCGTGGCCTATGCCAACCGTTGGGCCTATTTTCGCAACCCTAATTTTCTGGATTTCTCCAAACTGGGCGGCGATTGCACCAACTATGCATCACAATGTCTGTTGGCTGGCGGCGCTGTGATGAATTACACCCCGACGTTCGGCTGGTATTACATAGATTCAAACAATCGCGCCCCCGCGTGGACGGGTGTGGAGTATCTGTATAATTTCCTAACAAAAAATAAAGACGTGGGCCCTTATGCCACCGATGCCGATATTTCGACCATGCGACCGGGCGACCTAGTGCAGCTCATGATTGACCAAGATCGTTTTCATCACACGCCGGTAATCACCGAGATCAGAGGACTTTTTCCGACGATGAATACCATCTATGTGGCAGCACATTCGCAGGATGCCAACTGCCGTCCACTTTCAAGCTATGATATCAAGCGTGTTCGCTTCTTACATATCGAGGGCATACGCTATATGTACGAACCAAGCACCCCGCAGAGAACCCAAAACATCACGCAGGCTGCACAAAGCGCCGCGCAAAATGCCGAGTAAATAACCTAATATAGGCGTTTTGTCAGCTTTATTATATAACGCCGCAGAAGGGACTGCAATTATTCAAAGTCCTTTCTGTGGCGTTTTGTTGACTTTAGGGCATTCTCTTTTCTATAATAGGCCCAGAGGGTGAGAAATTTGAGACATATTTTTATCTTGAACCCAAAAGCGGGCAAAGCCGACAGCACGCCGGCGCTCAAGGCGGAAATACAAACGCTCTTTTCAGGGCGAAGCGAGGATTATGAGATCGTTGTTACGCAATCCCCTGGTCACGCGGAGCAGGTTGCGCGACGATTCGCTGCAGATGGCATTGAAACCACACTGTATGCTTGTGGTGGAGATGGGACGATCGGTGAGGTAGCACAAGCACTGCCGGGCAATCCCCAGTTGATATTAGCCCCTGTTCCGGCAGGCACCGGCAATGATTTTGTTCGCGGCCTAGAAGGCTTACCGGATGTAAAAACGCGAGTGTCGCTATCATCGCTGATGGACGGACAAGTTGTACCGCTTGATTTATTAATGGCGGGGGATCGGGTATCGATAAACATCGCCTCAGTGGGGCTGGACGCCACCATCGCGCAAAACATGGCACGGTTTAAGCACCTGCCGCTGATTAAAGGGCAGTCGGCCTATATATTGTCACTTATATACTGTTTTTTTACATCGGTGCGATACCGCTATCGATTTGAAATCGACGGTGTCCCACAGCCCGAGGGGGACTGCATTTTTGCCATTGCAGCCAACGGACGGTATTACGGTGGTGGCTTTATGGCGGCACCGTTGGCCGACTGGCAGGACGGGCTGATCGACTTCATCATCATACCGGCTATGCCTCGATTGCGCCTGCTACCGATGATCACCACTTATAAGCGCGGAGAGCATCTGCAAAAATACGATTTTATTCGATTTGTCCGCTGCAAGCAGGTACGAATCCTTTCGGACAAGCCGGTGGCTTTAAACTGTGACGGCGAAATAGCCTCGGCGCAAAATTTCGACATTAAGATACTGCCAGGCGCAGCAAGGCTGCTGGTTCCGCGGGCCGCGGTGGTACAACCGTTTCCAAAAGAACCCGATAAAATGGTCAGCTGCATGACGGTCCCCGATTAATATGTTTGAGTCCATGAAAGCAACGCTTTCATGGACTTTTTAATATTTGAAACATATAAGTTCCTACCATGACGCCTATTGCGTCGTGACGTGGAAAGCATGTCGCTAAAATTAAAAAAGTTAAAAATTACAAAAAAAGGCACATTTGTCCCATGGCTCTTTGGTGAAATCTTTTATAAAATATAGTTAGATAAAGGAAAAATTCAATTAATTTAGGACCCGACATCAAATTTATTGTATGTAATCCTGTATCTTTCGGATTGCGTTTACGCTTCGAGATGCAGTTACATAAAAAATTTAGAGGAGGACTAAAATGAAACGTCTAATGTCTTTTGTTCTGGCATTTGCTATGGTAACGGTTGTGTTTGTGGGTTGCGGTAGCCAACCGGCCCCATCCGTGGCGGCGCCCGCACCCGGCGAGACATCTTCAAATGCGGCAGCACCCAGTGAGTCCGCGCCCGCAGCAGAAATGAGCGAAATCGAAAAGATTATCGCAGAGGCCGAGACCCTTCCCATTGAGGAGCTTTATAAGAAAGCCATCGCCGAGTCCAACGGCAAAGTGCTTTACGGAATTGGAAATTCCAGCCGCGGTGCGACCGCCGGCACCAGCTTTGTTGAAGAACTTAAAAAAATAGACCCTTCCTACTCGGGCACCATCGAATGGTCGCAGCCTAAAAACAACTCGATCTTCACGTTGCTTAACGCTGACATCAACAGTGCCACCCACACCTATTCCATGACCCTAATTCAGGATGGCAACCAGATTCAGAGCAAGATGCTGGCAACCGGCAATCTTCTCAACTACATCCCCAAGGAGTGGAAAGAGAGCAGCGGTACCAACGAAGAGCTCAACGGTCACCCACTAGCGCTTCAAACGCTTAACAAGGTTTTTATGTTTAACAACCTTGGCGATGCCACCTTCATGAACTGCTGGGATTTTGTCGCTGAAGGCGTCGCGCCCCTGTTCATGGGGGTCGATTCTGAGCCGATCGGCAAGAACTTCCTTTACATGCTGACCAACGATAAGTATTCCACCTATCTCAAGGACGCTTATGAAGCACTTGACAGCGATAAGCAGGCTTACTTTAAGTCCGTCATCGACGAGGTTGCGGGTGATGTGGCTGCACTTGGCCTCACCGCACCCAATGCCAAATATGCACTGGCTTGGATCAAGCTCTGGTGCCAGCAATACAATGAGCAGACCGACGACGGTCCCATCTGCAATGAGCTTGTCACCACCTCGGCGGTGGACGAAAGCGGCCTTCTGGTCTATTCCAAGCTGCGTTCTGTTGAGGAATCGGCTTCAGCATCGGTCAACAATATTACCATAGCGGCCTATCAGGATGGGTATAAGGGCATTGGCGGCTATGCTTACAAGCATTACCTGCAGGTTGTTAAAACCTCACCGCTGCCATGGACTGCTTGCGCGTTTATCGCCCACATGACCACCACCAAGGAAGGTTTCCATGCGTGGGGTAAGGATATGGGTGGCTACTCTTCCAATCCGGCCATCAACCAGGACCATACCAAGGACGGTTTCGTCGATGGTAAGGATACCTTCCCCGCCAAGAATGACCGCGGCTATGACTGGTGGACCGGCGCAGACGGTGGCCAACTTGTCGTTGAAGACCCCAAGTATTGTTCTGAGGTCGCCTTCAATATGAGCGACTGGATTGACGTTGTCGCGTTCGAGGGCAAACAGTAAAGTAAGACCATATTTGTATACGTATAATGAAACAGTAGATTGTCATAAAAGGGGTGTTTAGGACACCCCTTTTATGACAAAGGAGAACATATGGAACGTGCTGCGATAAAAAGGCCATCAAAGCTTAATATTACTTTTACCAAAGCGCTCACCTATTTTTCGAAGCCACAAAACCTTGTGTTGCTACTGCTTGGCATCACACTTTCGGTGACGACTATCGCACCCATTATCTCCATATTGGTGGATACGATCAAGGTGCATCCGGGTTCGGTCGATTCAGTCGCCACGGGGTTGACAAGCGGTTATACCCTTTTTAACTGGAAGGATCTTTTTACCGGTGCTTTGAGAAAAGCAAACTTCTGGAATCCGCTTAAAAACACCCTATTACTTTCGGTCTTCTCTTGTCTGGGTGCTATTCTTTACGGCGGTGTTTTTGCTTATCTCGTGACCAGAACCAACCTCAAGTTTAAAAAATACTTAAGCTCAATTTTTATTTTCCCATATATTATGCCGCAGTGGACACTGGCCGTCGTGTGGCAGAATGTTTTTAACAGCAATGAAATAACGGGCGCGTCAAATGGCTTGCTTGTCACCTTGCTGAATATCAAAATGCCTCTTTGGTGGTGCAAGGGACTTTTCCCCTGCGTTGTGGTGCTTTCAATGCACTATGCCGCCTTTGCATATATCCTCATTGGCGGCATATTCCGCAATATGGACGCCAATCTTGAGGAAGCGGCAACAATCTTAAATACCCCCAAACTCAAGACATTCTTTCGCATCACGCTCCCGATGGTGACCCCGGCCATTATGTCCACCATTCTGCTGGTGTTTGGTAGCGCAATGGGTAGCTACCCCGTGCCGCATTACTTGGGACTGACGACGCTTTCGACTAAATATGTGGGCATGAATGTAAACCGTATCGGGCAAGCGAGCATACTCGCCGTCATCATGATGTTGTTCGGCGTAGCAATTCTTCTGGTGAACCAGATGAGCACCAGTGGTCGTAAGAACTACACCACCGTCACTGGTAAGTCGGGGCAGAGCAGCGAAATAGACCTTGGTCGAATCGGTAAATATGCGATTGCAATTCTCTTCGTTTTTCTAACCATCATGACCAGCATCTTCCCAATTGTTTCGTTTGCGACAGAAACATTTTTGCCCAACCCAGGCGATTACAGCTTTTTGACAACTGGGGATTTAAGCAACCTAACCACCAAGTGGTGGCTTACCTCTGAGAATGTCACTGAGAACGGCATGTATGGTCAGTATGGCATTCTCTATAACGCCACTATTAAAAACGCCTTTAAGGGGACACTGGTCGTAGCGGCTTGCTGTGCGTTGATAGCGGGCACCATTGGTATGCTGGTGGGCTACAGCGTCAGCAAAAATCGCCGAAGCAAATGGGCTGGCTATGTCAATAGCGTCGCATTTCTGCCGTATCTGCTGCCGTCGCTGGCGGTGGGTGTCTCCTTCTTTATTTTCGGTTCCAGCCTTGGCATTTACAACACCTATCTGCTGCTGATTTTAGCGGGCGTTGTAAAGTACATCCCGTTTGCAAGCCGAAGCTCGCTAAACTCTATGCTGCAGCTCAGTGGAGAAATTGAGGAAGCGGCTATCATACAGAATATTCCGTGGCATAAGCGTATGACCAAAATCATCATTCCCATTCAGAAGGCATCGATTATTAGTGGATATATGCTGCCGTTTATGACCTCGCTGCGTGAGTTGACACTGTTTATGCTGCTGTGTTCACAGAATAAAATTTTGACTACGCTGCTCGATTATTTTGACGAAATGGGGCTTTACGCCTTTTCAAGCGGTATTAACCTGATTTTGATCGTCGTCATTATCGTCTGCACGCTTGTTGTCAACAAGCTCACCGGCGCCAGCCTGGATAAGGGAATTGGAGGAAACTGATATGCCTGAAATCGTGCTGAGTAACATTACAAAAAGATGGGATAAGTTTTATGCCGTCGACAACCTCAATCTTGTCATCAAGGATAATGCTTTTGTTACGTTGCTGGGGCCCTCGGGCTGCGGCAAGACCACCACGCTGCGCATGATCGCAGGCCTTGAGACCCCCACGAGCGGGAAAATTACCATCGGCGGCGTCACGGTATTTGACAGCGAGTTGGGAATCAACGTTCCTCCAAACAAAAGACGCGTAGGTTTTCTGTTCCAGAACTATGCGTTGTGGCCAAATATGACGGTCTATCAAAATATCTCATTCGGCCTAAGTAATATCAAGGAAGAGATGTCGAAGATTGATTTTGAATCCCGCAAGGCGGATACGCTCATCAAGATTCTCAAAAAATCTGCCGATGTCGTCAGGACCATTGATGAATGTAAGGATAAAAAGGGCAAAATTGACCTAGCCCGTGCGCTCGTCAAGGTGATTGACAGCTATGAAATTTCGGTCTACACGGCTAAAACGCTGTTGGGCTATAAGCTCAACGAAGCGCTAAATGCTGATGTGGTGGCTAAAGCGCACATCGTCGAGTTAGAAGCCCAAATCGAAAACACTAAGAAAAAATATAGTGCGGAAAGCATTGAGCTCAATGAAAAATTTGAGCTGACAAAGAACGGTCAGGTGCTCAAGCAGAATAGAAAGCTCACTGATGAAGAAATTGATTTGATTGTGCGCCGTGTTTCGCGAATCGTAAAAATCGGCATGTTTATGGACCGATACCCCAGCGAGCTTTCGGGCGGACAGCAGCAGCGCGTCGCCATCGCCCGTACACTGGCACCCGAGCCGACCGTTCTTTTCATGGATGAGCCGCTCTCGAACCTAGACGCCAAACTACGCCTTGAAATGCGCTCTGAGCTACAAAGACTACATATTGACACCGGAAGCACCTTTATTTACGTCACACACGATCAGATGGAAGCAATGACCCTTGCAACCAGTATCTGTTTGATCGACAACGGCGTTTTACAGCAATATGATGCGCCACTCGACGTGTATAACAAGCCCAACAACCTATTTGTCGCCGATTTTGTCGGTAACCCCGCTATCAATTTTATTGAAGCAAAGGGCAGCCAGCAGAATGATGGTTCAATCTCAATGACCATTTTTGAAAGCGCCTCAGCGTCCTTTATACCAGAGCGAAAACTAAGCCTTGAGGCATGGTACCAAAACGCTGACCAATTGGACAGTGAGCGGCTCGAGGCGGAGCGAAAAAGACAGGGAGATAAAAAGAACGTCGAAAAAGGGAACAAGGATACCGCTTTTAGGTACCATATCGCAAGGGTGAACGCGACTGAGTTGCTGGAGGATGAATATGCTGCCTCTAACGACGATTTTGTGATCGGCGTCAGGCCGGAATTTATTCACCTGAGCGATAATGGCGCTCTTGAAGGGGAAATATACAGTGCGATGCCTACCGGTATGGAAACCACCGTTAAAATTAAAGTGGGGGATTTTCTGCTGACGGGCGTGGTATTTGGTGGTGTCCTCTACCAGATTGGACAAAAGGTAAGGCTGGATTTTGGCGGCGATGCCATTGTTCTTTTTAGTCGCAAAAACGGTAAAATGATTACTTCAGGTACTCTTAAAATGAAATAACCAATAGATAGGACTGCCACGGGTTAACTGAGACAGTCCTATCCTTGTGCTTGAATGTTTCTTTTGTAATGTCAAATGAATGGAGTTGCTATGATAAGGGCTGTAATTTTTGACCTTGACGGTGTCTTGGTGCACACCGACCAGTTTCATTATATAGCGTGGAAAGCACTTGCAGACGAATTGGCTATACCGTTTAACGAGACGTGTAATCAACGTCTGCGCGGACTTTCGCGAATGGATAGTCTCGAACACATTTTAAAAAATTCAAGGCAAGCATATTCAGCCGAACAAAAAATCCATTTGGCTGAAAGGAAGAATGATACTTACAAAGCACTGATTGCGCGCATGACGCCGGCGGATGTTACGCAAGAGGTTTTGAACACCCTTGACTCGCTAAAACAAAAAGGACTTCGCCTTGGGGTGGGCAGCAGCAGTAAAAATGCCCGCTTTATTCTTGAAAGAACAGGGGTATATTCTTATTTTGACGCCGTGGTAGACGGCACAATGATTACAAAGGCCAAGCCTAACCCTGAAGTGTTTTTCAAGGCTGCGACACTTTTGGGGGTGACGCCGAAAGATGCGGCCGTCGTCGAGGATGCCCATGCGGGAATAGCAGCGGCCAAGACAGGCGGCTTTATTGCGCTGGCGATTGGGGAAGCCGTATCCAGTGAACTGGCGGATGTATCATTGTCCCACTTTTCTGATATACCAACTTGTCTGGCTAGATTTAATTAAAAACTTAAATAATTACATGAAAACCTTTTGTGAAAAATTAAAATCATGCTAAGATGATAACAAGATGAGAATCATTCGCTTTGCACTTATGACGCTTTCAAGGAGTATGCTATGCAAACCAAGATACTGGCATTATTTTTGACAGCAACTGTGCTGCTTGGGTCTTGTGGTTCGAAAGGCGCAGCGGAATACACGTTTTCTCCAAATGAGGACGCGCGTCTGGTCGTTTACACCTCTCACAAGCAGGAAATCTATGGCCCTATTATCAAAGAGTTTGGAGAACGCACCGGTATATGGGTACAGATACTAGACGGCGGCACCAGCGAGATACTTGAGCGGATTGAATCGGAAAAGGACGCACCGGTGGCTGACCTCATGTTCGGTGGCGGCATCGAGAGCCTGAGGGCTTGTTCGGATTGCTTTGAGCCTTATGAATGCGATCAGTTAGCCTACATAAAAAAGAGTCTGATTCCCGAAGACAATCTGTGGACGCCCTTTTCGGTTATTCCAATGGTGATTATTTATAACAAAAAGCTGGTGGCGCAAAACGAAGTGACAGGATGGCGTGACCTTCTGCTGGAGCAATGGCGGGGGAAGATTGCTTTCGCCGATCCCAACACTTCTGGCTCAAGCTATACCGCCGTCATGACCATGATACAATGTTTGGGTAAGGTTCAACCAACCGTTGTCGAGCGTTTTGCCGATAACCTGAAGAACAACCTGCTGCCTAAATCGGGGGATGTCATAGAAAAAGTCGAAAACGGAAGCATGTATCTGGGAATAACCCTGGAGGAAATTGCGTTGAAACGCATAGCAGAAGGGGCCGATATCGGCATTGTTTACCCCATAGAAGGAACCAGTGCTGTGCCTGACGGCAGCGCGATTATTAAAAACGCACCCCACCCGGAGAACGCAAAGTTATTTTTAGATTTTGTCAGCAGCCATGAGGTACAGAAAATGATAGCCGAAAAGCATTTTCGCCGTTCGGTTCGAACCGATGTTGACGTGCGGGACAACATGATAACCGAGGAAAAAATAAAAATTATAGATTACGATATCCAATGGGCCAGCGAGCAGAAAGAGACATTCAGCCAAAGATGGTTGGCGCTTTTTATGGAGGCGCCCAAATGAAAAAGCTTCTGAAAGCATCCTTTCGTACCAAGTTGCTCTATGGCTTTCTCCTAATTGGTATTATTCCGCTTTTTGCTTGCACCTTTTTAATGCTGAGTGTTTTTAAGATTGCTTTAATCAGCGAAGCACAAGAATCTGCCGCAATGCAAATAGCCGCTATATCCGAGGACACAGACCGGCTTTTTGCCGACTGTGAGCAGGTTATGGTCACGATAGGACAAAGCTCGCTCGTGATAAATAAGCTTAAGGGTAAAGCACTGGTTTCGTCACAGGACATTTACGGAACCCTTTATAACACCTGTGCCCAGCTGCGTAGCGACGCTGATTTTTCAGTTTATGATATTAACGGCACACGGTTATATTCCACTGCAATGAGCTCAGCCAGCGCTTTTCTATCGACCGACTGGGGCATTCTTTATGCCGCTAAAACTCAAGGGGGTGTCGTTTACCGTAGCGTCTACACCAGCAGCCAAAACGGCAACCAAGAGCGTTTGCGTTCGGCTTTAGCGATAAAATCGGACGACAACATTCTAGGCTATGTCGTCATGTCAATGCGCAACCAGAACTTTGAAAGGTTGCTCAACGGAAAATATGGTCAAACAGGCAATATCGCTATATTGAATAGCTTGTGGCAACCCATCTACTGCTCTAATAGCGTACTGAGTGACCAGTTGCTTCCGCTTTTACGGACGCAAATATTACGAGGTCTTCCGCTTTCGGATTCGAGCAATGACTATATCTATCAGGTCAGGCAGAATGACCGATCGGGGCTTTTTATTTTGATACAACAGTTAAAGCCTCTGGTGGGTAAAACACTCAACAGCCTGTTTTTAATTGCGGGTGTTATGATGATATTCTCCATTTTTATGTGCATTGCTTTTGCCGCGCATATGAGCGACCAGTTTTTTCAGCCCGTCAAGGCACTTAATGATGCCATGTCAGAAGTTGAAAACGGAAATTTAGACGTTCGCATTGAAAATGACCGAACCGATGAGCTAGGGCAGCTGGCGGGGCGATTTAACCACATGGTCAAGCGGCTGAAGAGACATCTTGCAGAATCACTCGGACGCCAAAAGCAACTGAATGATGCCCGGATCAGAATGATGCAAGCGCAGCTGAACCCCCATTTTTTATATAACACGCTTGATACAATCAAGTGGATGGGGAAGATCAATGCAATTCCGGAGATTGCAACAATCGCAACCGATCTCGCTGACGTGTTGCGCCAAAGCATCTCCAGCAAAGAATTCGTAACACTCAGAGAAGAACTCAATCTGCTTGAGCGGTATGTTGAGATTCAAAAGATAAGATTTAGAGATAAGTTTGAATATGAAGTAGCCATCGATGATGCGTTAAAGGACATTTGCTTGCCGAAGCTTTTGTTGCAGCCGCTCGTGGAAAACGCCATTATCCACGGTTTTGAGGATTGTTCAGGGGGGCATATCTTACTGGAGGCGCAGCGCGTTGTCTCTGATTTGGTTATCACCGTTTCTGACGATGGCTGCGGTATGTCGGAAGAGAGCATCGAGCGCTTTCTCTCGCGTGAGGCGCCGACCAAAAGCCATCTTGGACTTTATAACATCGATGCTATCCTGCGGATGAACTATGGCGAAGACCGCGGGCTCAAAATTGTGCAGGCGAATACTCAAGGTACTTCGATACGCATGACCATCCCTATTGTGTGAAAGTGAGGCAGTCTATGCTAAAGATCGTCGTTGTTGAAGATGAAGAACTGGTGCGGCGTGGAATCGTTCTGGCTGTCGATTGGGCCACGTTGGGCTGTGTTGTTGTGGGAGAGGCAACAAACGGAGAGGACGGCATTAAAGAGGTTGAGCGCTTTAATCCGGACATTATCATTACCGATATTAAGATGCCTAAAATGGACGGAATCGAAATGGTTCGCCTGCTGCGCGAGCGGGGGAACACGGCATACGTTATTATTCTGACGGCCTATAGCAGCTTTGCTTACGCGCAATCAGCCATCAAGCTTGGCGCTGTGGATTATCTATTAAAGCCATTCCACGATGGCGACCTTGAGCAAGCTATTCAAAAAATAGTCTCGAATAAGAGTGAAGACACGGTAGAATATGAACCCGCCAGCTGCATACGCAAAGTTTCTCAAACGGCAAAAAACAAGTATGTGATGGAGGCGCTCAACTTTATTGCACAAAACTATAGTGACCCTGAGATAACCGCCGGAAGCATTGCCAATGCGTTGAGTATCAGCAACAGTCATCTCAACCATATTTTTAAAAGGGAGACGGCCTATACCGTTTCCTCCTACATTGTTAATTACCGCCTACACGCCGCCATGCAAATGCTGCGCGATTGCCGAAACAGGGTCTATGAGGTGACTGAAAAGGTCGGTTATAGGGATATCGCCTATTTTAGTAGCACCTTTAAAAAAGCGATCGGTATGTCCCCGTCGGAATATCAGCGCCACTGCCAATGATGCTGTTGCATCGGCAATTCGAATATCGCCATTGAAACTTTGGTAATATTAAAACGGAACCGCAGAGTAAAGCTTTTAAGAGCTTTACTCTGCGGTTCCGTCTATGTTTATCTATTAGCTGCGGTTGGTTCAAGCATTAAAAAGTCGATCTAACGTTTGCTTTAGTCGTTCGACATCACCGTCTAAAAAGCAATAACCCGCCATGCCGCAGCTTCTTGCACCATCAATATTCGCCTGTACATCGTCGATGAAAAAGCATTCCTCGGGTTTGAGCGAATATTTGTCAAATAGTTTTTGATATATTTCTCGGTCGGGCTTGCCACACTTTTCCTCCGCTGAGATAATGGTACCATCAAAAAGTGTAATACCCGGAATGATATGTTTAAAGGCATGGACGCGCATACTGGTGTTAGAGAGCAGATAGACACCATATCCTTTATCCTTGACCATTTCGACAACCTGCTCCATACCCTTCTTGGGTGTCAGCGCATAGTCGTGCCAATGCAGTAGGCATTGCGTCGCAGCTTCTTTCTGTGCCTTGGTTTCTAGTTTGTCTTGTGCGGCCATTAATAGTACGTCCTCAGTTATGGCCCCCTTGTCAACCAAAACCCACTCATCGCTGTCAAACAGTGCGTTGGCAACCGCAATTGCATCCTGTTCGTTATCGGTGAATTTTCGGCATACATTCATCGGCGCATAGTCGATTAGGACCATGCCCATGTCAAATACGATATTCTTAATCAAAATGATACCCCCTTTGTATAAGTATCATTATACTGTTTTTGGGCTTATATTCTCAATGCATTTGCGGCATCATTGTTCCGTCTGAGCTGTTATATCGGTCCATTTACGAATCGTGAGAGTAAATTCTGCGCCGCGGTTCGGCCTGTTTGTTGCCTCCATGACGGCGTGGTGCCTGTCCGCTATCTGCTTTGCAATTGCCAGACCGAGACCGGTGCCGTTTTTATTTTGTTCTGAACGCTGTTTATAAAAGCGTTCAAAGATATACGGCAAGTCTTGTGCTGCGATTCCGGGGCCTTGGTCGCAGACAGATAAGACCACCTTATTGTCAACACTTGAAAGAACAACTTCCACCGCCCCGTTTTCAGGCGAAAATTTGACTGCGTTATCCAACAAAATCAAAACCAACTGCCGCAATCTGCCGTAATCTCCGAACACAATAAAGCGCTCGCCGGAACTGGGAAAGCGTACCGAGACATTTTTACCTTCCGCCACATGTCGGATGCTGCGTGCGACGTCATCCGTAAGCGCATTGAGATCGACGGCCTGCATGTCGATGGCCAGGTCGGGGTTTTGCAGTCGCGACAGATCGAGCAGGTCGGATACAAGCCGCTGCATATGGATGCTTTCGGACAGCATGTGATGGTGGTAATCATTGACCATGGCAGGCTCCGTTACAATACCTTCGCACAACGCTTCTAGCGAACCGCGCAGCACGGTGATCGGGGTGCGCAGCTCATGGGAGATGTTCGCCACAAAATCACGTCGGAGCTGATCGAGCTTGGCGCTTTCCATTGACGCTGCCCCAAGTTTTTCGGCCATATCATCCAGTGCCACCGCCAGTTCGCCCATCTCATCATTTTGCGCCACGCCAGTTTTGACTGCATAGTCTCCACCGCTGATTTTTACAGCGGCTGTTTTCATTTTATTAAGCGGCATGGTAAAGCGGTTAGAGAGCAGCCCGGCCACAAAAAACGAAATGACAATGGCGATGGTCATACTCAGTAGCAGAATGAGCAGCCCACTGTTTGCGGCATTCACAATGTCTTCAATCTGCGAATGCAGTAACACCGCTCCGGCAATAGTGCCATTTTTCAACACGATGGGCGTCGCGACGGTGATGGTTGGCGTATTGAGAAGCGGGCTGAAGTTTTCGCTGAAAGACGTCTGCCCAGCTAAAGCTTTTTTAACAACTTCCTCCGCGCCTAAAGGCAATTCCTGACAAGAAAGGCTTGTTTGTTCATGGCCGCGCGTGATTTGCGCCATGTTGCTGTCAACAAGCCAAACATCGCTCATGGCAATGTCTTCAATAAAGCGCAGATAGACGCCATAGCCCATCCCCGAGCTCGACATGCCCTGCCCGTGTCCCATATTGTTTTGATTAAACCCGACTATTGTCTCGGCAATATTTGTCGCGCGTTTCTCAAGCTCTGCTTTGTGTATGTTGGCGCTGTGAGACGAAAAAAGGAAGAAGAATATTACACCTATAATGGTGGAGAACAGTAAAAAAGAGGCCACAAAATAAAGCGTGAGCCGAAGCCGGATTTTATTTATCATGAAAGCACCTCAAATTTATAACCCACGCCCCAAATCGTCTTAATTTCCCATGCGTCATGGGGCACTTCGTCGAGCTTAGCACGAAGCCGCTTGATATGGGAATCCACTGTGCGTGTATCGCCATAATAATCGTAGCCCCACAAACTGTTGAGCAGGTTATCTCGGGAAAAAACCTTGTTTTTGTTTGTTGCTAGCATCCACAAAATTTCTGTTTCTTTTTTGGTCAGCGAAATTTTTATCCCGCTGACTTCGGTGATGTATTCATCAAGATTAACTGACAAGTTGCCATATTTAATAATTTGTGCACCGGACTGCTCCGTGTGAGAAATCCTGCGCAAAATGGCGCGAACCCGCGCCATGACCTCGCCCGGCGAAAAAGGCTTTACAATATAATCATCTGCGCCGATATCCAGTCCCATAATGCGCTCAAAATCTTCACCGCGTGCCGTGATCATGATGATGGGTACATTTGATTTTTTGCGAATTTCTCTGCAAACATCGAAACCATCCTTTTTGGGCATCATAACATCCAGCAAGATAATATCAAAGGAAGCGCGCAGTGCCTTTTCCAATGCTTCTTCTCCATCAAAAGCCGTGGTAACGGCGAAGCCTTCCTTCTTTGCATATTCGCTCAGTATTGACACAATTTGTTGGTTGTCATCGGCAATGAGTATTTCTATCACAGTCGCCACCTCCTTGTAAATAAGCATAGTGTTTATGATTGTTTTTTCTGTGTCATTTTTCTTTATTCTAACATAAAAAGAGAAACTAAAAAACACAGTTTTGACATAGATGAAGGTTATTATTTAGACACAACAGCGACAAACCGCTGAAAAAAAGGAGGTATTCACATGAAATCGATGAAGAAACTTATTACGGTGGGCGCTTGTGCCCTTGCGATCTCTGCCATGGCCATTACAACATTTGCGGCGTCTACGTACAAAACACCCGCCGAGGCTGTTGCTGGACTGACCAATCGAGAGGTGCAATCGGTCATTGACGAAAGAACAACCAAGGGAAAAACGTACGGAACAATTGCAAGCGAAGCGGGTGTTCTAGAGGAATTTAAGTCTGAAGTGCTGGAAATTAAAAAAGATGCTTTGGCCGCACGTGTTGCAGCCGGAACTATGACACAGGCGCAAGCCGATGCTATCATTGCATCGATTGAAGCAAATCAGGCCACTTGTGACGGAACAGGAAACGGCGCGGGATGCGGCTTTGGCGGCGGTTTCGGCGCAGGTGCCGGACAGGGCCGAGGCATGGGACGCGGTGTGTGCAACGGTTCTTACCTGAACAATTAGTAATAAAATGTTAAATCACCAAGGTCGGTGCGTAATTCGCACCGGCCTTGGTGATTTTTCTAGGTATAAAAAGTGTATTGTCGCTGCCATTTTTAATATTAAAGTTTTTAAATGAAAATTATACCTTTTTTTCAATTGACAGGAAGAAGAGAGCGATATATACTAAAATAAATGAAAAAGTAAGATTTATGGTCACTAAATTGTTTGTTATTAATATATTATTTTAAATATATTTCCTTAAATGGTATATTTAGAGAAATGTCCGTGATGCATCTTTCATTAATCTAAGAACCGGCCGATTTTTATGTTTATCGTATATGGGGCGGGAGCTACGCAAGCCCTGCCCCTTTAATATCTGTGGTTTTGCAGCAAGATTTACACAAGCTTTTTTGGCTTGTGATTTTAATTCAATTTCAAAACATAACGGATTATTGTGACCTGGGAGATGTTGTATGTTGACAGCTGAGAAGTTACTGAAC
The DNA here is from genome assembly GCA_030913685.1 of Oscillospiraceae bacterium MB24-C1. Taxonomy (NCBI): domain Bacteria; kingdom Bacillati; phylum Bacillota; class Clostridia; order Eubacteriales; family Oscillospiraceae; species Oscillospiraceae bacterium MB24-C1. The sequence goes on along the minus strand of CP133187.1, from coordinate 1,086,418 downwards.
AAAGAAGAAAAACTTGCTGTTGTAGGTCTGGGATATGTTGGGTTGCCACTGGCTGTTGCTTTCGCAGAAAAAGTTTTGGTGATTGGCTTTGATATCAACAAAGAAAAAATTCAACGTTACCGCAGCGGCGTAGACCCAACCAACGAGGTTGGGTCAAAGGCACTTGAGTGCTCCACGGTCGAATTTACCGATGATGAGACAAGCTTAAAGCAAGCGGGCTTTTTAATTGTTGCGGTGCCTACACCAGTTGATAAAAACAATATACCCGACCTTTCTCCACTAAAGGACGCGTGCCGTGTCGTCGGCAGAAATCTGCGCAGAGGCACTGTAGTGATGTTTGAATCTACGGTATACCCTGGCACAACCGAAGATATATGTGTTCCAATTTTGGAAGAGACGTCGGGGCTTTCCTGTGGGGTCGATTTTTATGTGGGCTATTCTCCGGAACGGATCAACCCTGGTGACTGTGTTCACCGTCTGGATAATATCCCCAAGATCGTTTCTGGTATGGACCGTACCACAGCGGTTCTGGCGGCCAGTGTATACGAAATAGTCGTTAAAGCAGGGATTCATATTGTCAGCAGCATCAAGGTTGCTGAAACCGCCAAACTTGCGGAAAATGTCCAGCGAGATGTCAATATCGCCTTCATGAATGAACTGGCTGTGACGTTGGATCGCATGAACATTCGTACGGCTGACGTTCTTGGTGCAATGAACACCAAATGGAATGCACTTGGATTTCGCCCAGGGCTGGTAGGGGGGCACTGCATCAGCGTGGATCCCTATTATTTGATACAAAAGGCGCAGGAGGTTCACGGCCGGTCACAGCTGGTTCAAATCAGCCGAAAGACGAACAGCAAGATGGGCTTTTTCACCGCAGATGTAATTATCCGTCAGTTGATTAAAGCTGGTCATTTAGTTAAAGGCGCAAAAGTATATATTATGGGAGTCTCTTATAAAGAGAACTGCCCCGATCTTCGCAATACCATGATTCCTGACATTATCATACGGCTTCAAGAATACGGTGTTAATGTGTTTGTTTCGGACCCCGTTGTGGACAAAGACGAGGTTTTTTGCAGTCTTGGAATACACCTTGTGGATGTTAAAAATATCCGCGATGCAGATTGTATGGTATTTGCTGTGGCGCACCGAACCTTTAAAAGCCTTTCACCCGAGGTGTTAGCGGGCATGTTCCGGGATATTGAGGAAACACCAAAAGTACTTATTGATCTTAATAGTATATTTTCAGAGGAAGAGTTGAGAAAAGAGGAATTTCTTTATTGGAGCCTTTAAAATGCAAAAAGGGGGGATAGGCTTGAAGATTCAAAAAACCATGACCCGCTGTTTTGCGTTGCTGCTGGGGCTGGCTATTGCGGTATCCGGATTTTCGGGCTGCGGATACGGGGATAAAAAAGCGATTCCCACCGCCTCCATAAGCGTGAAATATGACGCTTCTGACGCCATTGAGCAATCTTTGAACAGGCTTTCGGAGCAGCCGACGGATAAAGCGCAACTCCTCTCCGGTGTCGAGGCCGTAGATAAGGTGATCGCCTTGACGTTCGATGGGTTTCCATCTTCAGAAGCTATGGCGCAGGTTTTGGCGCGCTTAGACCGATATCAGGCAAAGGCCGCCTTTTTCATGACCGGCATGGAGGCGGCAGAGAGCGAGGATATTGTTCTGAAGATCGCGGAAAAGGGGCATTTGGTTGGGTGCGGTACGTTGTATGGCCTGACGCACTTGGACAAAAAAAGCACGCAGGAACTTGTGGCGGATTTTGCGCATGCAAGCGTTATTTTTCGCAATATTTTAGGGGAAGACCCAGACTTGCTTAAATGTCGGTCAACAGTCTACAACGACAAGGTTTTGTCGGCTGCGGCTGCTGCGGGTTTTAAATATGCCGTTCAAAGCAATAAATATATAAACTATCAGAGCTTTAAAGATTATGAAGCCACCTTGGGGTATGTAACTAGACTGGAAAAGGGTAGTATTTTGACCATTAAGCTGTCGGGGGTGCTCGACGAAGATGAATATACAGATGGTACGAAGGATGCTTATATGCCCGGGGAACGCCAGCCCGGCATTGATGATGGAAACCAAAAGGAAAGCGACAATGAGAAACAACTACTACAAGTTATCGACTGGGTATTAAAAGCTGCTGGAGAGGCCGGATATAAAATTGTTCCACCCACGTCTTTGCAGCGCGTTAAATCCTTTGGGCTTGACCGGGAAGCGCGACAGGTGCAATATAAGCAGTACCGACAGGAAAACCAAGGGCGTCTGGCAGGAACGATGAACATGGTTTATACGACCGAGCGGGCAGCGGGTCTAACTTTTTACGGCATCGAGAATCAAGAGACGCTGGATAGTGTTTTAGCCACGATGACATGGTTTGGGGCACAGGGAACGTTTTTTGTTTCACAAACCGATATCAATGAGCGGCCAGACGCCATTGAAAAAATTCTAGCGGCTGGTCACGAGGTTGGCGCTGCGATCCTACCTAAAAATGGGCTGGACTATGCCGCAGTATGTGAACAACTTTATCTGGTTCAAAGCTTGATGAAGCATCACTTCAATGTGAATATACAGCTTGCAAGTCAGGTATATAACGCCGTGCCGACCGAGGTGCGCGAGGCAGTTTCCGCCATGGGGTTGCGCCTTGTCGGTTATTCCAGTGTCGTGGATACAAGCGGCAACAGGGGCGGCGCTCAGACTCTCATTGAGACGTTATTCAAAAGTGCGAACTATACAATCAAACGGGGGCAGATTCTGTATTTCAGGATGGATTATGATCAGCAGGTTAGTGGCCTGGCTGCGCAGGTACTTCAGCTTCTTTATAGCAACATCTTGCCGAACACGGCAAATTTCACTAACGGTACTTTGTATGCGCTCAAGGGCGTTTCGCACCTTGCAAATGGAGCGGGAACTTATCACTATCCGGTGCCGGACTTCAAGGTTGCGCCCGAAGTGAAGAACAGAATATTTGCAGGGCACTTGAAAAACAAATCCGTGCTGTCACAGCACCAATACATACGTTCCAGATATATCGGAAACCCCGATGTGTCGACCATAAAACAGCTGCCTGGCTTTGCTGAAAAAGAACTTAAATCACTGGATATGACTGGAAAAATCAATACAAAAGATGGCAATGCCATTTTTTTAACTTTTGACGACTGGGGCACCGACCGCTCGATCAATCGGCTTTTAGATGTGTTGAAAAAGCATGGTGTCAAGGCCACTTTCTTTGTCCGCACCGCCTATGTTCATGCAAACCCCAACCTGCTGCGTGAAATCGGTGAGCAGGGCCACGATATTGCCAGTCATACTGATGGCCATCTGCCGCTCGCTGATTACACCGCGGACGGAGAGATCAAGTCCATCACGGCTGACGCGGCGAGGACGCTTCAACAGGACGTTATAAATGCTTACCAGATTTTACAGAGCGTGGTGGGCGATTTGCGCAATGAAAAGGGCAAACCGGTACTTACTACGCTGTTCAGGCCTCCTACGCTCTCCGTGAGCAAAAGAGGTCTTGAGACCATATTTGATAGCGGTTATACCTATAGCATCAGCGGCGATTTTAGTACAGCGGATTATCAGGTGGGTAGTGCAGAGGCGTTATTTAAGCTACTCACTGTGGGGATGGAAGTTCCCGGACAGGATGCACTCAGAAAAATCTCGGGCGGTAGCATTATAGTCATGCATATGTCTGACACAGCCCGCCATACGCCGGAAGCGCTGGATCAGTTCTTTACTTGGAATGAGGCGCAGTCCGCAGAGAGCAGATTTACCTTTGCCAGACTCAGTGACTATCTTCAAAAATAGACCAACTTGTAAAAAAGACATAACGAGGGGGGGATGTGCAGCATGCCGACAGCGACTGTGTCGAAGAAAGAGCAAGATAAAAAGGTGTTTTCGGATACTCTGCTAGACCCCAGACAGGACCGACGGCTGCTAGCCAACGTGCCGGACGAGAGCGGAGAAAGAAGCAACAACGACCGGCGGGGTAGCAACAACAACGGCTGTGCAAGCTTTGAAGAATATGTTTTAAAGAGCAAGGCTGGTGTTCGTTACCAGGCAGCTATTCGGGTACGCGCCAAATGCCGGCTGTCGTATGGACGCAAAGAATCGTTTTCGGCACAGGGTGTGGATATTTCGTCAACTGGGATGTTGCTCCGACTGTCCGGAGAGGAACAGCTTGACGCTTTGTGTAAGGCTGAGGTCATCAAGCTGAAATTCCGCATCAAGGCGGGGTCGATGCCTGAGGGCTATGAGATGCGGGTTGAAATTGCTGCAAAGGTTGTCAGAGCCTTCACTGATGATGAGGGTGTCTACTTTTGTGGCATAGAGTTTGAAGAGGATCTGAGCCGTTATGCAGTAGAGCACAAAGACAAACATGCCTTGGCAATTTCCAGCCTGTTTATGTTTTTTATTATTGGGTTTATTATTCTCATGCGCGCCGAGAGCGTCCTCTATTTTAAATTCAACCGAGTGCTCTATTTTTACAGCATTGTTACGGCAGCATTTTTGCTCAGCCGATATTTGTTTGGCAGCTTTTATCGGCCGGTAACGGTCAACATGAATTTTTCGCCTGGTGTTACGATTATCATTCCTTGCTTTAACGAGGAGGAGTGGATTCAAAAAACAATTGTCAGTTGTGTTAATCAGGACTATCCCATTGATAAGTTGGAAGTAATCGTCGTGGATGACTGCTCCAACGACCAGTCGGTGGAAAAGATTAAGGAGATCATTGGTAAGCTTCATTCAGAAGGGGCGCGCTTTAAAACCAGAGAGCGCGTCCGGTACATAGTACAGCCGCAAAATCTGGGAAAAAGGCATGCGTTGGCGCAGGGCGTTATGACAGCTAAACACGAACTGGTGGTGTTCGTGGATTCCGATAGCTTCCTTGACCCATATGCGATACGTAATCTTGTTATGCCCTTTCAAGATCCTAAAATGGGCGGTGTATCGGGGCGTACGGATGTGGCGAACACCTTTACCAATGCGCTGACAAAAATGCAGGCAGTACGTTATTATATTGCATTTCGCATTATGAAAGCTGCCGAATCAGTTTTTGACATTGTGACCTGTCTATCTGGCCCACTGTCGTGCTATCGCAAAGAGCTGGTTATCGAATATCTGGATGATTGGCTCAACCAGAAATTCCTAGGTAGAAAAGCAACCTTTGGCGATGACCGAAGTCTGACCAATTTTATTATGCGCAAGCACCGCACTGCCTATCAGGACACAGCCATATGCGCCACAATTGTGCCAAACAGATATAAAGTTTTTTTGGCTCAGCAAATGCGCTGGAAGCGGTCATGGCTCCGCGAATCGATCATAGCCGGAAGCTTTATGTGGAGAAAAGAGCCTTTAGGTGCAATCTTATTCTACATAGGCCTGCTGGTTCCCGTAGCCGCACCCGTTGTTGTAGTTTATAACATGCTATATGTACCGATTGCGCATCGGATTTTTCCGACGACCTTTTTAATCGGCATGCTTATGATGGCGCTGCTTATGAGCATTGTTCAGTTATATTTGAAAAAAAGTTCCACCTGGGTCTTTGGCATGCTATTCTGTGTTTTTTACGAATCGGTTTTGCTATGGCAAATGCCGGTTGCGTGGTTTACTTTTTGGAAGTCTAACTGGGGTACCCGGCAGACACCGGCGGATATTGCTAAAACGCGACGTAAACGTAAGGGGAAGCAAGCCGCAGTCATGGCTGGCGTGGGGGAGCATTCTGCACCGGAGGGAAAGAACGGGAAAAAATCGCACACCTTCTTTGCTAAAAGAGAACGGCGCAAGAGATTTAGCGTGGTTGTGCAGGGGGGCGCCCTGCTTTTGGCCATCTATTTCGTACTGATGATGCTGACGACAACTTCGCGTTATCAACCCTACGAGGCCGTCGTGGCCGGTGTACCTGATAATGGCTTTATCGCGGTCTCTTATTTTGGTATAGACCGAAACGGAACGAACAAGATGCTGAGCACTAATCAGCTTGAGCAACAGCTAAAAGCCCTGAAAGAGTCTGGTTATGTAACCATCACCCAGCAGGATGTTCGGGACTATTATGCCGGAAAAAAGGCGCTGCCCGAAAAATCCTTGCTACTGATGTTTGAGGATGGGCGACGGGACACCGCTATTTTTGCCCAAAAAATTATGGAAAAACACAACAATATTGGCACTGTTTTTTCCTACGCAGATAATTTTGACGAGAATGACCCCAAATTTCTGAACGCAGGTGATTTGAAAAAGCTCGTTGAAAGTTCCTACTGGGAGCTGGGAACCAACGGTTATCGGTTGTCATTTATCAATGTGTTTGATCGATATGACAATTACCTGGGCGAACTGAGTCCCCTTGAATTCTCTATGGTATCCCCTTATATCAACCGAAAATATGACCATTATCTGATGGATTATATTCGGGATGAATATGGTATCCCCAAGGAGGGGGTTCAGGATTTGAAAGATCGCATCAATCTTGACTATGAGCTGATGAAGGAGGTCTACGAAAGGGAGCTGGGTGCAATGCCCGATTTTTATGCGCTTATGCATGCCAACACCGGGCAATTTGCCACCAGCGATATGGCTAGCCGCATAAATGAGGATAATATTTATCGCCTTTTTCCCATGAATGTCAACCGTGAGGGTCTTGCGCTTAACGACAAAAATAATTTGATATATGATATTACCCGTTTGCAGCCCCAGCCGTATTGGTCCACCAATCATTTGCTCATGCGCCTTTGGGATGACACACAGCAGGAGATGGCCTTTGTAACAGGAGATTCGGATCGGGCAGCGCTATGGCGTGTTCTGGACGGTAAAACAGAATTTACAAAAAACAATATCATCGTGACGTCTTTGCCTAGTGGTCTGGGGCGTGTGCAGCTAGACGGTGCCAGAAGCTATAAGAACGTTGAAGTATCGGTTCAACTCCTAGGCAACGCGCTAGGCTCTCAAGCCGTTTTGCTCCGGGCTGATCAAACGCTTGAAAACTATATCAGTGTTGCCGTTCGTGACAAAAAACTCGTCATTTCTCAGGTGCGCAATGGGGAGCAAGAAGAATTATTCTCAGAACGGTTGGATATTATAAACGGCGACCCGCGTGTTTCTGTGTCTGAGGATAAGAAAGAGACGGAAATTGGTGGGCTGGAAATGCGGCTAAAATATGCGCCAAGCGTTGAACAGGCGGCAAGTATCGCCGAACGGCTTCAAAAGGTCCAGCAGCATACGACTGAGTCGGTCAAAGAAGGCGCGGAGGAATTTTTGCCGAATATAGACCTCAACGAACTTCAGAATAAGACGATGACGATATTACTCGAACGCAACAATCTTTCAGTAGTGATAGACGGTGTTGAGGCGGTAAGCCATCTCCAGGTGAAGAGCAGCCCTGCCGGTTTGGTGGCACTGGAGTCACGTTCGAGCACGCAAAACTACAGTCAGAGAAACTTGACCGACGACGTGTATGACGGCGTGTTCCGCGATGTTGTGATAACAGAACACGACCGGAATGGAGACATGGTATTTGACGGACGGCTAAAAGCGGTCGAAAAAGCGATTGATACGACCAAAACACTTTGGCATCGCCTTATCAACTGGTTTATTGAAACACTTTAAGAAAGCAATATGAGAATCTGTGGAAAGGGCACACGATGAGGAAAAAGACGCTGGCACTTCTTTGCTTAATTTTGGCCGCGCAACTGGTTTCAGGATGTGCGTTTCCGCCAAATGCAGGGGCACCTGCACCGCAGCCCGCCGAAAAAATGTCCGCATGGGCAGTCTATTGGGATGCTGATGATGCAATTGCACAAATAACCGACCTTGACGGCCAGCTTGAAAGCTTTGAATATTTTGGCGCTTATTTCGATGCCCAAAACCGGCTGTTCATACCGGAAGAAATCGCTCAGTTACGGGGAAAAGTGAAGCAGGTTTACGGCGAGGATTCCCCGTGGCCCGACTATCTGACCTTTATTAATGATAAATTACTGGCAGAGGGCGGCTCTTCCCTAAAGGATACGGAATTGTTGTATGCACTACTGGCAAAACCAACCGTCAGACAGACGCATATTCAGGAGATTCTGGATTTGACGGAAAGCGGTGGATATGATGGTGTAGAAATAGACTATGAGGCTATCCGAAAAGATATGGTCTTGTGGCAGCATTTTATCGATTTTATCACGGAGCTTTCATCTGAGACAGCGCAGCGGGGACTTTTGCTGCGTGTGGTGCTGGAGCCCGGCATCCCTTATGAAGCGTTATCCTTTCCTAAAGGGCCAGAATATGTGATCATGTGCTATAACCTTCACGGCCCGGGCAGTGAGCCGGGACCTAAGGCAGACGATGCGTTCTTGCTTGAACTAGTAAAAAAGACGACTGGTCTGCCCGGCAGGAGAAATTTTGCCATAGCTACAGGTGGTTTTGATTGGGCGGGCAATGTGGTGACGGCACTTTCTCAAAAGGAAGCACATGCCTTAGCGCGACAGAAAAATGTCGATCAGCACCGGGATGTAGGCAGCCAGGCTCTTAGCTTTTCTTACAGTCGAGATGATATAGTACATCAGGTGTGGTATGCGGATTCGATTACACTTGAACATTGGGCGAACCTGCTCCGTAGTTCAGGGGACTTTGGTATTTCGCTTTGGCGGCTGTGATTAAAACGCCCGTTTTATGAGGGCAGAACAGAGCAAAACCTTAAAAATCAATGGGGCCTTTGAGCTTGCGGTAAATTCGCATTGCTCAGAGGCTTTGTCATTACTCAGACACTTGAAATATCAATCTTAGTTCATACGATTTACAGAGGGCTCAAAGTTAAAAAGGTATTTGACCTCTTCATAAAGTTGTCAAGCCTTGTATCCGACGAGTTTTTAGCTTATAATAATTCCTTGTGCCATTAAAAAAGAAAGGACTGATATAATGGACGAAATAAAGCAAATATACACCAACGACAGTTATTCTCCCTTCATAAACTACTGTGAGCGCCATCATTACAAATGGATGCGCGATCTAATAAACTGCCGATTTGAAGAACTGCCAGAACTAATTGGTATAGCCCCCTCATTGCTCAACCGCATCAAAAGCATATTTGTTCTTTATCTAAAAAAACACCCGGAATGTCTTAATGCAAAACCGGCAAAAACAAAGACAGCGCTGCCGATGGATGATCTAAATGATCGGCTGCATGATATTTTTGAACAGAATGCCAACAAACTGATTCATATTTCTGATATTACCAAAGCTATTGGCAAAAGTGTAAAGCGCAATGATCTTATTAATACACTGGAGCATCAAAAATGGTGCCGTATCGTAGATAGTACAACATTCTTTTATGTTCCGGGGGAGTGATACCCCGGCGACAATGTAGAGAGCGCTTAATGCGCTCTTTTCTATTTTTGCATACCCTTAAAAACAAATAAAAGCGCACGGAAAAAGTTTTCCGTACGCTTTAAAGAAGCATGCCTTCATTTATATGAGCAATAAAAACTCATTTTGATATGATACGTCAGTCAAATAAGAACTTCTACACATTGCCTGACAAAGTCATCGTTATTAGTGCGCTATTTCTTTTTGCGCTTTTTTCGTTAAGGAAGCAAAAAGAATATCGTATGATTTGTCAATCATATTCCGCAACACATCGTCAGGCACTGAGCCGTCAAGGCAGACTGAATTCCAATGCTCTTTGTTCATATAGTAGCCGGGAACAATATCTTCATATTGTGCACGAAGGAAAGCGCCTTCAGCGGGGTTCAGCTTCAATGTTACAACGGGGCGGTGCGTGTTATCCGTTGCCTGTAGCGCAAACATTTTACCACCGACTAAATATCTTGTCGCATTCCATTCTTTCTTGAAATCTCTTACAACACCTTGTTTTGTTGTGCAGTACTCATCCAACCATGAATATTTCATATGCCTTATCCTTTTTCAGACGGTTGTGCCATATTGATACGGCACTTTTCTACGAAAGTAACCGACATCATGGATTTTTCACAAGTCTCCTGTACCGTCATGCCAGACGATAAAAACCTTTTTACAACCGAGCTCATCGATTCAGACACCTCAACAACATGGTGGTCGGGGTCCAGAAAGCGAATTGTACGCTGTCCCCACGGCGCTTCTTGAAGTTCGGTGAATTTTATAATATCAGCGTGACCTTCTAATTGCTGAGCAAAATTATTAAGTTGGTCTTCTTCAAAATAAAGCTCAAAGGAATGTCCGGTTTTTTCCTTTGTATTTGAGGTTTCGCCCGTTAGTTCATTCCATTGCTCCCGGGTCATCATGGAAAAACCGCCGCCAAAAACCACATATGTTCCCAAATCTTGTTCGATCTCTTCGTGTAGGATATCGACATAAAACCTTTTGCTTTTTTCAATGTCAGAGACAATAATCATCGGACTATGAAACTTCATACCCTTACTCCTTTCAAATACATCTTGTTGAATATAGTCATATTGTATCAGAAAATTTTCAGTGTTTCATTGTAAAAATCGGACTTGTTTTCTCTAAAAAGCATCGGAGAGATTTCCGAAAGGTGAGAAAAATCATGGATGAAATGTGCGGTATCATAATAGCAGAGGCTGTCTGAAATTTGTTCTATTGTACTATTGCTTTCTTTGAGTAGCCGTACTGCTTTGTTGAAGCGCTTTATTTTCATGTATTCCTTGCCCGAAACACCGGTCAGCGTGTTCAAATATCTGTTTATATGTCTGGTAGAATAGTGCACGTCTTTTGATAAATCTTCCATAGTGCCCATAGCCATAAAATCCTGTAAGGAGCACAGAATATTTCGCCCATTCACGAGATAATCTCGACGTTTGTCCAACAAATTGAGGAAAAAATGATCTAAACAAAAGATGATTTGATCCGCTGAATGAAAATTTCGTTCAAAAATCTGGCGAAGAGAGAAGTGAAAATCATTATCAAGCTCCCGTAACGACACTTTTTTGTTAAGAATCTCTTGAGAATTTGGCAAAATAAAGCGAGACAGCCCGCCAGGTTGGAACTCTATAAAAAATTGTACCGATATATCCTTCGGTCCATTTTCAATTGCGGTAAGTCGATTAAAAGGCCCCCAGACAACCATGTCGAAACCCTTGCGACCAAGGCTGATGATTATTGACCCGCCCAAATCTGGAATAAACACAGGTGAGATACTAGAAAAAGAGTTGTGTTGAATAGAGTAATAAGAAATGTACTGGTATAGTTTTTTGTGGGGCAAATAGTAGCTGAAAGATTCATCGCTATTAGGTAATTTCAGGCTCATATGCCACACCGTCCTTTTTGCGTAATAAATTATATAACATTACCTAGCTTCAATTCCCAGATATTAGTGTATCAGAAATTATTTTTCCACACAACAAAAAAGCACCTTATACTTCTTTGAGAGAAAATAAGGTGCTTTTCTTAGCGGTTTTATTTGCTTATTACCTTGACAGGACATGCGTCAATTGCAAGCATTAGTTTTTCCTGATCTATGCAGCCCTCATCAATTTTCTTAAGAGAAGCCTTTTTGTTTTTTATTTCAAATAATTCAGGATATTTTTTAGTACATAGCGAACATCCTATGCAGGCAGCTCTGTTAATATAAACAATTTCATTATCATTTTTTTGATGTTCGGAACTTTTTTCTGGCAGGTCTTTATCTTTGACTATTTTGGCAGTAATCCACGAAAAAATAACAATTGCAATAACCGTTAAAACCCAGCGAATCGCCATAAATTGGAACCCCAGAAACTTTAATTCATTAAGAAGCATAGGAACTTTTATTACTGCCCATGCACTTAAAATAACAACAAGATTTCTGACCGAAGCCCCCTTTTTGTGAAGCATTACACATAATGGGAATGCTGCATAAATTGGCCCCGCTGATATACTTCCAAGCAAAAGAGAAAGAATAACACCCTTTGCCTTTGCATCTTGCCCAAGATATTCAATAATTTTTTCCTTTGGTACCCATGTATCCAATAATGCAGTTAAAACAAAAATGACCGGCATGATCATAATCATTTCTTTTATATAATAAACACTGTTTTTGACAGAGGTTATTCCCATATCGGGTCTAAGAATAAATAAGGTAATGTATGAAACTGCAATAATTACAATGGAAAGGTTATCCTTTGCCTTACGCAAAATATTCATATTATCACCCCCATAACGAGCGCAATGACGATGGCGAACGCAAAACTCAATCCGTTTCTTGTAGCTGTAAACTTCAAGCCAAATTCACGCTTTTCAAGCGGAAAAGTCACGATACCCACCATTGTAAGCGTTGTCAAAAAAGCAACGGCTGGAACGGTTCCTACACCAGCATTTACAAGCGTTCCAATAAGCGGGAATGCGATAAAAGCAGGAATTAAAGTTATTGTTCCAAACGCGGCAGAGACAACGGTTGCCAATATGAGTGACTGTTTGCCAATAAATTCAGCGATTTTTTCAGGGGGTAAAATGGTTAAAACCAGACCGATTAAGAATATGATGGACAAAATACTGCTTAACATCCCTTTACCCAAGCCCAACGACATTTTAAGTGCTTGTTTGGTTTTTTGTTTATCCTTGATAAAAGAAAAAATTAGGAAGATAGCAGTTCCGACCCACATTGCTAATGTTAATACATCCATAAGAATACCTCCTACAATTCTAATGAAATTATAGGGGAGATTGTAATTAAAAAATAGACTCTAATGTTACTTTTTGTTATAATACTTAAGAGGGGTGAGCTGTTTATGAGCATCGAAGAGCTGTATCAATTACCTTTGCTTTCGGATATAAATTCTGCTGTTTTAAGTAAGTATTATTCAGAAAATCAAATATTCAGCAGACGTTACACCAAGGGCATAACAGTACATCTTCAGCATGAAGCATGTACGGTGCTCGACGTTGTATTATCTGGAAGGCTTGTAGCATATTCATTATCGGAAAACGGTTCGGCAATAAAGATGTTTGAGTTTCAAAAAAACAGCATTATCGGTGCGAATCTACTGTTCGGAGATCAGAACACTTACCCGTTAAATATTTACAGCGTTACACCCTGTGAACTACTCCATATTACGCAGAATGCAGTCATGGAATTACTGCACAACTATCATTTTGTCATGCAATATATCAAATCGCTGTCTATGAATTCCCGTGGTATGAATCAGAAAATAACAATGTTGACACAGAAAACACTCAGGGAAAATCTGTTGGATTATCTGAAAAAACAATCGTTTATACAGGGGAGCCCAACGATCCTTCTTCCCATAAGCAAAAAACAACTGGCCGATTATCTTGGCGTCCAAAGACCCTCCTTATTTAGAGAGCTTAAAAAGTTGCAGGATGAGAGAATAATTGAAATTGATAATCGGGTTATCACGCTTTTAAGCAGTTCAAATTAATTTTTCAAATGCCAACTTTGTAATTGTTTTAATAGAAATAGCCTTCCATTTTTGGAGTTCGGGTGCTCATTATCAACCGAATTTACACTAAAGTGGGAGGCTGTTTGCTACATTTTTAGTTTCTTTTCTGCCTCTTGAGTGCTGTAATAAAAACTCAATATTAGATTAGGGGGGGCTTTGGCTTGGGGGTTTCACTATATGAAATAGATATGCCATATAAGGGAGAATATGTAGACAATACAACGTTACAATTAGCATACGCCACTGCATCATTGGGCGATTATGCTTATGTTACTGGATCAGGTTCTTATTGGTATTGGAATAATGCTTCTACTAAATTAGCTTGGGTTAATCAGCAGATTTCAGAAGCTTCTTATACAGCTTTGACTACACCAGAAAAGCAGCTGTACCTTATATTGTGGTGGTTTGAATATGAGTGGATCAGTAAGTTATGAATTGTTTAATTCTAGGTTTCCTGCCACAACTAACGGATTTACTTCTGAGGGCGGTATCTACGAAACGTTTATAAATAAAATTGGAGCCAACAGTGTGAAGGGTACTATTGTTATTGCGTCAACGTCTGTTGATAATGCGGTGAGCATTGCGCCAGCTGGGTCATCTATGCCAATCGGAATTATTTACGAATCTGGTATTGCTGATGGCTCTGCTGTAAAAGTTGTGGTGTACGGTAAAGCTCAAGTGCTACTGGCTGGTGGACAGTCAGCTACACATGGAAATTGGTGCGGAGTAAGCAATTCAGTTGCTGGACGAATGTATCAGGATATTACACCGCGAATAGTATATCACTATCAAGAGATTGGCCACAGCATACAAACTAGTTCAAGCGGTGTCGATGTATTATCTTTAGTGCAGGTTCACTTCAACTAAAATTTGAACAAATAGTGTATATAAAAGGCAAGGAAGATGTTCCTTGCCTTTCGTTTGGTAGCTAAACGATCCCCGAAAACCTTGATTTAACAAGGCTTTCGGGGATCAGGTCAGTATCTACCATATGCTTAAACTCATCCACACTGTAATCCATAAGGTCCTTGAGTTGATTGGAGCCGGCATTATTTATCCAAATATCTATTTCCCCATTTTCACTTTTTACCGCATCGGCAAAGCTGCTCAGCTCATCATAATTAGTAACATTTGCCACCCGCGTCAATAAACTCCAGTGCAATTGCCTTCCCTATTCCTGGCGCACCACCGGCTATTACCACGCTCTTGCCCTGTAGATTTAACTGCATAAGTAATCCCCCTTTTCATCTATTCAGTCTCTGTTGTCCCAACAATACATTTAATTCCCCTCGCATTAAAATATGCGGAGATTTCCTTAACATGATTCTGAAAGGATCTTCTATTGAACTTAAGATAGGACATCTGATAAGGAATTCCTAAGGAGGCATACTTTTCTTCTCCCAGACGCATGTAGCTCAAAAGCTGTATAATACTGACCTGACCGTTCAATTTCTTGAGAATAAACTCTGCTGTAGCCTCAATATTTTCCATGCTATCATTTATTGTTGGAATCAAGGGTATGCGCACAATAAGCTTTCTTCCCAGCCCGGCTAGCTTTTCTAAATTTTTAAGAATTTTCTCATTATGTACCCCTGTGTATTGACTATGTACCTGTGTATTCATATGTTTAATATCTGTAATAATCAAATCCGTGTAGGGCAGAATTTTTTCAATTTCTTCCCATTCCGCATAAAAGGTAGACTCAAAGCAGGTCTGAATATTCTCCTCCTTGCAGGATTTAAAAAGTTCAGCGACAAAATCGCTTTGCAGCAAGGGCTCGCCTCCAGATACGGTAATGCCGCCTCCAGAGCGGTCATAATACCCTTTATCCCTTCGAATCTCTTGCATACATTCCTCTACAGTCATCATATTGCCCCATTGCTTAACAGCCTCTGAGGGACATGCTCTTGCACAGGCCATACAATTCAGACATTTGCTGCGGTCTATTAGAGCTATTTTGCCGCGATAAAAGTTTAAAGCACCGGATTGCGGACAGCTTTCCTCACACAAACCACACTTTTTCCTTGATATACACTTAGCTCTATATATTCCAGGCTGTATGATTGACATCCAACTTTCCGGATTACTACACCATTTACACCTTAAAGGACACCCCTTCAGAAATAATTCGGTTCGCACTCCAGGGCCATCATTGATGGTAAATCGCTGAATGTTAAATACGTTCCCCTTATGAGACACTACAACACCCCTCTACACACATGATACATAATAAAAAGAAAGCGTCAACTCTTGGCACGTCCACTCATGCACTGCAAACACCTGTTATCCGGAGCGTTTTCACGCAGAAGAGTTCTACACCTCTCAATGCAGCACAGCCGCCGCCCCTGTAACAAGGAATTCCCTTGCTACAAGCGGTGGCTGTGGTTGCCTCAGACTTGAAAGGCTATCAGCATTTAGAATTTTACGGTACACGATGAATCGCATTTTTCTATCATCTTGACAAAGGCGACATTTTAATGCTAAAAATTTAATTCCGTCCGCTGAATCAAATCTTTTTGCAGCGGTTTTCCTAATTGAACAAAGTAGGCACTATAACCAGCAACGCGTACTAACATATCCTGATAGTCTTCCGGATGCTTTTGAGCGGCTCTCATGGTTTTAGCACTCATTACATTGAATTGCATGTGCATACCGCCCTTATATAAATACTCATCAATAAAGCTGACCAGATTATCCCTGCCCTGTTTACCAGAAACAGCACTTTCAGGGAACTTGAAGTTCATCAAGGTACCGTTAGTTGCAATACTGTGGTCAACCTTGCAAACAGAGTTCACAAGAGCGGTCGGTCCCTTGATATCATGGGAACCTCCATCCGTATGAACAGGGCCCATATTATCAGAGATAGGTTCGAAATTCTTACGCCCATCCAAAGACGCATTCATATGTAGGCCCATGCCTACGTTAGCATTTACAGTATATACCCCGGGGCGGTATTCTCCACCACGAGCATTTTTCCTGCCGGTCATATGCCTGCAATAGCACTCAAAAATATTCTTGAAAATTTCATCTGCATAATCATCATCATTACCATAGTGATGCACTTTAGGACCATTAATAAGATGGTACAGGGTCTCATGTCCAACCCAGTTGTCTTTGATCGCTTTAAGCAATTGCTCGCCAGTATACTTTTTTTCATCAAACATCAACTGCTTGATTGTGCACAACATATCGGCACAACTTGCAATCCCGCCGCCCTGCGGCCCTGTACCATTATAGATTGCGCCGCCTTCATTTAAATCGTGTCCGGATTCAACACAAGACGGGAAGAATGCGGATGCATAGGGAAGCGGTTTTAATTGCCTGTGCGCACGTTCTAAAATAGTCAAAGTACTGCAAATTTGGTCACACCAATACTCAATTTGCTTTTCAACGCTCTCCCATACCTCAGCATAGCTTTTATAAGTTAACAAGCTGCCAAAATCAGGAGATAATTGTTTGCCTTGCAAAGTGCGTCCGCCATTAACAACCAACTCCATCATCTTCGCAAGATTGATATAAGCTGCGTCATGCCAACCGTATTCCTTACCCGGCAGAGACAGCTCTACACAACCAACAACAGCATATTCTCTTGCTTCCTCAAGCGAGCACCCCTTGCGCATCATACAAGGAATCGCTGATTTATCATTGAAGATCTTAGGATGGCCATAGCCGGCGCGGATGCATTCCGCTACTTTAATTTTTAATTCTTCAGGCGTTTTATCGTGCATACGAACCAACATCCAAGGTCTGTCCATGCGGGTGTGGGCGGAAGCCTCAAGAAGCATAAAGGTTAAATCGTTTGTAACATCATTGCCTTCGGTATCAACGCCACCAACAGTTAAGCACTCACCGCCAAAATTATAACCATTACGGGACTCAGTAGTAACACCGTCTTTAATCTTGGTCGGGTTGTTCATTCTCAGATATTGCACTTCTAAAAGTTCCTGAGCAAAGTCCTTCGTGATCGTTTTGTTCTTTATATCAGCTGCATAGAAAGGATAGAGCCACTGATCCATACGGCCATAGGAAATAGAATGTCCGTTTCCTTCTATTTTCAGTAAAGAAGTAGCTGTCGTAAATAATTGCAATGCTTGCCAGAAGGTTTTGGGAGTACCCTCAGAAACTTGTTTGCAATTTTGAGCAACCATTTCTAATTCGCTCTTTCTTTTGGGATCATTTTCCTTTTGAGCCATTTGAAGAGCTAAATTTGCATGGCGCTGCAAAAAAGTTTGCGCGGCCTTTAGCATCATTAGCGAGGCTTCATAAAAATCTCTCTTTTCATCAAATTCAGGATCCTTCTTCGTAAGCTTTTCATAAGCAGCCTGCACCTCTTCTACAAGGCCAGGAAAACCCAGTCTCATCAAGCGCGGATAGTCAATTACATAGTGACCAATGCCTGCGTAGTGATACAAATTTGTTTGGTAAATTCTTTCGCCAAATTGCGAACCGATTTTTTGAGCTTCGTCCATACGGTTTTTGCCATAATCAGCAATCGTCTTACCTTCCCAATAGCGGCAAAGCTCAACTAATTCTTTACGATCTGCTTCGCTCTTAAAGAAAAACTTGTCATGTTCACGTTCCTCAAAAGGGTGATTAAGGGTTTCATCAATAATCCAATTAACCGAGAATTCCGGGTAAATGGGAGAAGATTTTGGAGTTGCCGCAATTTCTCCAACAATCAAGTCCCCATCTTGAATTTGAATATCGCAGTTTTCCAGCACATTTTGAAAAGCATAGGCGCACTGCATTTTTCTAGAGCAGTTTTCATGCGCCTTATAAGATTCAGTAACCAATCTTAAACGTTGAATATCGATATCATACGGAAGAGCAGTGAAGGCCTGCTTCATCTTTTCCACGCGCGGGTACGGAGTCCAAGATGCATGCCCCACTTTGTAGCCAACACCATAGCTTTTGTCATAAGCCTCCGTGCCAATCGCAGGTGTATGGTATTTTTCCATTTTTGTTCCTCCTTTTTTATTGCCAAACAGTTTACTTTTCTAGTCACTCTACCTTTTTTAAAAGCATATTTTATGTTTTAATTATAACATCCTACAAAATTCCTGTAAAATACTAATATACGATAGAACCTTATAATAAAAAGTTATATCCTCTCGATATTTGTGGTAAAATATTGCAAGGGTTTATAAAAGGTTCATGATACACTTAGGAAGAACGCTTTATGACCGAGAAAATAGAAGCAGGCCTGAGTGAATATGTTGCAGAATAAGGAGGCGTATATACATGCAATCTATCATTGAAATTAGAACAATTGAATATATGCTGGCTATTGAGCGCGAGGGAAGCTTTCAAAAAGCAGCTGAGGCCCTATATATTAGCCAACCGGCTTTATCACAATACATCAAGAGAATAGAGAGCACTCTGGATTTCCCTCTCTATGAAAGAGAGAAGGGAAAGTGTGTACCAACGGAAGCAGGCAAAGTTCTACTTGGAAATGGGAAAAAACTAATTGAAGATTATTATAATATGCTAGATAAAATGAAAGATGTCAGTGGGATCAGAGAAGTAAAGGTTGGATGGCCCACAGGTTATACGGTCCGGTTTTTTAATAAATTATTATCTTATATGACTACCTGCAATATGGTTAAGCTGCAAGTTACCGAGGATACCGTAGATAATCTTACTCTTGCTTTACTCCAAGGTCAGCTAGACATCATTCTTGTCCCTGTCATCTACACGCATCCTAATCTAGTATACACGACGATCCAACATGAGGAATTCCACCTTGCCATCCCCAAAAATCATATCGCCTATACAATTGCAGAGCACAATCAAGTAAATGGCTATGTAGGTTTGGCTCAATACCTGGAAATGCCTTTTGTTACGGTAGATGCAGCGGCCTATCAGAATCTCTTTTTCTCTTTGTTTGAAGAATATGACAGAAAGCCCGATATACTTTTTACCACCAAGGACTGGGGGCGCGCCTTCCTATTGTCCGAGCAAGGCTGCTGTTTAGCTATTTTGCCATATTGGTATGCTAAAACAGATAGTAAGGAGCTTGCTTTTTTCCGCATCAAAAGCAAGCATCGCAATTACCGCACTTTTGGCTATGCACTTAATAAAAAACTATCTATCACTCACGAAATGCGTCTTGTCATTGATTATATGCTGGCCACCTATGGAGATCAATACGCCGGCAGCCCTGTACCGCAAGAGGCTTTTAAAATAAATTATCATTTTTAGCCCTATATTGACGTGCCCCCAATGTATGATCCGCTCTTTTGTAGAGAAAGGCCGTTGGTTCCGTAGCAATAATTATCAAAGATTGTATAGGCCGTTGTACTTGATGTCTGGTATTAATTCTGCCTTAGAATTTCCCACTCGTTTGCTTAGTGTTCTTCCTTGTTGTTTTTCATAGAAATAGCCTCCCAATTTTTGTGGATTCTGGGTGTTCATGAACTCCCAAATTTGCACTAAAAAGGAAGGCTACATAGCTTCATTGTTAAGTTTTAATTTTATTTGTTATACGCTATAAATCCGCATGTTAAAGCCATTGTTAAGCCACCAGCGTCATTCCCACTCGATCGTTGCCGGTGGTTTACTTGTGATGTCATAAACAATTCGATTAATGCCGCGGACCTCGTTAATAATCCGACCGGATATCTTTTCTAGCAGGTCATAGGGGATTCTCGCCCAGTCAGCGGTCATAAAGTCGGTGGTGGTCACGCCGCGCAGTGCAAGCGTATAATCATAGGTACGACCGTCGCCCATGACACCGACCGAACGCATATCGGTGATAACAGCAAAGTACTGATTTATGCTGCGGTCAAGCCCAGCGATGGCAATCTCCTCGCGGAAAATGGCATCGGCCTCGCGCAGAATGGCCAGCTTATCCTCAGTGATTTCGCCTATGACGCGAATTGCAAGGCCGGGGCCGGGGAAGGGCTGACGCCATACCAGGTGTGCGGGCAGATCCAGCTGCTCGCCCAGTGCTCGTACTTCGTCCTTAAACAGCATACGCAGTGGTTCAATCAGGCCTTTGAAGTCAACCACAGCGGGCAACCCACCTACATTATGGTGGCTCTTGATGACGGCGGCTTCGCCGACGCCGGATTCAACTACGTCTGGGTAGATGGTACCCTGCGCCAGATAATCGACCGAGCCGATTTTGCGGCCTTCATCCTCAAAGACGCGGATAAACTCCTCGCCGATGATTTTACGCTTGCGCTCAGGATCAGAGACACCCGCCAGTTTGCCCAAAAAGCGGTCGGCAGCATTGACGCGGACAAAGTTGATGTCACCGTTACCAAAGATTGATTCAATCTCATCGCCCTCATTTTTGCGCATCAAGCCGTGATCTACAAAGATACAAGTCAGCTGGTTGCCCACAGCCCGCGCGATAAGCGCCGCAACTACCGAGGAATCGACACCGCCCGAAAGCGCCAGTAGCACCTTACCGCTGCCGACCGTTTTGCGGATCTGCTCGACAGCCGTCACGGCGTAATCCTTCATCGTCCAATCGCCTACGGCGCCACAGACGAGATAGAGGAAGTTTTTGAGCACCTTAATGCCGTTCTGGGTGTGGTTAACCTCGGGGTGAAACTGCAGGCCATAAATCTTCTTTTCCACATTTTCCATCGCTGCGGTGGGGCAGGCCTTGGTGGTCGCGGTAGCGGTGAAGCCCTCCGGCAGTGCATCGATGTAGTCGGTGTGGCTCATCCAGGCAATAAATTCGTCAGGCAATGTATCGAACAGCGCACTTTTGTGCACCAGTTTTGTCTCGGTACGGCCGTATTCGCGATGGTCGGGGCTGGTGACATGTCCGCCCAGTATATGCGCGATCAGCTGCACGCCGTAGCAGATGCCCAACACGGGAATACCCAGCTCAAATACAGCCGGGTCGATCTGGGGGGCATTTTCAAGATAAACACTGTTAGGCCCGCCAGTGAAAATAATTCCGATGGGGTTGAGCTTTTTAATTTCGTCAGCGGAAATCGTATAGGGCTTTACTTCGCAGTAAACGCCACATTCGCGCACCCGCCTTGCAATGAGATGGTTATATTGACCGCCGAAATCGATCACCAATACCAGTTGATGGCTCATAAGCTTCCTCCAAATACTCTTGTTATCTTTATATTTTGCCACCAACCGGCACAAATTGCAACAATAATGCAACGGTTTATAAAAGGAATATAATTTTTCATTGAATTAGCGCCCATACTTGTCGGGAATGATAGTGAAAAGGAGGAGATAGCTAATGAAAAAAACGATTTTTTTCTTTGTAATGATTTGTTTTATTCTGCCCGAATTACCGACAGTTAAAAAGCCAGCTTCCAGTATCGCCCCAAAACCAGTCTCATTTGTCGTGGAGGCCGGGCGCTATGCTTGGGCCTGGGCAGATGCACAGTATTATACCTGTTTTGCTTTGCCAGAAAAAGAAGAGTATTAAACGGGATTTATTTTTGAGTTAGCTGTGTATTATTCTATTTTTAGATAAAAGCAGCGCTTATAACAGATTGCATGCCGCCCCTGCAAAATACGCTTATAAAGTGACGGTATATCCCGCGTTTTTTGGGGTTATTACTTGCACAGCCGTCGTTTGTTGGATATAATAGAAGTTAAGCCAAAAAGGGAGGGGTCAACCGGACATGCGAAAAGAACTGGAAAAGACCTACGATCCAAAACAGGTTGAGGATCGAATTTATGATAGCTGGATAAAGGGTAATTATTTTCACGCCGAGCCCAATCCGGATAAAAAGCCATTTACCATTGTTATTCCGCCGCCCAATATCACCGGACAATTGCATATGGGCCACGCGCTCGACAACACCCTGCAGGATATTTTGATACGTTACAAGCGGATGCAGGGGTTTGAAACGCTCTGGATGCCCGGCACTGACCACGCCTCGATTGCTACCGAGGCTAAAATTGTGACCGCACTTAAAGAAGAAGGCCTTTCTAAGGCGGAAATTGGACGTGAAGAATTTTTGCGCCGCGCCTGGGACTGGCGTGAAAAGTATGGCGGACGCATCATCAATCAGCTCAAAAAGCTGGGCTCGTCCTGCGATTGGGCGCGTGAGCGCTTTACTCTTGACGAGGGATGCAATAAGGCCGTCACCGAGGTGTTTTGCCGTCTTTATGAAAAGGGACTTATCTACCGCGGTGAGCGCATGATCAACTGGTGCCCCAACTGTAAAACATCTATTTCAGACGCCGAAGTTGAATATAAAGAGAAGGCAGGCGGTTTCTGGTATATCCGTTATCCGCTCATCGACGGCTCAGGTGATCTGATCATCGCTACCACTCGCCCTGAGACGATGCTGGGTGATACCGGCCTTGCCATCAACCCCAACGATGAGGAGCGCATCCACCTTGTGGGCAAAAAGGCGCTACTGCCGCTGGTCAATCGCGAGATTCCGATTGTAGCGGACGACTACGTCGAACTGGGCTTTGGCACCGGTGTCGTTAAAATGACCCCCGCGCATGACCCCAACGACTTTGAGGTCGGGCAGCGCCAGGGGCTTGAAATTATCAACATCATGAACGACGACGGCACCATCAACGAAAACGGTGGAAAATATGCCGGGATGGATCGCTTTGCCTGCCGCAAGGCGATTGTCAAGGATTTGGAAGAGGCCGGTTACCTCGTCAAGGTCGAGGACTACACCCACAACGTAGGCTGCTGCCAGCGCTGTGGTACCGTGGTCGAGCCTAGCCTTTCCACGCAGTGGTTTGTGGATATGAAGCCGTTGGCCGAGCCTGCTGTTAAGGCGGTGAAAAAGGGCGAGACTCGCTTTATTCCAGATCGTTTTGATCAGACTTATTTTCACTTCATGGAAAATATCCGCGATTGGTGCATCAGCCGCCAGCTTTGGTGGGGGCATGAGATCCCTGCGTGGTACTGTGGCGACTGCGGCGCGGTTACCGTAGCACGAACCGCACCGGAAACCTGCTGCAAGTGTGGTAGCCATAAGTTGACGAAAGATCCGGACACGCTGGACACTTGGTTCTCTTCAGCACTATGGCCCTTCTCGACGTTGGGGTGGCCTGAAAAAACGCCGGAACTGGATTATTTCTTCCCGACCGACGTGCTGATCACCGGTTATGACATCATCTTTTTCTGGGTTGCCAGAATGATCTTCTCTTCCATCGAGCAGATGGGTGAGGTACCATTCAAGGATGTGCTGATTCACGGTCTGGTGCGCGACGCGCAGGGGCGTAAGATGAGCAAATCGCTTGGAAACGGCATTGATCCGCTGGAGGAAATCGACAAGTACGGTGCTGATGCGTTACGCCTGACGCTAGCAACCGGCAATGCGCCCGGCAACGACATGCGCTACTCCGATGAGAAGGTTAAGGCCAGCCGAAACTTCTGCAACAAGATTTGGAACGCCGCGCGCTTTATTCACATGAACCTGGGAGATGGAGAAGTATCCAATGCCCTGCCCGAGACACTCACAACCCCCGATAAGTGGGTGCTTACCCGTTTTAATCAGACCGTTCGTGAGGTTAGTGAGAACATTGAAAAGTTTGAACTGGGCATTGCCGTGCAAAAGGTCTACGACTTTATCTGGGACGTATTCTGCGACTGGTATATTGAGCTGGCTAAGCCGCGCCTGCTTTCTGGCGGGGAAGAGGCACAGGCCACCCGTCAGGTGTTGGTGTATGTACTGACCCGTGCGCTGGCGCTACTGCACCCATTTATGCCGTTCATCACCGAAGAAATTTGGCAGTCGCTGCCGCACGAGGGTGAGAGCCTGATGGTATCGCAGTGGCCGCAGTATGACTCGTCGCTGGATTTTGCCGAGGAAGCCGCGAACTTTGAGATGGTGATGGATGCTATCAAGGCGATCCGTATCGCGCGTGCCAACGCCGATGTACCGCCTTCACGTAAGGCGACTGTTTACATCAATAGCGCGCACGCCGAAGTGTTTACCACCGCCACGCCGTTTATTGAGCGTCTAGGCTTTGCCTCTTCGGTGCAGACGGTTGCTGACGACTTTGCTATTGAGCACGCGCTACATGTCGTCACAGACCACGCACGCATATTGTTGCCGATGGACGAGCTGATTGACCGCGAGAAGGAGCTGGCTCGTCTGAACAAAGAGTTGGCTGCCTGTGAGAAGGATATCGAGCTGGTTTCTGGCAGACTTGCAAACGAGGGCTTTGTGGCCAAGGCGCCCGCAAAGGTAATTGCCGCCGAACGAGACAAGCTGGAAAAAGCCACTGAGCGCATGGCAAAGATCAAAGAGAGTCTGGCTGCGCTGGGGGCATAAGATTCACCTAATAAATATTATTAAGCCGGCGCCGCTTTGCGGCGCCGGCTTAACGTTAAAAAATTTTTAAAAAGCTGTATAGCAGCGTCGATTGTGTGGTTAGTAGATAACTTAATAAAAATTCTCATAATCCTCCCTTAATATGGTTGCGTTTCTTGGCAAATTTGGTATACTAGATTTAAGGGACAATCCCTTGAAAGGCTAGCAGCTAGAATGCCGCGGTCTTTCCATCAAACAAAGGAGCGATAATGATGTTTACTGAAAAGGTAGCCAGCCTTCTGAACAACCAGATTCAAAAGGAACTCTATTCAGCGTATCTGTATCTGCAGTTTTCCAACTTTTATACTGAGCAGGGCCTTAACGGCTTTGCTAACTGGTATAAGATTCAGGCGCAGGAAGAGCGCGATCATGCCATGCTTTTTGTCCAATATATGCAGAATAACGATCTGTCGGTGACATTTGAGGCTATTGAGAAGCCTGACGCCGTACTGACAAACAACATGGACCCGCTGCAGGCCGCGTTGAAGCACGAGCAGTATGTAACTGAGCTGATCCATACCATTTATGAGGCTGCGTACGAGGCGAAGGATTTTCGCACCATGCAGTTCCTTGATTGGTTTGTTAAGGAGCAGGGTGAGGAGGAGACCAACGCGCAGGATCTCATCAAGAAGATGGAGCTTTTCGGCGCCGACAGCAAAGGGCTCTATATGCTTGATCAGGAGCTTGGTGCTCGCGTTTATGTCGCGCCCAGCCTCGTGCTCTAATCGCATAGCGATCTGACCATTTAATTTATTGGGGAGCGTCCTGTTTTCAAAGTGAATTTTGAAAACAGGATGCTTTTTATTGGGGGGATGATTATGGCCCTTTTTGGGGCAAGATAGCACCAGCCACAGTATTTTGTTTTGGGCATCACGCCGGAGAATTGCTTTTTATCAGCATTTTTTATAACTCAAGAGGGTAAAATCTGAGTAAATTGTATACAAAATTTGTGTTTTATGGTTGAGATTTAGTCGTAAAAAGGTGTATAATAACTACATTGTGATGATACACCAAGAAGTAAAAGGAGAATTTTGTGCCATGTTTGAAAACTTACTTGCAGTATTAAAGGCCAATCCCCGTCGTTTGGTCTTTACCGAAGGGCCTGACCCCCGCATTCTTGAGGCTGCCAGCCGTTTAAAAAAGGAAGAAATTCTGACCCCAGTGCTCATCGGCGTACCGGAAGAGGTTCAGTCTGCGGCAAAAACCAATGGCTTTGATATCACAGGAATTGAGATTATCGATCCCGCCACCTATGCTGGAATGGACGAAATGGTAGAAAAGATGGTTGCGCTGCGCAAGGGTAAGATGACCGCCGAGGAATGCCGCAAAGCACTTTCTAAGGGCAACTATTTTGGCACCATGCTTGTTGCAATGGGTAAGGCTGACGCGCTGCTTGGTGGCGCTACCTATTCCACTGCGGATACTGTCCGTCCCGCGTTGCAGCTGGTCAAGACCAAGCCTGGTAATAAGATTGTATCCTCTTGCTTCATTATGGTGCGCAAGAAGGATGGCAAGGAAGAAAGATATGCGATGGGCGACTGTGCCATAAATATTACACCTGCTGAGGATGAATTGGTTGAAATTGCGTTAGAAACAGCACGCACCGCTAAAGCGTTCGGCATCGACCCCAAGGTTGCGATGTTGTCTTACTCTACCATGGGCTCAGGCAAGGGTGAAAGCGTTGACCTCGTGAAAAATGCCACCGCCAAAGCTAAGGCTGCTGCGCCTGACCTCGCAATTGACGGCGAAATGCAGTTTGACGCCGCATTCTCTCCCGTTGTCGCCAAGACCAAGTGCAAGGGTTCTCCCGTTGCTGGTCAGGCCAACACTTTCATCTTCCCAGATATCAACGCGGGTAATATCGGTTATAAGATTGCGCAGCGTCTGGGTGACTTTGCAGCCTACGGCCCGATTCTGCAGGGCCTGAATGCGCCGATCAACGACCTCTCTCGTGGATGTGATGCCGAAGAGGTATACCAGATGTCGATTATCACCGCAGGTCTTAAATAAGTCGGATTATTTTGATCTGATTAAAACACCGGTTTAGCTGCATTGCTAAACCGGTGTTTTTGCTTAAATTATACTGTCCAGAAAAGGTAGAAAAGCTGAAGGCATAGCGAATTCGGTGACCAGTTTTTCCTTTGTTACCCAAGAGAAGGCTTCAGGCATATTGCTACAGGTGACAATGTAGCTGGACATTTTCCATTCTATATGGGTGAAAATGTGCTTTTTGAGTTGTCCCTTTTTGATGCTAAAGGCTGAAAAGCCCCACTCAAGTAAAACCTGACGAGCTCGATCGGTAGAAAGGCTACCCTCTTCATTCGGGAACTCCCACAGACCGCCGAGCAATCTGCCGATTTCTCGCCGACGAATTGCCAGCTTATCATCGCAGCAGAGGAGAAAAACGGTTTTCTCCTCTTTCTTACGTGGCTTTTTTTTCGCCTTGACTGGCAGCGACAGCTGCGTGCCGTTTGCAAATGCGCGACAAAATTCGCGGACAGGGCAAGCGGGACATTTTGGTGTGCCGTTGGGCAGACAGATTGTTGCGCCTAGCTCCATCAGGCTTTGGGTAAAGTCACCGCGGCAATGCGCAGGATAGATAGCACGTAACATTTCGGTGATATCGCTTTTCACGCGGGGCAGGGTGATATCAGCATCGCTGTTGGTCAATCTTGCGACTACGCGCAGCACGTTACCGTCAACAGCCGGAACCGCCTGCTCAAAGCAAATTGAGGCAATAGCTCCTGCTGTGTAAGCACCGACGCCCGGCAATGCCAGAATATCAGTTAGCGCATCGGGAAACTGTCCGCCGTGTTTTTCCACAATTAATTTGGCTGCTTTTTGCAGATTGCGTGCCCTGCTGTAATAGCCAAGCCCTTCCCAAAGCTTTAAAAGCTGAGCCTCGTCTATCTCTGCGAGGGCGTTTATTGTTGGAATCTGCTGCAAAAATCGATTGTAATAGGGGATAACGGTATCCACCTGTGTCTGCTGCAACATAATTTCGGATACCCATACACGGTAAGGATCGGTGTTTTCACGCCAGGGAAGCACCCGGGCGTTTTGGGTATACCATGTCAAAAGCGGGTTGACAATGTTATTTAATGAGCCTGTCTCGTTTGCAGAAAATGTAACTTTCAATAATTTCACCTATACATTTTGAATTATAATATATTGCTATCAAAGCAAGCCGTTGGGCATCCTTAGTAAAAAGATTGTACCACAGCTATTATACCACAGCGTATCATTGAGCGCTATTATGTCCATGGCAGCTGATTTTGAGCAAAAGAAAAAGAGCGCCCCGATTGGGAACGCTCTTTATAATGTCGTTAGTGTTTATCTTCTGTTAGAGAAGCACTCGCTGCAATACACAGGACGGTCATCTCTGGGCTGGAAAGGAACCTTGCAGGGAGCTCCGCACTCGGCGCAAACAGCGTCGAACATCTCGCGGGGCGCTCTGTCGGAACGACCGCTGGATGCCTTGCGTGCATCGCGACAGGGCTTGCAGCGCTGCGGCTCATTGGTGAAACCTTTTTCGGCGTAGAAAGCCTGCTCATTAGCTGTGAATACGAACTCGGAACCGCAATCTTTGCAAGTGATAATTTTGTCGTTGTACATTTGAATACCTCTAATCTAAATTCTGGCTTCACCTTATTGTGAAACACTATGGTTAAATATACTAGATAAAAATATTTTTGTCAATAGGGAATCACAGGAATATAAAAATATATTTTCAAAAATGAAATCCCACATAAACCCTTTATTTATTACAAAAATCCTGCCCTTCTCAAGAAAAATATGTCTTAATTAACCTAAGAGCATTAATAAATCTTGAGCTATTCATATCGTAATGCTTCGATGGGATCAAGCTTGGAAGCTTTGTTGGCAGGATAATAACCGAAAAATACACCGATGGCCATTGAAAAGCTGACAGCTATAAATACGATGCCTGGCGAAGGCCAACCCGGAAAGCCCAGCAGCGAAGAGCCGGTGAGCCCTAAGGCGGTGCCCAGTGCGACGCCGATAACGCCGCCGATCAGACAGATGATCATCGATTCAACGATGAACTGTATTCTGATGGCGCTGTTTTTGGCGCCAAGCGCTTTGCGCGTGCCAATTTCGCGGGTGCGTTCAGTCACTGAAACCAGCATGATATTCATAACGCCGATACCGCCGACCAGCAACGAAATGCCGGCAATAATGCTGATTGCAATACTCATGGTGTTCATCATGCCAGTCATCTGCCCAATCATGCTGTCCATGCTCTCTGACCTGATCTTAACATGCTTGTTATTTCGGTAAAAGTGATCGTTTAAATATTTGGCGGACTGCTCGGCAAAGAGCTTTGAATCAATCACCTGGTCACTGCCCTTAACTTGGAGGCTATAGTGTAGCCCCTGCGTTTTGCCGGTGATCTGCTTGGCCAATGTGATAGGGATGAACACAGTGGAGGTCGTATCTCCCGCCATGTTGCCGAGAACACCCTTGATTTCAAAATGATAAATGCCCACGACCGTAAAGGTGTATAGCCCTTGATTCAAGCGTATTTTAATTTCCTTGCCCAATGCTTGCTGCACCGGCATACCGGGGAACAACTTCTCAATAAACCGGTCGGAGATGACAGCGGCGTATTTCATGCCGCCCACTTCGCGCTCACTTAAAAAATGCCCCGCAACAATTGGGATATTCTGAATTTTCAGTGCATCGGAATTGCTGCCAACGACATCGCCATTGGCTTGGTTGCGTCCATTCATGGCCTGACCGGAGCCAACGTGGCTGGAGACAGCCCACGCGGAAACCTTGCCTGAAAATGCCTCGAGATAGGCATCTATCATCTGGTCAGATATCATGTCAGAATCTTCCCACGCGCGAGTATAGTCGATGTTGCCGTATTCGTCAGGCTTATCCTGTAAGGAGAGGTAGATGGAATTTGCGCCCATATCATTCATCAGGTTGGTTACCGAACCGGTCATAGCTTGGCCGACTGTAACAATAGCAATGACCGACGAGATGCCGATGATAATGCCTAGCATAGTAAGCAGGGCGCGCATTTTGTTAGCTAAAAGCCCATTGACGGCAAGACGTATGTTTTCTCCCAGAAGCATGTCAGACCGCCCCCTGTTCGTCGTTAATAATGCGGCCGTCCGAGAGGGTGATGATGCGCTGTGTCTCGGCGGCCAGTTCCGGATTGTGGGTTATCAGCACAATAGTTTTGCCCTGCTCACGGTGCAGCCGGTGGAAAATATCCATCACCAGCCGCCCGGTGGTGGAATCAAGTGCGCCGGTTGGCTCGTCGGCCAAGATGATAGCGGGGTCGTTGGCCATAGCGCGCGCAATAGCGACGCGCTGTTTTTGTCCGCCCGAGAGCTCGTTAGGCATATGCTTTATTCTATCACTCATCTCCACCTGCGCCAGCAAATCCTTTGCGCGGGCGATGCGCTTAGCACGGGGCATTTCGCCGTAAAGCATCGGCAGTTCAACATTAGAAAGCGCGCTGGTGCGGGGGATTAGGTTGAAGGTCTGAAATACAAAGCCGATTTTTCGGTTTCTAATTTCCGAAAGGCGGTCGTCCGGTACGTCACGCATCGGCACACTGTCGAGATGGTAGCTGCCTTCTGTGGGGCGATCAAGCGCACCGATAATGTTCATCAGCGTAGATTTGCCCGAACCTGAAGCACCAACAATTGAAACAAATTCGCCCTCCATAACCGTGAGATCTATGTTCTTTAAGATGGTCAGTTCGTTGGGCTGACCGATGTAAAAGCGTTTAATAATGCCCTGCATGGTAATAATGGCACTGCGGTTCTGTTCCATTACGCATTCACCGCCGATTCAGGAGAAAGGCGAATCTCTGCGCCGGATGTAATGCTGATGGGGTCTGTAATGATGAGATCACCCTCTGCCAGTGCGTCGGAGGAGATTTCTATTGAAAAGTCGGTCTCCATGCCGGTTTCAACCGGGATGGATTCTGCCGTGTAGTTACCTTCTTCATCGGCGCGGGCAACAAAGACCACGTTATCACCGTTTTCGTCGGTGGTCACAGCGTCATAGGGGACTGAAAGTGCGTCGTCTTTCTTCTTGAGAATGATGTTCAATCTTACGTTCATTCCGATGCGCAGTGCGCTGTCTACCGCATCGAGTGACACATCGGTTGCAAACTCAACGGTGCCGCCATTTTGGGCTGCGGTACTGCCATCTTCATTTTTGGCGGCAGCGGGCGCGATCCGCAGCACTTTGCCGTCAAATTCGCGTTCGCCGGTGGCGTCGCTCTTGATGATGGCGGGCATGCCCTCGCGCATTGCGGCAATATCATATTCGCGCACCGAGGTTTTCACTACCAACTGCTCGGTGTCCTCAATCACGAACAACAGTCCATTTCCGGGCATGCCCTCAAGCGCGTAAACCGCAGTAACAGTGCCGGTGATAGAAGCCTTAACCGTGGAATCTGAAAGAGCCTGCTGAAGCTTTTCAAGATTCAACTGTTCTTCGGTCATATCGGCAGAAATGGTGTTTCTCTCAACGGCATTTTTCAGCTCCACCAGGCGGCGGGTTGCGGTGCGTTCTACCAGTTCCTTGTTTTCGAGTGCATCGTTATACTTTAGGCGCGCAAGCCGATAATCCTTACTGTAAACGGTGACATCGTCGCCATATTCGTCGTTGGCTTCCTCCCACTCTTTAAATGCGGAATCGTAGACGCCTTCCTTTTCCTGCATGGCGGCATAGGCCTCGCTGACGCCTTCGCCGGATTTTAGCGCGTTGTTATAATCTTTTTTTGCACGGGAAAGCTCAATTCGGGCAAG
The DNA here is from genome assembly GCA_030913685.1 of Oscillospiraceae bacterium MB24-C1. Taxonomy (NCBI): domain Bacteria; kingdom Bacillati; phylum Bacillota; class Clostridia; order Eubacteriales; family Oscillospiraceae; species Oscillospiraceae bacterium MB24-C1. The sequence continues at coordinate 1,054,962 of CP133187.1, read as the reverse complement.
GTTCAATGTGCGTTCAAGCTTGCTCAACAATTCATCGGCGTATTCCTGTTCATCCTTGTGGTCATCAAGCGACCGACGGGCATCGGTATACTCACGTTGGGCGTAATTGAGCGTCTGTTGTGCGTTTATCAATTCGGAGTATTGGTCGGTTTGTAAGTCGTCAAGAAGATTCTGATAATCTGCTTGGCTCTCTGAAAGTGCCAGCTTCGCTTTTTTTACAGCATTGTTGATTGCGGTTTCTTGTATTTTAATTGACCGTTCCAGATCAGTGGTATCAAGCTGGCAAAGGATATCACCAGCGACGACCTTATCTCCCACCTTGACATTGACGGCGGTGACCAACCCGGTTTCGCTCGAGTATACGCGGGAAGCGGCGTCGCTTTCAACTCTGCCGTTAAGGGTGATCCGGCTTTCAAGGCTGCCCTTTGAAATGGGGCTGGTCGACACGATTGGCCGGGAATCTTTGGGCAATAACAGCTTGAGTGCCACCGCAGCAACCAACAACACGATAATTACTATGATCCAAATTTTCTTTTTGGGTCTCTTTTTAGTAAAGTGAGCAATCTCCTTATTTTTGTCCGGCTGTGTGGCGATATTTTGTTCCCCAGCTGAGACGGACGAAACCTGATTGTTTTCCAACATGCTGTCTTCCTTTCTTGCACGGGTTAAAATGCATATGTGTATTAAATCACATAGTACACATAGGATAGCACTTTTTATCTTTAAATGCAAGAGATGGTGGAAATTTTGCAAAGGAAAAAGGCCTATAAAAGCGACTCGCAATTTATAGGCCTTTTGATAATGGAGGGTTATTTTGGCGTGGTACCACCCTACGCTAAAGCTGTGGCGCGGCGGTAATCAATGTCCAGGGGTTGATATAAACATCAAAAACGGAGGCGGCCCAGTGCAGGTGTGGCCCGGTAGAAAAGCCAGTGGAGCCTACTGTGCCGATAGTCTGCCCCTTTTTGACCATGTCGCCGGCCTTGACATCGAGCGAATCCATGTGGTAGTACCAGGTTTTTAGACCCATTCCGTGTTCGATGCAGACGGTGTTGCCAGTAAGCGCTATTTTTTCGGCAAAAAGCACCTTTCCGCTGTTGGCAGCTTTAACCGGTGTTCCACGCTCCGCAGCAATATCAACACCACCGTGACGATCGGACGGGACGCCGTTGACGGTACGCAGCATTCCGAATTCAGTGGTGATTTCGCCCTCCACCGGTTGGATGAAGCTGCCCTCCCATAACGGAGAAGGCTCAAATAGCGCCTTTTTGGGTTGCACCTTGGCAAAGTATTCGTCATTGGCGGCGGTATTTTCTATCGTCTCAGAAGTGATAGATTCATCTACCGTCAAATTTTGGGTCTGCCATTCCTTTGAGAGTAGGTTAATAGCAAACACCTCATTATAGCCATTCCCCTCGGCTGTCAGCATGTATTCCCCTGGCTCATAGGTATACTTTACTGGTAGCAGGGCTGTGAGGTGATCATCCGCCTTAAAAAATGTTGGCGATTTTCCGAACGGGTTTTGGATGGTGATTTTGTCTGAGTTGTCAATACCATAAGCGGTCAGTACCAGATACTCACCTGGATAAACGTTGGTGTCCGATATTTCAAAGCCCGCCTTAGCGAACAAGTCATTTTGCGGGGGCTCGGATGAAACGGGGTCGGGAATGTCGCCGCTGACCGTTATTCCAGAAGCGCTGGGCGGTTCTGAGGATACACTCACCGACATAGGGGGCTTTGAAATAGTTTCGGCAGTTTTGTGTTTATCCAGCACCATCATGCTGAGCCATACACTGATATACGACAGCAAAAAAAACAGCGCAGCCGCGGAAAGTAGATATTTTAGTTGCATTTCATCTTCCATTCTGCCGCTGTGCACCGGCATAAATTTTTTGACCTTTTTTAATAACCGCGCACAGTTTATATTATTATTGGGGTAATAGTATAAACGGTCAGCCGCAGGCAGCAGGTATATTTAGCGCTGATTGGTCAGCTGCAAAAGCGTTTATGCAGCTCGGTGAATATCTTTAAATGGTATTCTTCATCCATTACGATACGCTTTAAAAGTGCGCGTATACCCTCGTCGTCCACATAATTAATGGTGTTTTTATGCTCCTCAATGGATGCTTTTTCAGCCTCAATATCCGCCTTGAGTGCGTCGCCAAGAATTTTGGAATAGGTCACGTTCGCGGGCTGAGCAGCCCACCAAGTACCGGAGTTGGCGTTGGGCGGCATGCAGTAAAAATATTTTGGGTTGCTGCCGAGCGACACCAGCAACTCGCCCAACAGCCGAAGGTGAAACATTTTGCACAGGGCGATGGCAGCCAGCATTTCGCGCAGATCATCGGCGCACTCGCCAAAGCGCATGGACTGATAAAGATAGGTCATCATAGCGGTCAGCGCCGATTCGCGCCCGGAAAAGCTGTTACGGATGATGCGTGCATAGCGCTCATTTTCTGCATTAGCTTTAGCTATAGGGTAGGGCTGCGGCAGACAAAGCCCGTTCGGGCCGCATAGTGGCAGTTCAGGTACGCTGCCATTTTCGCTTTGGGCTGGGGAGACAGCAACTTCGCCACCCGGTGGTGTTGCCTGCAAAAGTGGGGAGAGCGGCGGCTTTTGTACAGATTTGGTCTGTGGGGTAATCTGGCTGTCGGGGTCCAGCGGCAGTGCCGCCCCCTGCCGACAGGATTGAAAATTACAGTTTTGCATTGCGGCAAGCTCCTTTCATCCAGCGGCTGTGGATGCCGCAGGCTGTTTATAAAATCCTATGCTGCAATGCGGATAAACAATGCCTGTGATTGGCCTTGCAATTGAAAAGATTATAAATTTATGCTATGGTGTAGAGGATTAAATAATCGTTTCAAGATCAGTCTGTACCTTGCGGTTGATCAGCATTTGTGCCAGTATAGCCTGGAGATTGTCTGTCGTTAGCGAAAACAGGTTGATCAGTGTTTCTACCTCGTATTGGCTGCGCCCTTGAGACAAGGTGAGCGCAAGGGTGACCGAGGCCAGCAAAACGTCCTGTGGATAAGCCACCACATTATGCTTCGTGTAGGAATGGAATTTTGAATGGGCCTTGTTACCTTGTTGTGCGTCGCCCTGCCCATTCGCCTGTGTCTTTGAATTTGGGGCCGCGTCACTCATTTTGCTCACCACGCTTTAATACAATTATAGGTTTTTTCAAATAAAAATATGACAAGCTAAAGGTAAAACCGACTGTTGTAAAAGTCGCGGACACCCGGTGAACAACATTTTGATAAAGGAGAAAATATATGGAGAAAATAGCGAGCTTTTGTATAAACCATGATACGCTAACGCCCGGAATATATACCTCTCGCATTGATTTTGGTGATATTATTACCTATGACATTCGATATCACTACCCCAACGCAGGCAGCTATTTAAGTCCTGAAGCGGCACATACCATAGAGCATATTTTTGCCACGTGGGTGCGCTCCAGCAATATTGGAAGTCAGGTGGTTTACTTTGGGCCGATGGGTTGTCTGACTGGATTCTATTTGATTTTAAAAGGCGTAAAACCCGTCAAGGCGGTCGCTGCTATTTCCGAGGGAATGCGTTTTGTTCGTGACTATCAAGATGAAATACCTGGGGCGTTGAAGGTGGAATGCGGCAACTACAAACTGCACAATCTTCCGGAAGCTAAAAAAGAGGCCACAGCCTTTTGTAACGCTATTACCGATTGGAATGAAGAACGGCTAACATACCCAAAGTAAATAATAGGGCTATAAAATTGAGACTGCCACGGCAGTCTCAATTTTTACTCATTCTGGGAATTGGCTGCACGATATTAACGCGTGCTTTCTACGCTGCATGTAAGCCGCTTAAAGGGGAGAAAGGTGCGGCCGCAGTAGCAGCGGGCATAATTTTTAATTAGGCTTTGACAGCTGATCGGCGATCAACGCAAGAGCGTCTGTGGTGCCGGAGATGCCCATGCGCGCTGTATCTATCGTAATGTGATAGTTTTCGGATGCGCCCCATTTTTCTCCGGTGAAGTGGGAATAGTAAACAGAGCGCTTTTTATCAGTCTTGGTGACGATATCCTTGGCTCTGAGCGGGTCGACACCGTAGCTTTCTACCGCACGCTCAAGCCGCTGGTCGAGTGGGGCGTGCAAAAAAACCGAAACGCAATTTGGAAAGTCACGCAGAATATAGTCGGCACATCGGCCGATGATAACACAGGGTCCCTCATTGGCCACTTTTTTGATGATATCTGACTGAATGAGGAAAACCTGATCACCCAGTGGCATATTAAAAGTACCGGTGCTTGAGCCGTACATTGAAAGTGAGAACAAAAGGCTGCTCGAGGCATTATGATCGGCGTTTTTAAAAAGTTCGGGTGCGAAACCGCTCTCCTGGGCTGCCAGTGTGATCAGCTCGTTGTCATAATAAGGAATACCGAGCTTTTTGGAGAGGGTAAGGCCAATGTCGCGACCGCCGCTGCCGTATTGCCGGCTTATAGCAAAGACGGGATATGGCTTCATATGTGAAGGCCTCCTTTATTAAAAAAATCAAATAAACTTACAATGTTTACAGAATACAATCAATATGTTAAAATGTCAAATACTGTGCGGTGTATGACCCAAACATTTGCGCTGTATTGTCTAATCTAAAGCATCGAATTTTTCAAAAGGACAAGGTAATTAAATTGAATAACAGAAAAGAAAATAAGATGGGAACGCTCCCAATTCCTAAGCTGCTTGTTTCAATGTCGGTGCCGATCATGGCTTCGATGCTGATCCAAGCGCTTTATAATGTAGTCGACAGTATTTTTGTAGCGAAAATTAGCGAGGATGCACTCACGGCGGTTTCTCTGGCTTTTCCTGTGCAGGTGATGATGATTGCGGTCGCAGTAGGAACGGCCATCGGAATTAATGCGCTCTTATCGCGTAGACTCGGTGAAAAAAACTATGATGAGGCCAACTTAGTTACAGCCAACGGCATCTTTTTGTCCATACTAAGCGCATTGGCATTTGCTCTTTTTGGTATATTTGGGCTGAAGGCATTTTTTTCGGCGTTTGTTGGGCCGGGTGCTGTTATGGAGATGGGTATGGCTTACACCTCCATTGTATCAATCGTTTCTTTTGGCATATTTTTAGCCATTACAGGCGAACGGTTGCTGCAAGCTACTGGCATCACGATTTACAGCATGTATTCGCAGATGGCGGGGGCTATTACCAATATCATTTTAGATCCCATCCTGATATTTGGGCTACTTGGTGCGCCTAAAATGGGGGTGTCGGGCGCAGCGGTGGCGACCGTAGCAGGCCAGATTGTTTCATGTATTTTGGTGACGGTGTTCAATATAACGAAAAATCACGAAATCAGTCTTTCGATGAAAAACTTTCGTCCTGACTGGCGCATCATTGTCGAAATTTACAAAGTGGGTCTGCCGTCCATTTTTATGCAGACCATTGGTGCGGTTATGACCTTTGGTATGAATAAAATACTTATCATGTTTTCGGCGACGGCGGTTTCGGTGTTCGGCATCTATTTTAAGTTGCAGAGCTTTGTGTTTATGCCAGTGTTTGGCCTGACCAGCGGCATGATACCGATTGTAGGCTTTAATTACGGCGCGCGCCACCGCGAACGCATTGTGCACACCATTAAGCTGGCCAGCCTGATGGCATTGGGTATCACCGCAGTGGGGTTTGCAATTTTTCAGATATTCCCGACACAGATACTAGGTACGCTCTTTGACGCGTCAGACACGATGTTGGCTATCGGAGTGCCTGCGCTACGAATTATTAGCCTGCACTTTCTTTTAGCAGCAATTTCAATCATTCTTTCAAGCGCATTTCAAGCACTTGGGAAGGGTATGTACAGCCTTATGATGTCGGTTTCACGCCAGCTGGTCGTATTGTTGCCCACGGCTTATTTTTTGGGAAAGTTTATTTCGCTTAACGCAGTTTGGTTGTCCTTCCCTATAGCGGAGGTTGTCTCAGTGATACTGGCGCTTGTGTTGTACAGGAGATTATACGAAAAAGAGATCAAGCCAATGTAATGGCAAATGAGCAAAACACGGTTGCGGGTTGCAGCCGTGTTTTGTTGTTTTAAGTCATGAGTTTGTTGAGATTTTCAGTTTGTCTTGCGGAGTCTATAGCTGCAATAACCTGCTGCGAGATGGGGGCGATTTCAAACGAGGGATGTGCGATAAAAAAGCCCTGTACATATTCCACGCCACCAGCAATGACCGTTTTCAGCTCTTCCTCAGTTTCAATGCCTACAGCAAGGGTGGCGACATGGTGCTTTCTCGCGGTTGAAACAATGCTTTTGAGAATCTCCTGACGGTTTTTATCTTTATCTATGCCGGAAATCAGTGAAATATCCAGCTTAATCAGTTTGGGAGCAATATAATGCAGAGAAGCTTCGTTGCTGTAACCAGAACCGTAATCTTCAACGGCCAGTATCCCGTGCCAGCGCTTGAGTATCTCTGTCTTCAACTGAATGCAGTCCTGATTATCCCGCCCACTGGCCATAATTTTGATTGCGATGCGGTGCAGGTAAGGCGCAAAGCGCTGCTCAAATGCCAGCAAATCAGAGGAGGTCATAATCTGATTGCTGATGGAATTGATAAAGACCTTTTCCTCTTTTCCGATGACCTGTTGCTCAATGAGCGAGACAAAAGCTTCCATGCCTCCATACATCGAAATTCGTTCCAAATGATAAAGCTTGGCGTGTACCTGTGCCATGTGGAATACGTCGTAGGGGGAGTAGTCGCCGGCAATCTGCGGACGCATCAGCATTTCATAGCCATATACGCTGCCGGTAGCTACTGACAAAATCGGTTGCAGAGCAAATTTGAAGAGATTATTGTCAATGAGCTGCATGATGGTTTCGTAACCATCCAGCACGCTGTTAGTTTTATGATATAAAATGGGATCAAACTCCCGGAAGCTACCCTTGACGTCATGCTTAACGTTATACATGGCGAAATCGGCAAAACGTAAAAGCTCATCGCCTGAAACCGTATCTTTCGGATACCAGGCCAGACCGCTTGAGACATCGATTGTACAGGTGCTGCCATCGGGGAGCTGCAACTGCTTTTTCCCTATAACGGTACGCATTTCATCTAGAATTTTTCTTACTTCATCCTTCGAGGAATAGCCGTATAGCAGCGTATAAAATTCATCGCCAGAGCGCCTGGCGACCAGTGTATTGTGCTGGGAGGTATCCTCAAGACATTCGGCAAATGCTTTGATATAGCTGTCGCCAAATTCATGGCCGTAGCTATCGTTAATTTTTTTTAGATTGTCAAGATCCCACATAATAAGTGCGGCGGTTTTTAGATTGTGCAGATGAAGCAGGCGCGTTAGGTGGGCACGGAAGGCACGCAGATTATAAAGGTTGGTTAACAAATCATAATCGCGTTCATATTCTATCTTTTGTTTGGCCAGAATATCGTCGGTAATGTCGGATACAGCGCCTAGAATTTTTCCGTCCTGCTCGGCAATATTGACTTGAATCCAGTGTGCCTTGCCTTTATGATCGAATAGCTGGGATATCATTTCGCTCCTTTCAAAAATATAAGGGCTCAGCGATAACATGCGCTTTTCAAAATCATTGCGTTCCAGATAAATATATTCCTTTTCAGGGCGTTCAAACCAGTCCAGAATGCTGCACAAGTTGCTCGAACAGAATACACGACTGCGACTGCGGTCGTATTCAAATACCCCGACCGAAATGCGGGTCATGGCGAATATTATAGCAGTTTTTTCGGAGGCACTCGCGACAGCATGGCTCAAAGCTTCAAACGAGATAGCCAACTCGTCCAATTCAAGGATATTGGTCTTTTTAAGGTGAATACGTCCGGTGGGGTCGCTTCGTTTTATACTTTTCACCAGCGAATGGATCGGGTTAGTGACCGTTTTGCCAATAATCAGCATCCCCACCGTGCCCAAAATCAACGAGAAAAAGAATGCGACATATGCCTGAATCCTGATTCTATTGGAAAACAGCAGCAAGTCATTTTGATCAACCATGCCGATGACAGCCCACTGGTTATTATAAAATGGAGTATTTACCCTATAGAGATCAAATGGATAAATAGCCCCGATTACCGGCTCGTTGATGTCGTTTTCAAAGGCATAGACATTGCTGTGGACTGCTTTGGATACAGAGACGGTATCCGCATTGCCAAAACGATATTTAAAAAGCGGCCCGCTGGTAAATACCTTGCGGTAGGAATGCCCTGCGTCTGATGAAACCCCAATAAAATAAGAAGCGTTGGCGTTTTGGTTGCCGTTAAGATTGTTGTACCGCATTTTTGAGACGAGCTGGCTTTCGGATAATTCCACGCCGAAAACGCCAATAACCGCTCCATCAGAGGTGATGAGCGGTACTGAATAGGTAATAATTCCGATGTCATTGACGCTTAAAGAAAAGCGCTCGCTCCAATAACCAAAATCTGCGCTTTGCCCGTCGGCATGTGCCTTAGCAGCATTTAGCGGCGCAAAGAAAAATTGAGATTGCGCAGCCGTTTCGTCCGAAAAGGTGAAATCTGCCGACCAGTAGCGATCTAGCGAAATCCCAAGGCTCCTCGCGAGATCGGGCATGCCGCGTTGCATTAAAAGATCGCTATTATCGGTGGAATTGCTATGTCTATCAAATTGGCGGATATAAAGTCCGGCGCGGGAAAAAGAGTATTGCTCCGTTGCATCGGTGGCTGGACCATCCAGCACCAGAAAAACGCCGTTTGCCATATTACGATGCAGCATGGCGACAAGATAATCTGATACATCCGCAACAATTTGGCGGTTGAGTGCGGGAGAGGTTGAAATTGCCGAACTGTCGACGCCGTTTTGAGAAAGTGAATCATAAATTTTTTGCAGGAGTAACTCTCTGTCTCTGTCAATGGTCATGCACCTGTATAAAATATCGCTTTGAATATCCTGTTGTCGGTTTAATACTTTTTCACTAAAAATATCGTAGGCGTTAACTTCAATACGTCCGATGATGTTATATTGCCAAACTATCAGTGAATAAATGATAGACTGCACAATAATCACAGCCATCCCCGGTAGCATAATGCGTAAAAGGATGGTGTTTTTTGCGTTCTTTTTTTTTGCTTCAAGTTTTTTAGGCACTTACACCCCACCTTTAACCTGAGTCGGAGCGAATTGCCGCCCAGAGTTGGCCCATTTTATCCAGCGCCCGTCAGGTACAGTGCGCGCTCAAAATCTGACAGCCACTGCTCAAAATGCGCGTCGCTTAAAAACGGTTCCAACGCGGCGCGACGGCTTACGCCCGATTTTACCCGGGCGGTTATAGTGGCTAAATCATGGTCAGCTTGCGTCTGCAGAGAATTTTCCACTACACTGCGGCACTCATAGCTGTTTTTAAAAACAGCGTTGGTAAAAAAGCGATAACGACCGGACATATCCATGCCAACTTTTAAGGTGTCTTCTACAATTGGCATTAACTCAATCTTTTCCTCCTCAACAATCGCATACAACAAATCGCCATTGTTGGCTGGTTTTTGTACTGGCAGATAGCCGGTACGAGCGGAAAAACGAATATTTTGCTGCGGTTGGGTAAACCACTTTAAAAATGTTACTGCTGCTTGTTCGGTGCGCTTGTCGGACTTTGCAACAGCCATACCAGCACCTTGCTGAACCGCATAACTTTCACAACCGGCAAAGTTGGGCAGTGGGAGCACTTTGGATGTAATGGGGTAACTGCTGCCATCCGCACGGGTGACGGCACTCGGAAAATAAGAGCTGCCACTGCTGGAGCCGACAAGAGCAATAATATCGCCGGTTTTGGCATCGTCGGTTCTGAAACGGCCAAGCGCAGCATAATAACCGCTGACATAAGGTACGTAATAATTATCCCACAGGCGACGCAGAATGCTGCGGTCTATCTTTATCGAAATCTTTTCATCTTGATTTTGCATTAACGGCTGACCAAGCTGGGTGCAGCCGACCAACATATAATTCGCAACCGAATCTCGTCCGAAAAATGCTTTGCCATCATTGGGGGTGCCGGTCAGCGCGTCGGTATAGCGGTAATATTTTTCGGCGGTGTCAGTAATACCCTCCCATGTAGTAAGATCCTGCTCGCTGACATTATAAGCGGCTGCAAAGGGGGCGAAATCGGTCATGTTTAGTAGTAATACTTCGGTGGATTTGGCGATAGGGAACAGCAGAACACTGTTCCCGCCGGCGAAGTTGCCTTCTGAAAGGTAAGCTTCGATGTATTTTGATCGCTCCTGCTCGGAAAGATACCCTGCCAGGTCAGCCAGCTGCCCCATGTTGTAGAGCTCATAAGCATAATCGGCATAGGCAGAAAAAATATTGGGCATTGCGTCGGCGCCGATTTTATATTCGGCGGCATCTTTTATAGCGGTACGCAAATTGTCAATGCTCCCCTTGCTGTAAGCTTCGACAAAGATGCCCTGGCGTGCGCCGACTGTCTCATTGAACTCAGAAACCAAATCGGAAAACGCCTGAAGCTGGACACCATTATAATAGTGCCAAACGGTGAGGGAAACAGGGGTTGTCGGCTGTTTGAAAGAACATCCCATAAAGCCCAAACCCATCAATAATGCTAGTAAAGCCGTCAACGGCCTGCATAATCTTTCCATGGCCAACACCATCTTTCTGACAACAAGTCCGCAATGAGGATGTTTAAAAGGCAGAAAAACCGTTTATAGCAAGGTGAAAGAGAAGGACGACTGGGAAATATCCCCCAGCTCTGCTTTGGGAATATTATATCGCAAAAATATACATAATTCAACAAAATATGAATAGATTTAGACGATATCGCCGCAAACAAAATATATGTGCCATCTGAGCGGAGGCCCAAATGACACATATATAGCTTTAAAACTAATCGAGGTCCTCGTCAAAAAAGATGCGCCAGACCATGTAGATCCAAGAGACAATAAACACCAGGGCCACTAGTGGAGCAAGCTTTTTAAAAAGCCGAGCAAACCATGCACCAATCATAAGCCCGAAAGTAACGAGGCAGGTCTTGAATATGGCCCAGTCCACTACGCTGAATTTCGCGGCGCGACTGAGCATAAACGCTATCAGTTCGTCCCATTTTTTGCAGCAAAGGTTATTAAATTCTTTTTGCATTTGTGACACCCCTTCTAGTTTAATTCATCACTTTTTGTCGGCTTTCAATTAGATAGCTTGCTTCAATGTCACACAGGTGCAGTTTAACTGCCAGAGGATAGCGCTCGTAGGCTTTGGAAATTGAAAAGCTTCCGCCCTTCACTGCGTCGTCAAATCCGCCCATATGCCAGCGGATAGCCATTGCCTCGGACGCTTTCAGCCGGAAAAAGCGCTCGATCATATATACCGACTTTTCTCCATGCCCATAAGGGAAACTATCCTCGACCTGATAGAACGGCTGCTTTTCCCATTGGCCGGTCTGCTCGTTTTTAACATTTCGGGTAGAGACCTTGTAGTAGTTGACCTTGCATATGTCGTGCAGCAGTCCGCAGATTGCCAGACTTTCCGGCGGTTCATCTTCATAGCGTAGCATCAGCTTTGCAACGTTAACACTATGACTTAAAAGGCCACCTTCGCAGGCTAAATGAAACCGCGTTGAAGCGGGAGCCGTAAAGAAATCGCTTTTGTTTTCTAAAAAACTCAAAAGCTCCCGTGCGCCCTCTCGGGTTATGTATTGATGGAACAATTCCAAAAATTCCTGTTTTTGATCCATGGGATTCACCTCTTTAATTGGTTGTAGTTATCTAAGTAATGTAGTGCTTATATTTTGCGACAAGCTGAGGGATATTACGCGTGGCAGCATTATTTTAAAGCTTTATTATACTTACATAAAACGCAATGCAAAATATGTCTATTGAAAAGCGTTGTCACATTAAAAGCGACCAAACGTTGTACAATCACGGTTTTATAGCTATCTTAGGGTTATTATACCACAAAAAACGCGTAAATTCCATGGCGTAGGCTTGACAAGCTAACTAAAATTGCTATAATTAAAGCATATCATTTTGGGGGGATATTGGTGAAAATATCAACCAACAGCCGTTATGCACTTCGGCTTTTGGCACGCGTGGCGCAAAAGCAAGGAGAACGCGTTACAACTTCGGCCGCCGCCCAGGCTGAAGGTATATCGGAAAAAATGCTTGAACGGATTGCCGCTAAGCTGACACGGGAGGGCTTTTTGGTTAGTGAAAAAGGGATAAGAGGTGGTTATGTGTTAAGCCGCCCAGCAGACAGCATTACCGTATCTCAAGTTATGAAGGTAATGGAAACGCCCTATTTACCACATCATTGTATTGAGCAGGCTGAACAAAACTGCAAAATGTCCAACGATTGCAACATGCTATGGCTTTGGAAACGCGTGGATGAAGCGATTTGCAGCGTAACCGATCATGTGACCATCTCAGATATAATGAGACAGGACAGCTTCTGATTTTTCCAATATGCCCAACGGCTCCATCAAACCTGCCACAATACGCATCAATTTGCAATATTATATAAGAAAGCGCCGTCATGCCCCGACGAGGGTGTGACGGCGCTTTTAATATGGTTTTGGCGCGTATGCAAAAGGTTCATTTGCTCCGGCGGTTATATCAGCATAACAGGTTCGTTTCCGGCCAGTAGCTCGGTGAGGTGTTCGCCCATGCCCTTGACTTCATAGCCAAGGTCAGTCAGCTGATGGGCAACGCCATAGCGCACTGCACAGGCCATACAGACGCGAATGGGGATGCCGAGGTTTTGCAGAATTTCAAGCTCGCCCTGGACATCTTTGTTTTCGGCAGCAGATTGAACGGATGGCCCCCATAAAATAAGTTCGACATGCTTCCACCAGCCGTTTATAAGACTGTCGCGTGCATATAACAGCGCCATATCGATAGCTGCACGCTTATCGACGCTAATCCAGACAATTGCAAGTTTTTTCTCGTTCATTGAAATCATCCTCAAAATATGGTGATGCGTCATTTACATTATAAACCAGAGAGTAGAAATGTGTTACGTAATGACACGGCCATCAAATGTATGAATTGAATGACAGTACCACGTTTTAGAAGTAAACAAAGCCTTCGAATGATAATTCACCCGATTTATGGCAAAATAAATATATGGGGCTGCAGCAACATTTTGCTACAGCCCCATGATATAGAAACGAACTGATTATTTTGCCAAAAAGGTCAGTGCTGATCGGACGGCAATTTCAATGCCAATCGGGATTGCGTTCTCATCGGGCGAGAAGCCACCGTTATGAATAGGATAGAATGGCTTATCAGGAGTTTGAACACCCAACCAGAAAAAGGCACTTGGTACCTTTTCGCAGTAAAATGAAAAATCCTCGCCGCCGAGCGCCGACATTTCAGGGACATGCGCCCCGTCGCCGACAACCTCTTTCATCACGTCGTGTACCAATGTGAACATCTCGGGGTCGTTAACAGTGGGGGAGTACCCTTTAAAATATTCAACATCACAGCTGCCGCCCATCGACTCAGCCACGCCCTTAGCTATCTGTTCGATACGTTCGGGCATTTTGTTTCTAACGTCAGGGTTTAGGTTGCGGCAGGTACCTTCAAGTTTGACCTGATTTGCAATAACGTTGTAACGGTCACCGCCGTGGATGGTGCCAATAGACACGACAGCAGCATCGCGCGGGCTGACCTTTCTTGAAACGATGGTCTGAAGCGCAGTGATAACCTGAGACGCTATCACGATGGCGTCGATACCGTCCTCGGGGGCGGATCCGTGGCTGCTTTTGCCGTGGACCGTGATATGGAAGCGGTCGGAGGAAGCCATCATGGCGCCGTTGCGTATAGCGGCGGTACCAACAGGATACTGCGGCCATACATGCTGACCGATCATGGCATCTACACGCGGATTTTCGAGCACGCCGTCACGAATCATGGGGGCGGCACCGCAGTTGAGCACATCTTCTTCAGCGGGCTGAAATACGAGCTTAATGCAGCCGGAAAACTCATCCTTAAGTGAGAGCAGCACGTGCGCCGCGCCGAGCAGCATTGCGGTGTGCATATCGTGGCCGCAGGAATGCGAAACGCCATCGTTTTGTGAGGCGAAGGGCAGGCCAGTCGTCTCCTGTATAGGCAGCGCATCAAAATCGGCGCGCAGACCGACGCATTTGCCGGGCTTAACGCCGTTAATAATGGCTGTAACGCCGTTTCCGCCGACCCCAGTAGTGGGCTCAAGCCCCATTTTGCGCAGGGCATCGGCGATAAAAGCAGCGGTTTTAACTTCTTCGTGACTTAGTTCCGGGTTTTGATGTATATGGCGACGGTATGCAATGACTTGATCAAGATAAGAATTGATGATTGCTTTGATATCCTTCATAAAGGCAATACCCCTTTCTTTAGCTTCATTGTACGAGAAAATTTTCGGTAGGTCAATACAAATATCAAGCAAATACGCTAAGAGAGTATGACGCTATTTGTTGAAAATTAAACGCTTTACAAATTATTAATTACATCAAGAAGTACAAAAAACAATGTTTTTTGCTTTTGTTATTTCAGGCAAGATGAACCGAATGGATTGAAAAAGTTGATGAAATTCCGGCGTTTTTTTATAATGCATCAAAGTGTCTTTCGTGGTACAATAAAAAAGAACATGTTAACTTTAGGTCAGTACATTGTAAAATATAGATATGCAGTGGACCACATAAAAAAGCTTTAAGAGGAGCAACGTTTATGACCATCCTTAATTTGATTGCCATGGGCGGCGGTGTAGCGCTTTTTTTGTACGGAATGAGCGTTATGGGCAATGGGCTTGAAAAGATTTCAGGCGGCAAAATGGAAAAAGCGCTTGAGAAGCTCACCGGAAATATCTTGTCCAGCGTGGCGCTCGGCGCCGTTGTCACCGCAGTTTTGCAAAGCTCATCGGCAACCACCGTTATTGTGGTGGGTCTCGTCAACGCCGGCATTATGCAGTTACGGCAGGCTGCGGGCGTAATTATGGGCGCTAATATTGGAACAACCGTCACTGCGCAGCTCATACGTCTATCAGATATTGATAGTAGCAGTGTGGTGCTCCGGTTTTTTAAACCTTCTACCCTTGCTCCGCTGGCGGCTATGGTGGGCATTTTGATGTATATGGCTTCAAAAAAGGCCAAGCGCCGTGAGATCGGCCAGATGCTTGTCGGCTTTGGTATCCTATTTGCTGGAATGTTTTCGATGGAAGCCGCAGTAGCCCCGTTGAGGGATTCTCCGGCGTTCATCAATGCACTGACAGCAATGTCCAATCCGGTTCTTGGCGTGCTGGCGGGCGCCATTGTAACGGCTATTATTCAAAGCTCTTCGGCGTCGGTCGGTATGCTTCAAGCGATATCCTCCACTGGTGTGCTGTATTTTTCAACGGCCTTCCCAATTATTATGGGGCAAAATATCGGCACCTGTATCACGCCATTAATTTCTTCTATCGGCGCTTCCAAGAATGCAAAACGTTCGGCGTTGCTCCACCTGTATTTTAACATCATTGGTACTATGGCATTTTTGACCGCAGCCTATGGTCTTAAAGCTATGCTGGGTGCGCCAAGTTTTTGGAATGAGACGATAGGCCGTACAGGTATTGCGAATTTTCATACATTTTTTAATATAGTGGTGACGGTACTGCTTATTCCCTTCGCTCGAGTTTTGGAACGGCTGGCCTACACAACTATTAAGGATGATGGCGAGGGCGAAAAGTTAAAGGTACTCGAACTGCTTGACGAACGTTTACTCAAATCTCCCTCCATAGCACTGCAGCAATGTGATCATATGATTACCAAAATGGGGGAATATGCCCAACAAAACTTTTTGGATAGTGTTGCACTATTGGCCAAATTTGATTCCAAGACGGTTGATCGAATCAATGAGAACGAAAACCTGATCGACAAAATGGAGGACAAGCTGGAGCATTATCTGATCAAGCTTTCGGCCCAGCAAGTTTCGGATGACGACAACCGTGCCATTTCTATAGCGCTGCACATGGTCAAGGACTACGAACGCATCAGTGATTACTGCACCAACCTGATGGAATGCGCCGATGAAATGGAGTCAAATGGTGTGGCGTTTTCGCAGCAGGCCCTCGACGAACTGGACGTGCTGATCTTAGCTGTCAACGACATTATTGATACGGCTAATAAGGCTCAGCTGTCGTCTAGTATTGCCATTGCCAAACGGATAGAACCGTTGGAGGAAACTATAGACGCTATTGTAGAGCGTCTAAAGGATATGCATGTTGAACGTTTAAAGAGTGGTGAATGTAACATTCATAGCGGCATTGTCTTTCTCGAAATTCTTACAAATCTGGAGCGTATTGCTGACCACTGCTCCAACATTGGCCTGAGCATCATCGGCAATAAGGATGATCGTGCGCGTTATGAATCGCATGAGTACATCAAACGTGCGCATGAGTCGGGAGATTCGGATTATGTAGCTAATTACCAAAGCTACATGAACCAATACTACAACGCAATTCAATCCGACTATAAATAGCAAGGGCGACATGGTGTAAATTAGAATGTGCTTTTACGGTATGGTAGCAATTACCCATGGTATTTGAAAAAAGGTGATGACATGAATTATTCAAAACAGCGTGAGCTCATAATTGACGCACTGCGGCACACCGACGAGCACCCTACAGCAGAAACTGTTTATCGTAAGCTCAAGGGCGATTATCCTCGTCTGAGCCTGGCGACGGTTTATCGCAACCTCAATCAGCTTTGCGAAACCGGCGTTATAAGGAAACTGCATGTTGCTGGTTCCCCAGACCGGTTTGACGGAAACATTGAGCAGCACTATCATTTGTGCTGCAAAACCTGTAAAAAGGTCATTGATATTATGGGGCCTGAGGGAGCTTGGCGGTCTTTGATTTCAGGCAACGAAAAGCATTGCATAGACGGTTGCGAAGTCATTTTTTATGGCACTTGTGCTGAGTGTATTGAAGAGGGCGGGTCTTAAACAGAAGGTTTTATCCTATGCTTGAAGGACAAAACGGCTTTTGTTTTGTACGGAGTTAGTTTGTTTTCGCCGGGTTGCATTTGGGCTGTTGCCTTTTCAATCATGCGAAATGTATACAATTATGCGTCAATACAATTTTTAAACCGCCTGCAAATCTGTGTTTGCAGGCGGTTTTTTTATTGCCATAATTTGTTGTATTTTTGCTGCGCATTTTTGGCGAAACTTCACCTTTCCTTTCTAATTTTGTGCTATAATAAAAATCAATAACATCTGCCCATGTGTATCCATGTGGACAGATCATACAGAGGTGAACCGATGAAATTTGTGACAGGTCTGCTGTCGGCTTTATTGACGTCGGCCATGCTGGTGCAGTTTTGTACCGCAGCCGCGCCACCGGCCGTCAATTCTGAAACCTATGTTGTCATGGATGTTAAATCTGGCCAGGTACTTGCCGCCAAAGGCGCGCACACTCAGATGTACCCAGCCAGCATTACTAAGATTTTAACCTGTGCGTTGGCCCTTCAAAATGGCTCGCCGCAGGATATACATACAATGAGCTATGAGGCGACCCACTCAATAGACTATGGTTCCACACACATAGCGCTGACCGAAGAGGAACAGGTTTCGGTAGAAGCGCTGCTAAACGCCACCATGGTCGAGTCTGCAAACGATGCGGCCAACGGCTTGGCGGAGTATACGGCGGGTGGTCTTGATGCCTTTGCTGACCTGATGAACCAAAAGGCGGCCGAGCTAGGGGCAAAGGACAGTCATTTTGTTAATGCACACGGTTTGCATGATAAAAATCACTACACCAGCGCCTATGACATGGCGTTGCTTACCCGTTGGGCATTGACGGTAAATGGATTCAGAGCGTTGTTCGGTGCTGAAGAATATACCATCCCCCCGACCAATAAACAAAAGCAGTCGCGAACCTTCGGTACACATCATCACATGCTGGTGGAGTCAAAATATTACTATGAGGGCACTGAGGGCGGTAAGCTGGGGTGGACACCAGAGGCTCAGCACACGCTTGTCACGCTGGCCAAGCGCGGTAACATGGAGCTGATCTGCGTGGTTATGAAAACCAGGACACAGTATGAAAAGTATGTTGATGCCGCAAAGTTGCTTGATTATTGTTTTGATGAATTTTCCACCGCTACAATGACGGTGAACCAATATGAGAAAACGCCGATCGCAGTTTATGACGGAGATGTTCAAACCGGTAAGGTGTTGATACCTTCTCAGGATATTGATATCATTCGCCCGCCTACGGTGGCTAAAATAGATATCACCTCAGAGTTGGTTGCACCCGAAAGCTATAAAGCTGGCGATACAATCGATCCACGTATCAAATTTTTTGATCCAGATGGCAACGAACTAGGTGAGGTGGCATTGGAATGGACGCTCGATGAGGTGCCAGTTGAGGCTGCTGCGACAACGGTAGAACCGTCCGGTACGCCTGTATCATCTTCTAGAATCAGCCCCGGATTCTGGCTTAAAGCGCTTGCTGCCGTATTCGTGGCATCGGTGCTGGTGTTGTTTGCTATACGCCGACACAATCTGCGGATGTTGGAGCAGAAACGCCTGCTCAAAGCCCGCAAAAAGCAGGAGTGGGAACGGCAGCGCCGGGAGGCGCTGGGGACCGCACGCGCAGCTAGGAGCTCTTATGCGCAGCGGCGGTTATAAAATAATCATGCCTTGATAAAAAGGCTTTATTTGAAACAAGCTGAAGCGAAGTCCTTGACTTCGCTTCAGCTTGTTTTTGGTAAAATAAAGGCCAACGCCGCTTAGACGTTGGCCTTTAATCATGGTTACGACTCAAAGATGCCTTGCATCAACATAGGTTATCTATTTCCTCGAGCCAGAGGGCCGAAGATGCATCGCTGGGCATGCGCCAATCGCCGCGGGGCGACAGCGTCAGTGAACCGACTTTGGGGCCATCCGGCAGACAGGAGCGTTTGAATTGCTGCGAGAAGAAGCGACGGTAGAAGGTGCGCATCCATTTTAAAAGGGTGGCGCGGTTATAGGTTCCGGCAAAAGCCACCTCGGCTAGGCGTAGCACCTTCTGAGGGGTAAAGCCCCAACGCACCGAGTAGTAGAGGAAAAAATCATGCAGCTCATAGGGGCCGACAATGCCTTCGGTTTTCTGCGAGATTTCGCCGTTTTCGGCGGGCAACAACTCGGGCGAGACAGGGGTATCAAGCACGTCGAGCAATACATGGCGCAGCGCATCATCGGTGGTCAGATCGGCCTCATACCGCACAAGGTGCCGAATAAGGGTTTTGGGAATCGAGGCATTCACGCCGTACATCGACATGTGATCGCCGTTATAGGTTGCCCAGCCCAACGCCAACTCTGAAAGGTCGCCGGTGCCAATGACGATGCCTTCGGTCTGATTGGCAATATCCATCAACAGCTGGGTGCGCTCTCTGGCCTGAGAGTTTTCAAAAACGACGTCTAGGGTTTTAGGGTCGTGGCCCAAATCATCAAAATGCACTTCCACCGCTTTGGCGATGTCGATGGTGCGCAGTTGTACGCCGACCTTTTCAGCTAACAGCTCGGCGTTGCCCTTTGTTCGAGCGGTGGTGCCAAAGCAGGGCATGGTGACCGCGACAATGTCGGTAATGGGGCGATTTAGTAGCTTCATGGCGCGGGCGCATACCAGCAGCGCGAGGGTGGAATCAAGTCCGCCAGAAAGACCCAATACCGCCGTTTTAGCACCGGAATGTAGTAGCCGCTTACGTAGGCCGTGCGCCTGAATCGCCAAAATATCTTCGCAGCGCTCGGCCCGTTCGGCTGAGGAAGATGGAACAAAGGGAAGCGGTGCAACATAGCGGGTGAGGGTGGTTTCAGCAACCGTAACCGAGAAGGGAATGCGCCGATAGCCCTCGTCGTTTGCGGCGGGGTAGCTACTGATCCGCCGGCGCTCACCTGCTAAACGATGGACATCAAGCTCGGTGTAGACCAGTTCATTCGAGAAAAGTGGTGCTTCTGCCAGCAATGTGCCATTTTCGGCGATCATCGAGTTGCCCGCAAACACCATGTCGGTGGTAGATTCACCGTTGCCAGCGTTTGCATAGAGGTAACCGCAGAGCAGACGGGCCGAAATACTTTGCAGCATCTGGCGGCGATAGTTGGCCTTTCCGACAATTTCATCGCTGGCTGACAGATTGGCAATCACCGTTGCTCCAGCCAGCGCGTGAGAGATGCAGGGTGGCTGTGGTACCCAGAGATCCTCACAGATTTCTACTGCAAGGGTCCAATCGGGCAACTCTTCGCAGTTAAACAACAGATTTTGCCCGAAAGGTACGGTCTGGCCGCATAATGTAATGCTGTTGATGCCGGGAAAAGCGGGGGTGAAATTGCGTCGCTCATAAAATTCGCCGTAGTTTGGTAGGCTGGCCTTAGGTACAACACCCAGCAGCTTGCCGTTCTGTATTACGATCGCACAGTTATACAGCTTGTTAAACGCCGACACCGGCATGCCGACGACGATCACCATCTCATAGCCCACCGAGGCTCTAAGCAGTGTGCGCAATCCTCGTTGTGCACCATCAAGCAGCACCTGCTGCGAAAACAGGTCGCCGCAGGTATAACCGGTTAGCGAAAGCTCCGGGAATACAAGCAGACGAACTCTTTTGGTCATGGCATCTTTGAGCACTTCCACCATTTTTCCGGCGTTGAAAGCGCAGTCCGCCACCCTCAGCTCGGGGGAGGCACAAGCCACGCGGATAAAGCCGTTTTTCATATCAAAAAACCTCCGTGCCATTTTCAATACTGCTCAATCAAAAACGATTAAAACAAAATGCAACATAGCGTCATTTCTATCTTAAAGCAGTATAAGCAATTGCATTTATTTTACGCGTAAACAGAAAAATTGTCAAAGGTTACCGCACGTTTTGATCTCATCATATTTTTGGACATCCCCGAATAAATATAAATAAGTTAAAAGGACAAGAAGGGGGATTTTTTCATGGGGCACGGGCGGGATGAAATGGCAGGACTGACAACCAAAGAAGCACAGCAGCGGCTGCTAGAAAACGGAGAAAATCGGTTGGATACCGGAAAGAAGCATTCAGCATTAAAAATTTTTGCGGGACAGTTCCGCGATCTGATGGTCATAATACTATTGATTGCTACGGCGGTTTCGGCGGTTTTAGGCGAGTTGCACGAAGCGGTTGCCATTGTGGTGATTGTACTTATAAATGCGTTGCTAGGATTTTTTCAGGAATTGCGCTGCGAACAGACACTAGAAGCGCTGGCAAAGCTTTCGGCTCCACTGGCCCGCGTAAGGCGCGACGGACGTGAAATTGAAATTCCTGCGGCCAAGGTGGTGCAGGGCGACCTGTTACTGCTTTCGGCAGGGGATTGTGTTGCTGCCGATGCGGTGGTGCTGACGCAAAATGCGCTGGCCTGCGACGAGGCACTGCTCACCGGCGAGTCAGAGGCCTGCACCAAGCGGGCGGTTACCGGCAACGAGGCAAATGCGCGAGCGGCACATGATGCGATGGTGTTTATGGGTACCCATGTAGTAGCCGGCCACGCCGAGGCACAGGTATCCGCCATCGGCATGGCGACCGAGATGGGGGCCATTGCTGGAATGCTCAGTGATATTGAAGAAGAGCAGACGCCGCTGCAAAAGAGGCTGGATCAGGTGGGCCGGGTGATTGGCGCGGGTTGCCTTGTTATCTGCATGTTGGTGGCGGCGGCGGGGGTGTGGCGTGGAGAAGCGCCACTGAACATGTTGATTACCGGCATCAGTCTTGCGGTGGCAGCGGTACCGGAAGGGTTGCCAGCCATTGTAACCATCTCGCTGGCGCTTGCGGTACGGCGAATTCTGCGCCGAAACGCGCTGATTAAGCACCTTCACGCAGTGGAGACATTGGGTTGTGCCACAGTGATCTGCTCCGACAAAACCGGTACGCTGACTCAAAACCGGATGACGGTGCAAAAACTGGTGACAATATCGGGGGAACATGTACCCGGACAGATAAAACAGTTGCCGATGCGCCACCCGGAGATAAAGCATCTGCTGGAAGCCGCGGCCTTTTGTAACGATGCCAGAGCGCAACCTAAAAAGCGCGGGTTTTGGGGCCGCGAAGAACCGGACAGCCTCATGTTTTCCGGTGATCCGACCGAAACTGCGCTGCTTAAAACGGCGTTGGATGCCGGTGTACGTCCTGCAGATTTTTTCAGGCGTGGCGAGCTGGCATTTGATTCAACCCGAAAGCGTATGACCGTCTGGGGCGGCTGCGCCGACGGGGTGAACCGTATCTATATGAAAGGGGCGCCTGAGCTGGTGCTATCGCGCTGCACTCGAATTGCCACGGCTCAGGGCAGTGTACCGCTTACCCCAGAACTGCGACGAAAAATTATCGGAGACAACACCCGTCTGGCGGGGGATGCATTGCGGGTGATGGGCTTTGCCTTCCGCGAGCAGGGGCAAAATGGGGAGGCATCCGAAAACAATCTGGTGTTTGCCGGATTGATTGGATTATTTGATCCGCCCCGGCCAGAAGCGGCGGCGGCTGTGGCGGCCTGCCGCACAGCGCAGATTCGCGCTGTGATGATCACCGGCGACCACGCCGCAACCGCTAAGGCGGTTGCCAAACAGCTTGGTATTTTGCGCGGTGAGGATGATGTGATCACCGGAGATGTGCTTGACGCCATGACCGACGCGCAACTTCTGGAGTGCTGTAAAACCGCAACGGTATTTGCACGCGTCAGCCCGGCGCACAAACTGCGCATTGTGCGCAGTATGAAAGAAAACGGTGAGATTGTCGCCATGACGGGAGACGGGGTCAACGATGCGCCTGCCGTCAAAGAATCAAGCATCGGCGTTGCCATGGGTGCCAGCGGCACCGATGTAACTCGAGAGGCTGCTGACGTTATATTGCTGGATGATAATTTTGCGACCCTGGTGGCGGCGGTGGAGGAAGGCCGTACAATTTATCAGAACATCCGCCGGTTTTTGCGCTATCTGCTCTCCTGCAACGCGGGAGAGGTTTTTACGATGTTCGTCGGAATGCTTATGGGGATGCCAGTCATTCTCACGCCGATCCAACTACTGTTGGTGAACCTTGTCACCGACGGCCTGCCGGCCATCGCGCTTGGGCTGGAGCCTTCTGATCCACAGGTCATGCGCCAGCCCCCGCGCCGAGCGGAGGATTCCATCTTTTCCGGCGGACTATTGGGGAAAATTTTGTTCCGCGGGGTGTTGATAGGCCTGACGACACTTGGCGTATTCTCGTTGATTTCAGGTAGCGGAGCCGACCTTAAAACCGCGCGTACAGCGGCGTTGTGTACGCTGACTATGACGCAGCTTTTCCATGTATTTGAATGCCGCAGCGAGACCAAAGGGTTATTACAGGTTAATCCCTTTACCAACCCGCTGCTTCTGGCGGCGGCATTGGCTTCGATAGCCTGTGTGTTTGGAGCGGTGTATCATCCGGCAATTTCGTCGGTGTTTCTCACTACGGCTCTGACTGCTGATCAAATGAAAACGGTGTTGTTGTGCAGTCTGGCTGTTCCGGCCATATCGTCGGTGACGCTGCTGTTTTCTAAAAAGCGGCCGCGTCGCGCAGGAGGTCAAGGGACATATAATAACCAAAAAAGCCCCTCGCAACGGCGAAAGGCTTTAACCGAACAATATAGTGGTTGAGTTATTTATCAACCGATCTGCCGCAGTTTCGGCAAAAAAGGTCGTCTGATCCCAGCAACGCGGCGCAGTGCGGGCAGGCCGGGCGGTAGTTGTTCTGCAGAAGATGCAACGCCCCTTGGGCGGCTCGTGCTGTGCCGTTTTGTTCGGCATCTTTGCCGATGACATCGCTGACCTCAAAAACGCTGGCGCATTTAGGGCAGGTTGCAAAATAAGAAGATTGAAATTTAAAAAGCGGAATAAAAAAAGCATGGAAATAATGGTACTTTCTCGCGAGGTGAAACGGCTCCTCGCTGCCGCAACAGGGACAGTGACCGGCCTGAACATAGCCAGCTGAGGTTACTTTGAAATTTGTGCCGAATAATCCGATGAAAAACATTTGCGGCGCCTCCTTTGCTACTTTCTACATAATAATACCAACAGCGAATTTGGTCAAGACGGCAATAATCTGCCAAAACTATTGCACTATAATCTTAAGAAAAAAAGGTGGGAACTTCCTTATTTAAAGGTGAAGTGGTGTATTTTCCATTGCGTGCATGTCATTGAGGAAGACCAAACTACTCTTTACATAATTTACCGTACCGTTTTGCTATGAATTACAAGAAAGTGCGCCTGGTTTGACTTGACCCAACTGGCGATAAGCGGTAAAATAAAGTGCTATATGGTGTATTGTGAGGTAAAAGAATGAAACGCAGTATCAGTAAGTATGTCACCCTGTTGTTGGCAGCTAGCATTTTTGTAACGGCGCTGGCTGGATGCGGCAATGGAGTGGTTTCGAGCACAGGAAAGATTGAGCCGCAGCAAAGCAGCAGTGTGTCAAGCGAGGATACGTACCCTGGGGAATTCCCGCCGGCGGATCAGTCGTTGCCTGCCGGGAACGATAATGCGTCTGAAGCGTCATCTTCGTCTTCGGTGCCGAAGTCTGAAGTACCGCCCACATCTAGTTCGGCAGCAGCCTCTCAGGCTAAACCCGAGGCTTCGAGCAGCCAGGCACCCACATCGAGTTCGACTGCAGTATCTCAGACTATACCGGAAACGCCGAGCAGCCAGGCGCCCATATCGAGTTCCGAGGCAGCGCCTCAAGCTAAACCGGAAACTCCGAGTAGTCAGGCACCTGTTTCCAGCCAACCCGAGGCCCCACCCGAAGTGGAGGTTGATTATACCCCGTCAAATAGTGCGGACGAGGTTCGTGGCATCTGGATTTCTTATCTTGATTTTTACTCGATGGCCAAAGATCAGAACCGGTCGAGCTTTGCTTCAAATATTAACAGCGCTTTTAAGACCATTGCGAATTACGGCTTAAACACGGTTTTTGTTCAGGTGCGCCCGTTTGGCGACGCGATGTATGATTCGGATATTTTTCCGTGGAGCTATGTGCTCACCGATAACGAAGGTACTAATCCCGGTTATGATCCACTCGAGATCATGATTTCGACTGCGAAAAAATACGACCTGCGTATCGAGGCATGGATAAATCCCTACCGCGTATTGGCCATTGGTAGCACGCGTAAGCTGTCGTCTTCAAACCCGGCGGTACAGGCGATCAAAAAGGGCAAGGACACGGCAATTTCTTATAACGGCGGCATTTTCTACAACCCGGCCAGCAAAACCGCGCGTGCGCTTATTACACAGGGCGTCGTCGAGCTGGTGGAAAACTATGATATAGACGGCATCCACTTTGATGATTATTTTTATCCGACGACCGATGGGGCGTTTGACGCGGTTTATTACCGCGATTACTGTTCGGCAGGCGGATCACTCTCTCAGGCTGATTGGCGGCGTGAGAATGTCAACACGCTGGTTCGGCAGGTCTATGCGGCGGTAAAGGCTGCCGACTCTTCGGTGCTGTTTGGCATCAGCCCGCAGGCACACATGGACAATAACTACAACGGCCAGTTCGCCGATGTGGAGAAATGGCTGTCTAACAGCGGCTATGTCGATTATATCTGCCCGCAGATTTATTACGGCTTTGACAACGACTCGGTGCCCTATACAAGTACGCTGGCACTGTGGAATAAGATGTGCCGCAACTCGGACGTTGCGCTTTATGTCGGTTTAGCGGTGTATAAATGTGGCGTTTCTGACAAGTGGGCTGGCAGTGGTGCAAGTGAATGGATAAACTGCACCACCATGATGCGGGATATGGTGGAGGAGGCACGCGAAGCTTCAAATTATCAGGGCTTTTTGCTCTATCGATACGATTCGCTTTTTAACCCTGCGAGTGCTGTCTCAAGCCATATTTCTAAAGAGCGTGCCAACCTGAAGGCCGTGCTTTAAAACGGCGGCGCAATCCACATGCAAAACTAACACATAAGGGGAACAATGGTGGCAAGACGTACTAAAAAGCGTAAAAAGCACATGGCGATATTTCTTTGCATGACACTGGTGCTGCTGACAGCAGCGACCGGTGTGCTTGCGTTGCTTGCCAATGATACCGATTCGCCTTTATTCGTCAATAAAGCAGCCTTTGGCGGGGGGCGGCAGTCTTCCTCAGAGGTGCAAAGCGAGGCGACAAGCGCGTCGTCTGCGCCGGATGCGCAGCCCATAGCCCAAAAGGTTTTCCCCGACGAATTGCGTGCTGTTACACTGAAACCGGGCGTGGATTTCCCGGTGACTGGCAGTGACGAAGAAATGGCAGCGGGGATCGACAAGGCGATTAATGCTGCTCTGGACCTGACGATGAACGCAGTGGTAATCGACACGCTGGACAACGACGGCAACGTACTGTACCCGTCATCGTTTTTGCCTTGCCTGACCTGTGAGGAAGAGCGGCTGGACCCGCTGCTCTCTGCCATTACACAGGCGCGCGAGGCCGGGCTCTATGTGTACACGACCTATTACATAACCGACGTTGCTTTTAATGATAAAATTGCCGTGCTGGGCAAGGCAACATCTTCGCTGATAGACGGCGTGACAAGTGACATTGCGTCGTTCACCTCACGTTATCAGCCTGACGGTGTGCTATTGGATGGCTATTATAATGTACAAAGCAAAAGGAGCTATTCAAACTATCTGGCGCTGGGCGGTGGCATCGGCTTTGAAGCATATATGCGCGCGGTGCCCGAAACACTGCTGACGCTGGTGAGAGACGAGCTTGGCCGCACCTCCCCCTCAGTCGCCATAGGACTTTTAAGCGAAGCGGTTTGGGCCAACGACTATGAGAACGAGAATGGTTCGGCCACTAAGGCAGTTTTTTCAGCATTCGCCGATGGCAACGCCGATACGCTGAAGTTTATGGAAACCGGACTAGCCGACTTTGTCGCAGTCAAGGCTTATGGCTCGATTGACGATGCTCAGACGCCGTACCAGGTGGTTGCATCCTGGTGGGCTAACGTTGCGGATAAGACAGGGACGCCGCTTTATATCATGCATGCGGCTGATCGTGCCGTGACCGAGGCGGTGGGCTGGACCGAATATGATCAGCTGGCGCGTCAGGTAATCGAAGCGCGCGAACTACCGGGCTACGACGGCAGCATTTTCAATAGCCTGACCCGGCTAGTAGAAAATCCAAAGGACTGTGCTTCAAAACTGGTGGGTTATTTTGGGGGCAGCGTCAAACCCGAGCATATCATGCAGGATCTTGAATTGACCAAGCCGAGCAAGACCACTTTTACGTCCTTTGACCCGACGGTGTTGTTTACAGGGCACACTGACCCGAACACCGACGCGACCATCAACGGTGTTGAAATTACGACCGACGAAAACGGCTACTTCCAGCTTGAAATGCCGCTGACAGAGGGCGAAAACGTCTTTAAAATTAATCATAAGGGTAAAACCGTTACCTATAACATTACGCGCATTACCGAAGTTGTCAAACAGGTTTCGCCCGGCAGTGGCACGCTGAATGTCGATGGCTCCACCAAGTTGACCATTGACGCCGTCGCTTACGCTGAGGCCAAGGTCTACGCTGTTATAGGTGGTACGACCGTAATGTTAAAACAAAACGATGACCGACAGCAGGACGATGAATATCGTGATACAGCTTACGCACGCTTCACCGGCGTTTACACCGTACCGGATGCTAAAACTGAAGAGCAAAATCTGGGCGCTGTGACGGTATATGGCGAATGGAATGGGTTGACCAAGAGTAAGAGCGGTGCTAAAATTATTGTTAATAAACGGGTATTGCCCTCCGATGGTACGCCCGTGGTGGTAACAGCCGATCTGGCCGAGACTTTCAGAGGTGACACTGTTTCTCAGTATTCAGAGCCATCCTATTTCCCGCTGCCCAAGGGTGCTTTGGATTATGTCGTGGGCGAAGAGCTGAAATATACCTTTACAAATAAGAATAAGCTTCAGACCTACCGCTTCTATCGCCTACAGTCGGGTCTGCGCGTCTTTGCTGACGATATTGCGACGGTGTCGGTGAGTTCGGCGGCGGTGGGCAACCAGATTACCGGCTGCACCGTTAAGAGCGATTCGCGCTACACCAAAATTATTCTGGCAACCCGGCAGCAGGTTTCTTATGTGGCGACCTACGCGGCGGACAAGCTGACCTTTAAGTTTAACTATACCAATTCCCTGCCCGATAGCATGAAACTTTCGAAAAACCCGCTGTTCTCGGCAGTGGACTTTTCGGGTGACACCATGACGCTGACGCTCCGCTCGTCCGGCAAGTTCATGGGCATGTATCCTTATTATGATAATGATGGCAATTTGGTCTTGCGCTTTAATAATCCGCCTATTGTCACCAACAGTAATTTGAGTGGCGCTAAAATCGTTATCGATCCGGGTCACGGTGGCAGTGACGTCGGCGCCTTGGGTTATTTGTCCGCTTACCCTGAGCGGGCGGTCAATTACGCCATCACCTCAAAGCTGGTCAGCATTCTCAAGAATCGCGGTGCCACTGTGATGGTCACCAACAGCAATCAGTATAACTACAGCTCGCTTGAACAGCGCGTAGCCGGAACCGCGGCAGCCGACCCACATCTGTTTATCAGTGTACATTCCAACTCCTCGGCTTATAATGCCTCCGCGGCGGGTACCGAAGCCTATTACTTTAACTACTGGTCCTCGGGGCTGGCGCAGTTTGCTTCGGCCAATGTTGCTTCAGCACTTAGCACCAATAACCGTGGGCAGAAGTTTGGCTATTACTATGTCACCCGCAGTATGCAGTATCCGGCCATTCTGGTTGAGACGGGCTTCATGTCTAATCAGACCGAATACCATAAGCTGATCAACGAAGGTTATCAGAGCAACATCGCCAATGGACTTGCCAATGCCATCGGCTCTTACCTTAAATATATGGGTAGTGCGGGCAGTCTGACCGGCACCGAAACAAGCGGCCAGTCGGTGGGCGACGCTGGCAAAAATAACAGCGCCGACTCCAACCTGGCCAACAACGGTATCGGCACCGGGCAGAGTGCCGCCGAAGGCAGCGATGTAGAATTTTATCTCAGCGAGACGGAGCTAACCCTTTCACCGGGCGAAGAAGTTGAAATTACAGCACAGTGGAATACTGACGATAAATTCACCGTTGTTTGGGCCGCTTCAGGAGACGGTGCAACGGCGGATCTCGGGTCGTTTGAGAATAAGTTGGTCGTCACAGCCAAGGCGGAGGGTGAAATGAAACTGATTGCCACCGTCCAGGGTCGTAGCGACCTTAAAGCCGAATGTACGTTGGTTGTAGAATAACCAAATTTTTCGCAAAGTGGCAGATGTTTAAATCAAGTGTTTTATGTCGACATTATGGAAATTGATTTATGATGGGAATTTTCTGCGCAATAGTGGGGTTTCAGTAAATTGCCTAAAAAAACTGCTGATGTCCTGTTGCATGTGGAAAGAGATTGCGATATAATACATTACGTTGGCTCGAATTCACAGTTTTCTATGTAGGATTTCTGTGGGCTAATATTATTGAAATGGAGTGAGAGTGTGAACCGTATTACGGAAAAGAGAAGCCTGAGCAGCGCCGCAATGCTAATGAAGGTGGATGCGCCTGATATTGCCAAGCGCGTAAAGGCTGGACAATTTATCATTCTGCGTGTGGATGAAATGGGCGAGCGTATCCCGCTGACTGTTGCGGATGCCGATCCGGCCACTGGCGAGGTTACGATCATGTTTCAGGTTGCCGGTGCGACCACCCGTTTGCTGTCTATGAAGGAAAAGGGCGACTATATAGCCGATTTCGTAGGACCGCTCGGTGAGCCCACCCACTATGACGGTGCCACTAAGGCCTGTGTTGTAGGCGGCGGTGTTGGTTGTGCGATTGCTTATCCGCAGGCCAAAGCGCTGCACACGATGGGTATTCCTGTCGATGTTATTGCTGGCTTTAAGACCAAGGAAGCCGTCATGCTGGAAGACGAGTTCACGGCAGCTTGCGACAATCTTTATATTACGACCGATGACGGCAGCTACGGTATTCACGGCTTTGTTACCAACCAGCTTGAAGCGCTTATCAACGAGGGCAAGGGCTATGATCTCGTCATCGCCATCGGCCCGATTCCGATGATGAAGTTTGTTTCAAAGGTTACTGAGAAATATGGCATCAAGACCATTGTTTCGCTCAACCCCGTTATGATCGACGGCACCGGCATGTGCGGTGGATGTCGTGTAACGGTCGGCGGCGAGACCAAGTTTGCCTGTGTCGACGGCCCTGACTTTGACGGTCACCTTGTGGATTATGACGGATTGATGAACCGCAACAGCTTCTACAAGGAGATGGAAAAAGCGAAGGACGAGCACGTTTGCCGCATTGGTTTACACGGAGGTCACCACAATGGCTAATATGATTGCGACTAAAACCGCCATGCCGGAGCAAGATCCGAATGTGCGTAACAAGAACTTTTTAGAGGTTGCTCTCGGTTATACCCCCGAGATGGCTGTTGACGAGGCCAAGCGTTGCCTCAACTGCAAGCACAAGCCCTGCGTGGCGGGATGTCCTGTCAACGTGCGTATCCCCGAGTTTCTGCAAAAGGTAGCTGAAGAGGACTTTGAGGCGGCTTATCGCATCATCCTTTCCACCAACTGCCTACCGGCCGTCAGCGGCCGTGTCTGCCCGCAGGAAACTCAGTGCGAAGCTAAGTGTGTCCGCGGTATCAAGGGCGAAGCAGTCGGCATCGGCCGTATTGAGCGCTTTGTCGCCGACTATGCGCGTGAGCATAATTTTTCTGCTGGTGATAAGCCGGCTGCAAATGGGCATAAGGTCGCTATCGTTGGTTCCGGTCCTGCGGGACTTGCCTGCGCGGGCGATCTTGCTGCCAAGGGCTATGAAGTTACGATCTATGAGGCGCTGCACGTTGCAGGCGGCGTTCTGTCTTACGGCATTCCGGAATTCCGTCTGCCGAAGGCTATCGTCAAAAAGGAAGTTGATAATCTGTTGGAGTTGGGTGTTTCGCTCAAGACCAACTACATTGTCGGCCGTACCATTTCGGTTGATGAGTTGTTTGAGGGTGGCTACGAAGCTGTATTCATCGGTTCGGGCGCAGGTCTGCCCAGCTTTATGAATATTCCGGGCGAGAACCTGCTCGGCGTTTATTCGGCTAACGAGTACCTGACCAGAACCAATCTGATGAAGGCATATCTCGACGACTATATGACTCCGATTTTCCACGGCAACTCGGTCGCTGTTGTTGGCGGCGGCAACGTGGCTATGGACGCTGCACGCTGCGCGAAGCGCCTTGGAGCTGAAAACGTTTATATTGTTTATCGCCGCGGCATGGAAGAGCTGCCCGCTAGAGCGGAAGAAGTGCATCATGCAAAGGAAGAGGGCATCATCTTTAAGCTGCTCAATAACCCTGTCCAGATTCTCGGTGACGAGAAGGGGCATGTCACTGGTATTGAGTGCGTTGAGATGGAGCTCGGTGAGCCGGATGCTTCTGGGCGTCGTCGTCCGATTGAAAAAGAGGGCTCTAACTTTGTTATCGATGTCGACACCGTTATTATGTCGATTGGCACCTCGCCTAACCCACTGATCAAGAACACTACCCCCGGCATCGAGGTCAACCGCAAGGGCTGCCTTGTCTGCACCGAGGATATGGCGACCACCCGTGCGGGCGTGTACGCTGGTGGCGACGCTGTTACAGGCGCTGCTACCGTTATTTTGGCAATGGGCGCCGGCAAAATTGCTGCCGACTCGATTGACAAGTTCATCATGAGCAAATAGTTCAAAAGACGTTAAAAGCCGCGAAGCCGTTTGGTTTCGCGGCTTTATGTCATTACGGTAAAAATTTACATCAAGGTGCAGGGTGCGCGCTTGATGGCCGAGGCGGGGTTGTTCCGCAACAGCCATCTATGCTAGAATAGAGTAAAGCTGAAAGAAAAGAGGTATGACAATGAAAATCACATGGTATGGACATTCCTGTTTTAAGGTTGAGACCGATCAGGGTTCGGTCGTATTTGACCCTTATGAGGATGGGCGTGTCCCCGGCTATGCGCTGCTGCCGCGGAATCTTTCGGCTGATGCAGTGCTTTGCAGCCACGAGCATAGGGACCATAGTGCTGTTGAGCGAGTCAAGCTAAGCGGTAGTATTCCGACTTTCTCCGTACAGGAGATTTCGACCTATCATGACGAGGCCAAGGGCGAGAAGCGCGGCGAAAACACGATTCGCGTTATATCCGCCGAGGGGATGCGGCTGGCACATATGGGGGATCTCGGCTGTGAGCTGACTGAAGAGCAGTTGGCGGTATTGCGTGGGGTGGACGTTTTGTTAATTCCTGTCGGCGGTTTTTACACCATCGATGCGTCACAGGCTAAAACGATGGCCGATGCAATCGGTGCGCGTGTGGTTATTCCGATGCATTACCGCAACGGGCAACTGGGCTATGAGGTAATCGGGACGCTGGAGAGCTTTACGAAACAGTGCAATAACGTTGTGAACTACGCAACCAACAGCATCGTAGTCACGGCTGACACACCGCAGCAGACGGCTGTGCTGACTTATTTGGCAGATTAGTTAAAGTGTATAAAAACAGGAACAGGCTCTGCAGCCTGTTCCTGTTTTTGTTAATGAATACTATTTTACCTTTTGACGACGGAAATAATCGCGCGTTTCTTTGGTGACCACGCCGGAAAGTGCCAGCAGTGCGATTAAGTTGGGGAAGGCCATCAGTCCGTTGAAGATATCGGCGATATTCCAGACGGCAGCAACAGTCATGTACGGACCGATAAAGACGGCGAGAATGTACAGATAACGGTAGATCAAGACGGCTTTCTGGTTACCGTTGGAGAAATACTCCAAGCAGCGCTCGCTGTAATAGTCCCAGCCGAGAATGGTGGTGAAGGCAAAGAAGGCTAAGCTGAGCATCAAAACAAAAGCAGAGATACGCGGGTCAAAGGGCAGGCCGTTCTGAAAAGCCTGCGAGGTGATGTCAACACCTTTTAGGCCGATATTCCAGGTGCCAGTGGTGACGATACAAAGGCCGGTGATGGTGCAGACAATAATGGTGTCGATGAAGGTGCCGGTCATGGACACTAAACCCTGACGTACCGGTTCTTTCGTCTGGGCAGCTGCAGCGGCAATCGGCGCAGAGCCAAGACCTGCTTCGTTTGAAAAGATACCGCGTGCAATGCCCTTTTGCATGGCGATGGCGATGCTTCCAACCACGCCGCCAGTCACAGCCTGTGGATTAAAGGCACCGGTGATAATAAGGTTAATTGCGTTTGGAATTTTATCTGCATTATAGATTAGCAACGTGATACCGAAAATCACA
The DNA here is from genome assembly GCA_030913685.1 of Oscillospiraceae bacterium MB24-C1. Classification (NCBI taxonomy): domain Bacteria; kingdom Bacillati; phylum Bacillota; class Clostridia; order Eubacteriales; family Oscillospiraceae; species Oscillospiraceae bacterium MB24-C1. Next base: position 1,021,741 of record CP133187.1, on the reverse strand, counting down.
TAGATAACCGCCATAAAAGGGACAATGATCTGTGCAACCAGCGATATGCGCTTTAGCCCACCCAAAATGACCAGCGCGGTGCAGAGGGTGACGATGATGCCGGCAACAACGACTGCCCAAGAATACTGCGCACCGAACAAAGTCACCGTATAACGACTTTCGGGGTCAAAAAAACTTTTAACTGCTGACGCGATGCCATTAATCTGTGTAAAGGTGCCAATGCCAAACAGACCCACACCCATGCCGAAAAAGGCGAACATCTTGGCAAGCCAGCGCCACTGCCTACCCATGCCGCGCTCTATGTAGTAGAAAGGTCCACCCAGAACATGCCCATCCGGTGCAACTTCGCGGTATTTTATCGCCAATACGCCCTCTGCATATTTGGTTGCCATACCGAAGAAGGCTGCAATCCACATCCAAAACAGTGCGCCCGGACCGCCGGAATAAATGGCGGTGGCCACGCCGACAATGTTGCCGGTGCCGATAGTGGCCGACATGGCGGTGCATAATGCACCAAAGCTACTGACTTCGCCGTCGGCATTGTCCTCGTTCTTAATCATATAACGCAACGCCCGGGGGAGATGAAACAACTGCAAAAGATTGAGGCGCACAGTGAGATAAATGCCGGTAATTAAAATGAATACAATCAGTGGTAGCCCCCAAACTAGATCATCAATCCATACAATAAGTTCGTTCATTCGTGCTAACATAATTCTTTTCCTCCTGTAATAAAAAATAAAAGCCGAAACTTTCGTTTCGACCTTCCGGAGAAATATGAACAGTGATATCTTGAAGTAAAAGAGATACCAAACTCTGTCCTTTTGCCTGAGAGATCGCTTGCATACTGCAAACTTACACCTTCGGCGCCCTTCGCGGGACTCTCCAGAGAATCTAACGGCTGCCGCTAAAAGCAACGATGACAGCGATAGGCGGACATCTGTTGCCCAAACGGAGCAGCTTGATTAGAATATCACATAAGAATGCAAAAATCAACCCCAATTTCAGGTATTTTGCCTCGGTGGAGAAATTCGAATGGCGTACTTTTTATACGCGTTGCCAAACAGGTGGAATAAGTTGTTTTTTTGGCGCATAACCTTCTTTGAGGGGGTGTGGACATGGTTGGCCGGAGAATGCATTCCGCCTTAGGCGGCTCGACGGGGCGCCGTCGGACTGTCGTGCGTGGTGACGGGTCTGAGGGCAAATTTATGTTTGCAACACTGCTGCAAAGTATGCTTTGTGTTATGATGATTACTGCGGCGTTTATAATGAGCAGCTTTATGGGAATGACCGACGTTAAAACGGCATTCTTTACGCTGATATCTAAAGAAACCGAGGCGGTAGAGGTCTTTTCAGTGGTACAAAAGGTGACGGAATCGGATAAAATTTCTCGTCTGCGCAGCATCATTGAGTTAATTTTAAGTCAGGTGGGTACCTCCCCACGAATTAATGTGACCACAACAGCTGGACAGGGTGGCCAACTGCTATTTTTGCCCAAGGCTGAAAGCAATGATCTGCCTGATGGTGTTACCAATATCACACCACTGCTTTCTGCGCCCATGCGGTTACCGGTGCAGGGAATATTAAGCTCGACATTCGGCGTAAGAAAACACCCCATCACAAGAAAGCTAGATTTTCATACCGGGGTGGATTTTGCCGCGCCTCTTAATACCCCAATTGGCGCGGCGTGGCCCGGCGTAGTGGTGGAGACCGGGGAATCCCAAATTTACGGCCGTTTTGTTACGCTGGATCACGGCGGGTACCAGACCCGCTATTGCCATTGCAATATTATTGCAGTTAAGGTTGGAATGCGCCTACGGCAGGGTGAAACACTAGCATATGTGGGTAACAGTGGCGTTTCCACCGGTCCGCACCTACATTTTGAACTTATTATAAATGGTAGGGCGGCCAATCCTCTGGCGGAGTGTACCCGATGGCAAGCTTTATAAAATCTTATGAAAAAAAGCCGCGCATCACCTGCGATTTTTGGTTTTTCGCGGTGATTGCGGCGGCTGTCTATTTTGGCGGTGATGCGCTTTGTTTGCTGTTGGCGGCACTTGTTCACGAAGCGGGGCACTGGATAGCGCTGGTGGCCACAAACAACGGCGTTTTGCAGTTGCGGCTGCGCGGATGCTGTGCGCATATCGTGCCATATTACCGTCGACTGCCCGGATTGCGTCAAGAACTACTTATTCTCGCGGCCGGGCCGTTGGCGGGTGTTCTTTTTGCTTTAATACTTAAACCGCTTGCTCCGCGGTTTGCAAAGATCAGCTTGCTGCTCTCCATCTTCAATTTGCTGCCGGTGCGGGGATTGGACGGCGGCAGCATGCTCAGACTGCTTTATGCGGCGGTGTTTAACACTGAAAAAATGCAGGTGCCGAACGCTATTGGAGCGCTAGTGGCGGTATTGGTACTTGTTGCAGGCATAGGCTCATTTTTTGAAAATCGACCTAATATTCCATTGCTGGGTGTGGCGGTCTTCCTTATATTAAAACAGTTCATATTAGTGGTCGGCGCCGATTAGGGTATGACCCAAAAACCATTGCGACTTTTATTGAGCCGCAATATTGTTTTGCGGTTGCTGACAACAGAGGCGTACCGATTAAATATTTCTCGCATGTCCCAATCGTCTAAATTGGTTACCGGCACAATCTCCGGCGGGTTTGCGGGGAAAGTGCCGATGTGTTTTTCGTAGGTGAGAATATCATGCCAATTGCCCAGCTTGCTACACGCATTCGTCAAAACCCCTTTGTCGGAGAAACCCAGATATTCATGCAGGCGTTGGCTCGACAGATTGGGTAAAATCACGATGCCAAAAACGGTTTGATACCCCTGAAGCCGCAAAATTGCGATCAGTGCGCTGTATAGGGCGACGCCGACACTACTGCTTTTACAATTATTCGAAACATAAACCGAAAGCTCGGCACCCCAGCGGTACGAAGAACGGTTTCGGTAACTGTGTCCGTAGGCATAACCGACGATCTGATCATCAATAACGCAGACAATATAGGGATGCTTGATCAGTGCTTCGGTTATGCGGTTTTTAAATTCATTTAAAGATGGAACCTCTTCTTCAGAAGTGACAGCAGTACTTTTAATATAAGGAGCATAAATGTTCAGCAGGGATTGAGCGTCGGCAACACTGGCCATGCGCAATATAGCATTATTCATTTGAAGAGTACCTCGCAGTTATTTAGATCAATCGCCCAGTAATTCCTTAAAGCTGTGAATATATCGGTGACATGTGGTTTTAATTTCGCGCCGATCCTGCTGCAGTGGTTCATCAATAGCCCAGACAGTGAACCCTGCTTTTGCTGCCGTTTTAATAGCGAACAGCGTATCCTCAAATACAATGCACTGGTCGGCAGGCATACCCAGCCTCCGTGCGGCTTCAAGATAGATATTGGGCCTATCTTTACCAACGCCACCGACATCCTCTGGCGTAAGAATGGTTTGAACCAATGAAGTGATACCGTGGTGCGCAAGCGCGGCATCGGCCAGCGCGTGATTGGTCATAGTGGCAATTGCGCAGGGAATATTGTTTTGATTAAGCTTTTTGATATAGTCTATTGCAAAGGGTTTGGGCATGACCTCATTAGCATAGCTGAAATGAATCATGTCGTTCCATATTGCTATCAATTCGTTTGGTGTCATGTTTAGCTGTGGGAATTTACTCATGAAATGTTCAGCTGCTTCAGGAAACTCCAAACCGAGCAGGTCGTCAGCAAGCTGCTGCGACCAAAGAATATCGTGCTTTTTACAAAAAGCAGGTGCGAGGCCGTACCACATGCCCAAAGAATCGAGTAGGGTACCATCCATGTCAAATATGGTCGCTTTCATTAATTTCTACCTCCTTATTATGTGGGGTGAGCTGTGTCAGGTCAAACGGCGTCTCCTGATAGACAAAGTAGTTAAGCCAGTTGGAAAACAACAGGCTGGAGTGCGCACGCCAGCAAAGCGGTGGAGATTTCGTTGGGTCATCCCCAGGAAAGTAATGACGGGGGAGCTTGATATCAAGGCCCTTATCGACGTCTCGGAAATATTCATTCGCCAGTGTCTCTCGGTCATATTCACTATGACCCATGATGAAAAACTGCCGCCCGGCGCGCCCTGCGATGCAGTATACCCCCGCCTCGTCCGAGCGGGCAAGAATTTCAAGGCGGTCTACCTTTTCAATATCGCTTTCAGAGACGGTGGTGTGACGCGAATGCGGCACCCAAAACACTTCATCAAAACCACGCATT